>CAYMBX010000008.1:0-37043 GCA_964388785.1 uncultured Gammaproteobacteria bacterium
GCGCCAGAGAATAATGAGAAGTAAGGCGAACATAAAAATAATGATACGAAGCGGTCCGACCATGGATGATGGAATGGAGAAAAATCGCAGGGACTCAGAAACAGCGAAAACGAGAAGGACTCCCGCCACCGAGCCACGCAACGAAGCGAGGCCTCCGATCACCACAGACGCAAGTGCGAGCACGAGCGGGTCAAGCCAGAATGTTCCGGGGTTGATAAGCCGAAGAAACGTTGCGAGTAGCGCACCGGCAATCCCCACAAAAACACCGGAGAGCGAAAGCGAGATTATCTTTGCCTTTCCCACGTTTTTTCCCAAACTTTCCGCAACAAGTTCGTCATCACGAATAGCTTCCAGAACGCGTCCGAACGGGGAGGATACAATCTGATGAAGAACGACGTACGTAAAGAGAGCGAACAAAAAACACAGAAGAAAAAACGTGAGTGGCTCGGAAAACGCTTCCGGCCTTGTGATTCCACGGATACCGAGCGTTCCCCTCGTCATCTCCGTCCAATTGATAAAAATAGCGCTTGTGATGAACAGGAATCCGAGCGTAAGAAGGGCAAAATAATCGTCTTTAATTTTTTTGCTGGGAAGAGAAATGAGGGCCCCGAGAGCACCGGAGACAAGCGCGGCTGCAAGCAGAGCCGGCCAAAAATTCCATTCGAACTTGGTCATAAGGATCGCGCTCGTATATGCACCGGCACCCAAAAGGCCAATGTGCCCGAAATTCACTAGCCCGGTGTATCCCATAGCCAAATTGAGCGACAGAGCGATCATGACGTAGATGGCGACGAGGGTCAGAATATGAAAGACAAAAACAACCATAGGTCATTGAAACTTCTTTATCCCAAACAGTCCGTTTGGTCTTAAGAGAAGAAATAAAAAGAGCAGAACAAACGCCATAGAATTTTTCCATCCCGCGCCGAAGTACCAAACCGCCACTTGTTCAGCGAGACCTACGACAAACGCACCGAGAATCGCTCCACCGATTGATCCAACGCCTCCGATCACCATCGCGCTAAACCCTTTGATTGCGAGATAAACACCCATATTCGGATCGAGATTAAACTCAAGTCCGATCAAAATCCCCGCAACCGCTCCAAGAAGTGAACCAATCGCAAAAGATAATCGACGAATGTTTCTTGTTTGTACACCCATGATTTCCGCCACCTCCTCGTTATCCGCGGTCGCACGCATCGCTTTGCCGAACTTTGTGTATTTGACAAGCCACGCAAGACCAAGCAAAAGAAAGATGGAAAGGGCAATGAGAATCGTCTGCAGAAGTGTGATGTTCATCCCATCGATTCGAAAGACGTGCGTTTGAACACCAAAGGACTGTAGGGAAGATCCAAACAATAAAAGAACGAGTGAATTACCAAGCATGAGCAGCGCAATGGTCGAAACAAGATACGCGAGACGTTTGGCCTTGCGCCGGCGCTGAACCTCATAAACCACTTCGTTCATGATGAGACCGCAAACAACCGAGATAACGACCGAGAGCAATACGGCCAGCGCCGGATGCCAGCCCTGCTGGATCCATCCAAAGTGGAATGCGTAGGAACCAAGAACGATCACGACCCCGTGCGCCAAATGAAAAATGCGACTCGTCGCGTAGATGAAGGTGAGACCAGAGGCAACAAGCGCGTAAACGGAACCGGCAATAATGGCGTTGATGAGAAGCTGAAGGACAATAACCATAATTGGCTCTTACTGTAGCGAGAATATAAAAGACCCGCAACTAAACGGCGGGTCTTTTTCATGAAAAACTAGAGAGAATACGCTCCCAAACTTTCAATTTTTCCTCCTGTCACTTTTTTAATGCTGTAGCCGATGAGCGGATCTCCGTTTTCATCAATCGTGATATCCCCGATAGCCCCCGGCCAATCCCTCACATTATAAAGCCAATCACGAACAGCGGCTGGATCCGTTCCAACTTCAGAAAATGCCTGAGCAAGAAGATATACTTGGTCATATGACGAGGCGAGATAGGCTGGATAGTCTGGAGCCTTGTTGTACCGTGCCTGATATGCCACCAGCATCTTTTTTGTTTGTTCTCTTGATTCATCAAGTTCAGGTGTCGCGGAATATGTGTTTTCGTAATACGCTGCATTTTCTTTAACCGTCTCATCGGAGAGCATGGCGTCATTAACGAGTACTTGTGCACTCAGACTGTTTTCCTGGAGCTGCTTTAGTACCAACACTCCCGAAACCGGTGTTTGTGGGTCGACAAAAATCACATCTGGTTCCGCAGCCTTGATCTTCAAAATTTGTGTTCGGAAATCCGTGTCGCCTGTGTTGTATGTCTCATCAGCCACAACTTCTCCACCAAGTTCAGCAAACGTATTTTTGAAAGTTTCACGGAGACCTTGGGCATAATCCGTCTGTTCTGAAAGAATCGCAACCTTCATTTTCTTTAGCTCTTTAAATGCATAGGTCGCGAGAATCTGACCACCAACACCATCGGAAGGATAGGTGCGAAACACATAATCACCCGCGGTTGTCAGATCAGGACTGGAGGCACCAGCGGAGAGAAGCAAGACACCGGCTGGTTCGGTGATTTCTGCCGCTGCAAGGGTTGAACCTGAACAAACTGTTCCGATCAGATATTTCAATTTTTGAACTTCGACGAATTTCTGTGCGACAGTCGCTCCGTCTTGAGGACTGCATTTACTATCCTCCCATACAACACGCAATTCGTGCCCATCTACACCTCCTGCCGCATTGATTTCCTCCACAGCAAGATCGGTCGCACTCTTAAATGCAACGCCATAAAGTACAGCTTCACCGCTCAATGGGGCCATCGCCCCAAGCACAATCGGCCCTTCCGGAATCTCTGCGGTAGCCTGAGTATTTTCCGGTGTTGTCTGATCAGGACCTGACTCATTTTGAGTCGACTTCGAAAAATACACCACTCCAAGCACAACGATCACGATCGCAATCACCCATAAAAGGGCGCTGTTGGATTTTGTGGACATAATTTAGGTTTTAATTATTGCCTAATCGGCATCAGCACGTATCGATACGCCTCCGTTTTTCCAACCGGAGAAATAAGACACGGGTTTGCCGCATCAATCATCTCAAACACGACCTGCTCCTCTGAGATGGCCTGCAGGCCGTCAAGCAGATATCTGTAATTTACGGAGACCGTGTTTTGTTGTCCAGTCACTTGTGCCTGGCAAGCGCTTTGGTTTTGTCCGCGAGTCGCGTCCGTTGATTTCACCTGGAGTTCACCTTGCTCGGGACTAAACTGAAGTGTGATGTCAAACAGACCATTTTTTGAAAACAAACTCGCTGCTTTCACGGCTTTCATAAAATCTTCCCGATCTAAAACTGCCTTTGTTGCGAACTCTTTAGGAATGATTTGCTCGTAATCAGGATAATTTTCATCGATCACACGGGAGATCAGTTCGACCGGACCATAAACGAAAACCGCCTGGTTTTGGGAAATTTGAAGGGAAACGTTTGAAGGAAGATCCACTTCATCTTTAAAAACAGATAAGACCCGGCTCACTTCCGAAAGGGTCTTTGCTGGAATGACCACCTTCCGCTCCTGACTTATCGTATTTACAACAGGAATTGTCCTCTCAGAGAGACGATACGAATCCGTGGAAGCAAGGCAGAGTCTCCCCTCTCCCTGGGACGCAAAAAACTTCATGCAGACCCCTGTAAGTTCTGGACGTGACTCATTTGTCGCAACAGAGAACAAAACCTGCGAGAGGGCCCGTTTAAAGTCTTCCACCGGTATCTCGAACGCTGTCTCCCCTTCCACTTTCGGAACAAGTGGAAACTCGGAAGCAGAAAGCCCATTGATCTTTGTCTTATAGTTTCCACATTCGACCTTCACCGATTCTTGATCAACCCCGATATGGATTGTCTCGTTTGGAAGCAATGTAACGTAATCGAAAAAAAGTTTTGAAGGAACCGTATGCTCACCAGGTTCATCCACTTTCCCTCTGACAGTGCAGTTCACGGCGATCTCTAAATTTGTCGCAGTAAATTTTATTGATCCTCCGTCCGCCTTCATCAGAACATTCTGGAGAATCGGCAAGTTCACGTTTTTCGTCATGACGTGGCTTGTGATACTCAGTCCTTGATGAAGGTTGTCCCTTGTACAAGACAGCTTCATACTTCGTTGTCTCTATGTATTAAGAAAGAAGATAGATATAAATACAGTAATAGTAATAAGGGGTGTGGACAGAGTGGATAGGTTCATTATTTTACTTAATTTAGATGAAATATCGGCTGTGGATTTGTGGACTTACGAACGGATATTTGCGTGCATGTTCTGTGGGTGTATTTGAACACGTTTTTGGTTCATTGACTTGTCCGCTCTCTGTCCGTTTTTTGCACACACAGTTTTTCATCCCCTCTCCCCCGTTTTTCCACATCGATAGAGTGTGGATTAGAGTGTGTACAATTTTTGCTTTATGAGTTCGAGATCGTGCTGTAGTTTTTCGTCTTCCTCAAGACATCCGCAAATTTTTTCGTACGCGTGCATCGCAGTTGTGTGATCTCGTCCGCCCAACTCTGAACCGATGGATGGATAACTTGCTTTCATCTCTTCCCGCATGAGGTACATCACGATTTGGCGCGGGAACGCCAGGCGTTTTTGTCGGCTTTTTCCCAAGAGATCATCAATGTGGATATCAAAGTAAGCGGCGACGGCTGAGATGAGTTGCTTTGGGGTCACTGTTTTTCGGTTGTTCGAGGGTTGGAAACTTGAAAGGATCGGCTTCACCGTCTCGATGGTGGGACGTGCGTTTTTAAACTGATGGAATGCAATGATTTTATTGAGTGCTCCTTCAAGTTCACGAACATTTGTCTGAACAACCGTCGCAATGTGGTGGAGGATCTCCCCTTCGAGGGGCTGTCCTTTTTCTCGACATTTTGTCTCAAGGATTGCAACACGCGTTTCAAAATCCGGCGAGCCGACGTCTGCCATCATTCCTTGCTCAAACCTCGAGATAAGACGATTTTCGAGTTGCGGGATCGCTTTTGGTGGACGGTCGGAGGAAATGACGATCTGTTTATTGTTCTGGTAGAGCTGGTTAAATGTGTGGAAAAATTCTTCCTGAATCCCTTCTTTTCCCGTCATGAACTGGATGTCATCCACCAAAAGGACATCAACGGTCCGGTAACGGTTTTTGAATTCCACCATGCGCCCGCCCTTGAGCGCACCGATAAAGTCATTAGTAAACCGTTCGCTTGTCACGTACAAAATGCGAGTATTTGGGTTTTTTCGGATGAGTTCGTTACCAACCGCCTGGAGCAAATGTGTTTTTCCAAGCCCCACACCCCCATAGATGAAGAGCGGATTATAGACGCCTCCGGGTTGGGTGCAGACAGCTTGGGCCGCCGCGTGTGCAAGCTCATTTTGCTTGCCGACGATAAATGTGCCAAAGCAGTATTTTCCATTAAGTGAGAATTCTCCGGTGCGGATTTCCTGCGGTTCGAAATTGCTTCTGGGTTGGTATTGTTGAAATGCGGGTTGTGCGGAGGTTGCTTGGACCGGAGCACTCTTTGGTTCCAGGACCGGAATCGCTTGGGGTGACTGCGGTCTGGTTTCCACGCGATAGCTGATTTGTTTAATCATGCCGTTGGTCAGGCTGTGCAGCGACTGCGTAATTTCTTTGGCGTATTTCTTTTCAAGCCACGCCTTTGTGAACATGTTTGGAACACCGATGATGATTGCTTGTTCGCGCACTTCCGAAATAAAGGTTTGTTTAAACCAAGTCGTAAAGTTCGCCTTGCTTAGCGACAGTTCAAGCTCGCCGAGAACCGCCTGCCAAAGTTCGTTGGTGTTCATAGACCAAAGTCCCTCCTAAGAGTTACGGGTGCAGTTTAATCAATTGTGTATAAGTGGGCAAGTGTGTGGATCATGTGAAAAAGGGTTGATTAATTGTGGGTAAGATGTTAGTATCTGTGCGTATGCCAAAACGAACGTATCAGCCAAAAAAGAAGCAACGCACAAAGACGCACGGGTTCCGTGCGCGTATGGCGAGCGCGACCGGACGAAAGGTGTTGAAGTCACGGCGTGCAAGCGGACGAAAACGGCTCAGTGTGAGCGATAAGTAAGCAGGTGAGCGTGTATGCTCTCCAAAGACAATCGTCTGCGGCATGAAAAAGATATCAAAGCGCTCTTCTCCAAAGGGAAGAGCGCGTTTGGTATTTATGTGTCAATGAAATACCGACCGAATCAATTATCGGAAAATCGGTTTGCGGTCGTGATTGGAACGAAAATTGCAAAACGGGCGGTGGTGCGTAACCGTCTGCGTCGACAGATCCGTGCGATTGTCGGAAAACATCTCTCCGAAATGAAGTCGGGTTTTGACATTGCACTGCTTCCAAAAAAAGAAGCCCTTGGAAAAAAGAGTCATGAGCTTGAAGAGGAGATTCTTTCTATTTTGAAAAAGAAAACCCCAATTTTGTGAGGGATTTTTTTGAGCTGCCCAAATACGTGACTTTGTTCATGATCCGTTTGTACCAAAAAACGCTTTCATTTGATCATGGATTTTTGCGCGTTTTTTTTCCGGATGGGTATTGCCGTTTCCATCCAACCTGTTCGGAATACGGATATCGAGCGATCAGCCGGTTTGGGATCTGGCGCGGAGGGTTCATGGCAACGAACCGTATTATTCGCTGTAACCCTTGGTCCAAAGGGGGTGTAGACGAAGTGCCGGAGAAGTGACAGAATTATTAGAGAGTGTTTTTGTCTACCAAACGTTGGTTACACTCCCCACCCGTTAATTTTCACCTGTTTGATTCTCGTGGTGTGGCCGCGGACAATTTCAATGTCCGTTTTTTTGATGCCTAACTCTTGACTCAATATGTCGATCATGGCCTGATTGGCGCGTCCTTTTTCCGCCCTGGCACGTGTGTGCACCTTGAAAGTGTCCTCATCGATTCGTTCGATGCGGTCCTGTTTAGCTCCAGGTTTGACGTGGACCGTGAGAATCATAGTGCACAGGCGTTATCGTCCAGTGCTTTTGTGATCTCAATAAGCTTTTCGTGAAGGATTCCGTTTGTGGCAACCAAATCACTGCTCGCGGATGTCCATTCTGTTCCGCAATAGTCGGAAATTTTTCCTCCCGCTTCCGTGACAAGGAGCGACCCGGCTTCCAAGTCCCAGGGGTTGTTTCCCGTCAAAATTACCGCGTCCGCCCTTCCGGACGCCACATAAGCAAGCATAAGCGTTGCAGATCCAAGACGGCGGAAATACGTGGTTTGTTGTTCGAGAACAGAAATAATTTTTGCATGACGCCTACGATGTTGCTCTTTATATCCGCGTCCGGCAAAGAGCATTGCGCCGGAGGGGACATGCCTTTTTGAAACAAACGTTCGTTTACCGTTCAGGGTTGCACCCCGCCCCTTTTCGGCAGCAAACATCTCGCGATGGATGGGGTCGTAAATCACTCCGATGCGCGACGAACCTTCGTCAACCAAAGCAAGCGCCACTCCAAAGAGTGGGATGCCGGCCAAATAGTTGGATGTCCCGTCCAGTGGGTCGACAATCCAGGTGGGTTTTTCTGAAATGGCTGTGTGGAGCGCGTTCGGCGATTCCTCACTGAGCAGCTCGTGACCGGGGAAATGGTGTGAAAGTTCGGTCAGGATAAATTCATGCGCGAGCATGTCGGATTCCGAGACAAGGGACTGGTCTTCTTTAATTTCGACGTGATTTGCCGATCCGAAACGTTCGCAAAGCATCTCTCCCGCGGCTCTCGCAATCTCGATCGCTATGTGAAGTTCACGACTCATATATCAAGGACGGTGTTTGATGAGCCAAGCGACTTCCCTGGCACGCTCTTCATCTAATGGTGTTTCAAGCAGGAGGTCAATGTGGCTGAGTCGTGGATGCGAAACAAACAGAAGAAATGCCTTCTCACCCAAGAATCCTTTTCCCAAATGTTCATGGCGGTCTTTTCGTCCACCTAAGTCCACCTTTGAATCGTTCACATGACTTGCAACAAGCTTGGATAGCCCTATTTTTTCATCGAATTCATTCAGTGTGCGTTCAAGCGTTTCTTGAGTACGCAAATCATAACCGCTTGCAAACGCGTGCTGCGTATCAAAGCAAATTCCGATTTCGCTCCCGCGATCTGCCCCTTTCACAAACCGTGAGATTTCATCAAACGAATCCCCCATCACCATGCCTGCCCCTGCGGAGATTTCAATCAGCAACTGACACGCTCCGTGATAATTTTCCAAAATTTGGTTGAGTCCATCGATAACCAGCTCCTCCCCATGTTCTTGCCCGACGTCCTTCGCGGATCCCGGATGAAACATCATCCCCTTGCATCCAAGGAGTGATCCGCGTTCAAGTTCCTCTCGCAAGATCGCGATGGATCCCAGGCGGATACGGTCGTCTGAAGAGGCAAGATTGATGAAATAAGGTGCGTGGATATAGGAGGATTCTATGTGATGTTCCCGCATGGCCATCTGAAATTGTGCTGCACTCTCCGGTGTAATCGGTTTGGGTTTGCCGCCTTGTGGAGGTCGTGAAAAAAACTGGATGGTTTCGCAGCCAATCTGCCCGCCATTTTTTGGAGCATTTTCCAGTCCGCCCGCCGCGGACACATGCGCGCCAATAAACATATCCTGTGTAGGATAGCATATCTTTCTTTCTTGGTGGGCAAAGAGGCAGACAATCGAACATTCATCCTGACAGATAAAAATATCCTCAGTCGAGTGCTCGCAGACTGAGGATATTTTTGTCCACCAAACGTTTGGATACTCAAATGGATCATCGCACCATCACCTCTTTGAGCCGATCAATCACCTTGCGATTTTTGAGCATTTGCTCAGCGTATTCGCGATATTGCGGTGAATAAATCTGGTCGCGCGCTTCTTTCTCCGTATAGTGTTCCGCGATATGGTCGAGTTCATTGTTGATTTCTTGATCGTTCACCTCGATTTTTTCCTGTTCGGCAACAGCACGCATCACAAGTGCGACTTTAATGCGCGTGAGCGCTTGGGGTGTAAAGTCGATTTTGAGCTCACTAAGCGATCGTTTGAGGTTTGAAAGATAGGTTTCAAATTCAATCCCTTGGGATTCAACGTTACGCTTCAACTCCTCGACCATTTTGTTTATTTCTTCATTGAGGAGCAAATCCGGGATTTCTTCAAAGCGGGATTTTTTAGCCAATTGTTCCAACACTTCCCGTTCCTGACGCAATTGCTCTTCTTGCGATTTTTCTTCCCGCATGTTTTTGGCAAGCGCCTCTTTGAGTGCAGCAAAATCTTTCATGCCAAGCGAAACGGCAAATGCGTCATCGAGCGTAGGAGGTTCCAAATGAAACAGTTCTTTTATGGTAATTTCAAACTCCGCTTCAGCTCCCGCAAGCATTTTTTGCACATGTTCCTTTGGAAACGGAAGGGTGAATGTTTTTGTTTGTCCTTCTTTGAGACCGATCAGCTGATCTTTCAGTCCCGGAATGTAATAATCTTCTGTCAGATAAATCGCGTGATTGGGTGAAGAACCTCCCTCGATCGCTACCCCGTCCTTTTTAATCGTCATCGAGACGACGACTTTATCTGAGGCGGAGACTTCTGTATCTTTTGGTGCACGCACTTCTTTTGTTTGCATGCGTTGCAGGTCTCGCAGGGCAAGCTCAATGTCCTTGTCTTCCACTTCGATCGGTTTTGCTTCCACGCGCATGTCTTTATACCCGGCCAGTTCGATCGTACGCGGCATGCGCGTGACTTCGGCCGTGAACACCACGTCGTTTTCCGGTGCTAATTTTTCCACGTCGATTTTTGGTGATCCGACCGTTTCAAGATCGTGGGAGAGCAAGGCCTTTACATAGTGGGCACGGACAATCGATTCAAGCGCTTCCTCAAGAATTTTCATCTCGCCAAATCGCTGCTTCACGATTTCATAACTCGCCTTGCCGGGTCGGAAGCCGGGAATGTTTGAGTGTTCTGAAAGCCGTGTTGCCGCCTGTTCAAGATACGGACGGATTTCTTCCTGCGTCAGTGTTACGGTTAGTTTTATTTGGTTTTTTTCCAGTTCGTCGATTTTGATATCGGGCATAAAGAAGACAAAAAGGGAGTAAGTTTGCCCGCAAAGCGTAATGGAAACGTCGGTGCTTGTCAATGAAAAAACCGCGTCCCCGGTGGGATGCGGTGAGTGTTCTAGCGCTTGCCGGTGGCGAGCGCCTTGCTGAGCATGTTGGCCGTGAGCGTGGCCGCCTGCTCATCGACCGCCTTGCTGCCCTGGCCCTCGTAGAGGCTCTGGGCGACACGGCAGGCGATCTCTCGGATCGCACAGCTCGTGCGGGTCAGGTCGCTCTCGACCAGGAAGAGCGGGTGGCCGAAGTTCAGCATGATGACCGTCCGGTCGGTGCTAGCTCCACGGTGGAGCCAGCTGACCGTCGCGTGGGCATCCGCCGTCTTCGTGATCTTGGTCGAGACGATCTCGAAGGTGTGGCCGTTCACCACGATTTGGTTGTCGATCGTGATGGTCTGCCTGGGCTCGGGGGCCCAGTCCCTTTCGATGTGGACGGTGCAGACGGCAACGTCCTCGTCCGGGTTGTTGAGATTCACGACGGTGATGTCGAAGTCACCGTTTTCCTCTCCGGAGCGGACTTCCGCCTGGGTGGGATCGTCCTCGTGGATGAGGAGCGTTCCACCCCAGTCCTGATGACGCCAGTCGAGATCCGCGCCTTCGGGAACGAACTGGAGACGCACCACATGCGTGTCGTTCCAGGCCAGGTTGACCCTGGACTTGGTGAACGACATGGCGATCTTTTCGCGCACCATGATCTGCACGGTGCAGAATGGCGCCTCGTCGACGTCACCCATCACACGAACGGTCAGCGTGTGGTTGCCGACCTCGCGGGCGGTGTAGGTGACCTCGCTCCCCTGCTTTCTGTCGAGCGCACCGCCGCAGGCGGAATCATCCCAGACGTAGGCGGCAGCCGGATCCGGCTTCTCGACCGCGAAGGTGAATCGATCACCGGGGCGCATCGCGATGCGGTGACGGTTGAGCGTCAGATGCGCGACCGTCTTCTTCTCCGGCTTCCCGACGCTTCCGCTTGACTGGAGGGTTTCGCAGATGCGTCGAATGAGCTCGGTGTCACTGGTGGTCACGATCTGGTCGGAACGCAGTCCGAGCTCCTTCTCGACCCGAGGCACGACGCTCAGGCGCAGTGACTCCAGAAGCGCGAACACCAAGTCCTCGTCGTCGAGCAGTTTGGCACTGAACGACTTGCGGTTGCCGGTGGCATACGCCTTGTTGAGCGCCGGGACATCGACGTGTCCGACCACTTGAGGATGGCGCAGGACGATATCGACCTGGCGGGCCAGCATCGCGTAGCGCCTGTCCCGGAGCATTTCGCTGACGAATTCGCTCCAGGTGCAGACGGGACCCTTCGCACCGACCATCACGTGATCAGCGGAACGGTCCGCTCGCGCGACCACGTAGAGATCACAGTGGATGTCCCCAACCGGCGGATCATTCTGGACGATCATCTGGATGGGGTCCCCGTTGATCTTGCGCGGCTTGAGCGGCTGCTCCTGCTGAGGTCTCCCCTGTTCGTCGAAAACCTGTACGACGATCTTTGGCGCGAGGTGTGGGCTGAGCCGCTCGGCCAGGTTCTCGATGACGTTCTCGGGCTTGCGCTGCATCTTGGCGCTGGGGTTCCCGACCCCGATGTTGCGCCAGACGACCATCGTTCCGGATGTGGTGAGATCATGTCCGTACGGGAGATCCGTCTTGGTCCACTTGAGCGGAGATCCGTCGGTTGTGAACCAGGCGTCGAACAGTGCGGGACGGGTCAGGGTGATCCGGTAGGCGTTTCCACTCCCGGTCTTGGTGATCGTTTCGGCCTCCTCACAGTGGTGGATGAAGCCGAGTCGACCGGTCCCGTTACGTCCCTTCTTTTCGACATCTTTGCGAGCTTCAGAGCCCGCGAGCGTCACGTACGCTTCCTGTCCGAGATCGGGACCCATGCCCGATCCGTTGTCGATGCAGGCAAGACAGAGCACGCCGTCTTGCCAGAAGAAACGCAGGATGATCCTGTCGGCGCCCCAGTCGTCGCTGTTTTCGACGAGCTGGACCAGGGCGTCCAGGAATCCCGTGAAGCCATCGGTGAGACGGTCGAGAACCGAGAGGTCCACTTGCCGTCGTCGAACACTTGCCATCACTTACCCCTTTGCAGCAGTCGTGCGGTTTCTCGTTCCGCATTGATGATGTCGAACGCTTCCGGGTTGTCCAGGAGCAGCTGAAGGCCTCTGGTTCCAAGAAACAGTTCGAACAGTTCTGGTCCCAGAATGGGACGAACGTCCCTCTGAATATGTTCGTCGCCAAACGAGACGATGAATACGATCACTTTGCGCAGGCGTTCGATGGCCTCGCGCACCGTCTCGATCTGCTCCGGATTCAGTCGTTCGCCCGGTCGTCTTGCAAACGACGCGCGGGTCAGGCAATGCCTGACATCCTCGATGAGTTCCCCGATCTGGGCTTGCGCGTTCGGCGTTATTTCCGCAGCTGTCTCTTCAATGTACCGTTTTCCCCGCAGCGCGCCGGCCATTAGTTCGTGGCCATGGGCCAGGCGCTCCGCGAGATCGTCGCCACCCTTTTTCTCAACCGGAGGCTGAGGGGTGGTCGCAACGGGTGACGTAGAGACGGGACGAGTCGGCTTGATCGGCCGCCTCTCCTGTGGTTCTTTGGGTGCTTCTCTTCCCCCCACCACTGATCCCAGACGCAGCGGCTCAGCAACCTCCCAAATGCCCTGCTTCTGCTTCGTGCGATACGTCTTGCGAAGTTCGTCGAAGCGTGCGACATGCTCGGGATACGAGCGCTTGAGCAACGCACGGATGACCCCCTCGACCGTCTCGTACGGAAGCTTGGGATCCGGTTCTTTGTTCGGATCCCAGCTCAGAAGATTCTGCGTGGCCGAGCCACCGAGTCCGATTTCTTTGGCCACGCGGTTGGGCGTATGTCCTTTGTATGCGCTGAGCATCAGACGGCACGCGTCATGAAACGTTCCTGCACCCGGGAAGATCGTTTGCGGATCCGCGTCGAAGATCACTCGGCAGATGAGTGCGTAGACCAGATCGATACGCGTGTTCGCGTTGATCGGCCCTCGTACCAACAGCTCGATCATCTTCGAGAGCGGTTCGACTGAAGGCAGATGCACCTTCTCAAGCCACTTGCGGAGCAATTCGTTGCTTCCGGCCCCGATCTGGATGCCTAGAAGGAATCGATTGCCGTATCGCTCTCCCCAGGCGTTGAGTTCGTCGATGATCGATCCGCGGCTCGTGTAGGTTGCGAAGTCGACACGGTCGGCGAGTTCTGGTGCGCGGGCGATCAACTGCTTTTTCGCCTCGCACACGAGCCAGCCGTCGATGTCGACGCCTGTGAGTTCAGTGATCTTGCCCGCGCTTGTCGTGAGGAGTGCGTTGGTCGGCTCGTCACGCAGCCAGGAATCCAGATCCTCCGAACCCCTGATTTCAAGTGCGACCAGAGCGCGTTTGGCGTCCGCGGCGGTGTGCAGTCCATTGGCTGACATCCACCTTTGCCAAAGGTCACTGAGCGTGACGTTCGGACCCCAGGTGACGGGGTCGAGTTTCTGGAAGCTCATCGTACACTCCCTTGGCCCTGATTTTCCCTTTTATTGCGGTTGTAATGAAATTCGTTCTGGGCGGAAAATGGACCCAGAAGGCAAAAACCGTACCAAGCAGATTGGGCGTTGTCAAGGTGATCGCCTTGACAACAGCAAATAGGATGACTAGGATTTTTACTCCGGAATCTCGACGTTTCCGGACTGTCACAAGGGGACACCATGCCTGGCGTAAAGAAAGGAACAGCGTCTCCCAAGGACGACCGAAGAGTCGTCGAAGGCGCGCTCGGTTCGAAAGACGCGGAGCTTCAAGATGTGCGGCTTGGCCCGATCGAATTTGCGGTGTGGGACGAGCTATGTTCTTGTTACGATGAAAAAGGAGCACCGCTCACTCCGGATGAATGTGCGGCGGTCGTTCTCAAGCATGCGAACACCGGAAATGCCTTCGTGATGCTCAATGGTCTGGAGAAGAAGGGAGTCCTCCAGTCGGACGAGCGATCCGCGCAAAATCGGCATCGGGTTCCGCGGACCAGAGGGATCCGTATCCTGGTCGGTCGCGGGGCGAGCCCCAAGCAAATGTGGCCGACGGCGGAACCAAAACCTCGCGGGATTCGTTCCAAAAAGGACAAGCCATCCACACGCGGCAAGCTCTTCTCCGCCACACGCATGAGCGAGCAAGGTCCGCTTGTGTGCACCGATCCGTCCGTGGTCGTTCACATGAATGACCGGCGCGCGAAGGTGTACGAAGCGTTCATGGATCTGTCGCGATCGAACGGCTACGCACCTCTGACCGCCAAGCAGATGCATGCGGTGATTCGTGAACACGGAGAGGACCCCGGCCTACTCTACGTTTTCGATCATCAGGTCGGAGTGATTCTCCAGGTGAAAGAAACCGCTCCGGGGGTGGGCGTGGATCGAGAAGTCGTGTTCGTACGCTACAGAGTGCGCGGCGAGGCGAAGGATCGAACACCGCCGGAGTGCGGATCGAGCCACGAGCCCGTGATCGACAGTGCTTCTGCGGCGGCGCGGCCGGTGCTTCGCACCAAAGCCGATCTCATCCAAGAGCTCGCGAGTTCCGTCTCTGCCATGGAGAGACGTCGCGCACACATCGAGGCGGAACGCCTTGCGGCACACGCCATGCTGGAGCGAGAGGCCGACGATCAAATCGAACGTCTGCGTGAGCAGTTGCAGATCGCTCAGCAACAGCGTGAGGAGCTCGCGCGACAGCGCGAACGACTCTCAGAACAGCCGCTCGCCGCAGATGCGGAACTTGAGCGACTCGGGCGTGAGGCCACGGAGCTGCAAGTGGCCATCGACAACTACGACGCCGTGATGAAGTTCGCGGCTCGTCCTTAAGACCAGGGAACACCCGGTCTTTTTTTATGAACAAAAAAGACACGAACCGTTTCGTGTCAGGAGTCGTCGGAGTCTGGTCCGTTGCTCGTGCGTCCGTAGCGGGCTTCGCGCCACGCCACCCAGTGCTGCTTCTTGCCGTACTCGAGCGCGGACTCGAGGGCTCTGGGATCGCGCGCGAACTGGAGTGTCGCCTGCGCAGCCCGACGGCAGGCATCGGTCGGCTTGTGGACGTAGCCTCGCTTGTAGCGTTCCGTTTCGAACAGGTCCGATTCCAGCAGTCGGTCGACCGTTTCCTCGAATTCCTCGAGGTCATCGTCCGGGACCAGCCCGGTGTTTCGCAGGATGCTGAGGTATGTTTTTTTCCCATACCCCTTGTCCTGTGCGGTCAGCAGGGCCAAGAGAACGAACAGGCGCTCAAGCGCGGTTGATCGCGAGATGGCGTCCACGAAGAGGTGGGCCGGGTTGGCCTCAAGACGCATAATCAAGGCACTTGCCTCGATGCGGGCGTCAAAGAGTTGCACCAACGCTTCCGGCGGTTCGGGGATGCTTGGTTGGAAGCGCAGCATGTCGGCCGCTCGATCCGATGTCCCGTCTTCCGAGAGTAGGAGGCGCGACTTCGTCTCTTGGAGCTGTCTTGCGACCTCGGGAGGACAAGGGATGCCAAAGAGCGTGGCAAGACGCTCGAGCTCTTCGGCGCGATGTTGCAGATCATCTGCCTGGTCGATGAGAGCTCGGTACTCGCCGCGCCGTCGTGAAGCTTCTTGTGCGTTGGCGCTTGCGCGTTCTTCGATCTGTCCAACGCGTATCTGCACGTCTTGGATCTTACGGCAGAGTTCGTGCAGATCGGAGCGATCACGATCGAACACACCTATGCGTGCCGCTTTCGCCACCGCGACTCCGAGAGCTGCGTCGATCGGAGGATCAGCGCTCAGAAGTGAATCGATCGCCCGACGCCGGTCGTTCATGGCCCTTTGGAATGCCGCACGCTCTTCGGAGAAGGCGGCGACCGTTTCGCGCAAGCGTCGCGGAAGCGCGAGTGTGCGTTCGTACAGGTCGTGCGAGAGTGCGCGCAGACGTCCCTCCAGACGCGTGTTGACCGCCTGCTCCACCGTCTGATCGTCGGCGGGTTGTGTCTGGGGCGGGCGGGAGCGCAACGCTTCGAGTTCGGCGGTGAGTTGTGCAATCTTGCCGGCGAGTTCACTCCGTGCGGAGTCGATGACCGTGCTTGCGTCCAAGAGCCAATCCGCGTTGAAAACCGCGATCGCGCCGATGAGCGGTCCGAGCGAGAGTTCCTGAATGAGCGCGCTGAGTCGTTCATCAGCGATAGGAATGACCGGACCTTCTTCAAAAAGTTCGGCGGCGGCGGCGAGATCGGCGATTTGTCGGCGCACAATCTCGAGTTCGTGCTCGAGCCTGATCTGCTGTTCGAGCAGTTCATCTTCGGTTGACACGTCTCCTCCTTCTTGTCCACGGTCAAACCAGAAAAATACCGTAGGCGAAAAAAGACGAAACGTCAAGCGTTGACACTCATTTTTGCTTTTGTTAAGGTCATCTCTCCCTTTAAAAAGGGAATATTTTAGAGGCGAGGTGAGAAGATGCCCACCGAACGGACTCACAACTATGCCGCCAAAAACGGCGTACGCAACGAGTGGATCCGATTCCTAGGCGATGCGGGCGTGCTGGGAGATCCCCATGACGCGTCCGGATTCTACCTCCCAGGAATCGAGAACATCGAGCTCGAGTTATACCGCCGTCTCGGCATTGATCCAAGACGACTGGTCGGCGCGGAACATCTTGTCCATCTTGCGCCTCTGGTGCGAGAGCGGGATGTGATGACGCTAGTGCAAGGAAGCATCTCTAAAGCGGTTGAGGCCGTGATTGCACAGCAGCTGCATCCGCTGACGTTTGCGCATGTGGATCTGGACGGTTCCTATCACACGTTTCTCGAAGATTTTCTTTCGCTGTTTCGGGTTTTTCCGACCCGAACCGGGGGATGTCTGTGTGTCACGAGCTATTCGGCTCGTGACGATGAAACAGTGATGCAGGGCGTTGTGAACACGAGCAAGTTTTATTCCGTGGCCGGCAACATGGGGCAGTTCTGGAAGGACTACGGACGGATGCTCGAGCGGCACACGGCCCTTCGACGCATGCTCGTCGACAGTCGCAGCGAAGACCATGCGCATCTCAGCCGCGAACTCGGATTCCTTTGGTGGATTGCACTGGTCATGGGAACGGTCGAAGAGTCAGTACAGGACGGACGGCTCTCGGTCGTGCACCGGTCCTACATTGACACGCTTGAGGGGCCGCTTCGATCTTTGACCGAACATGTCCAATCGATTTCGACCAACGCAAGGGACTTTCGGCTTGTTCACGAGCCGGCGCTGCGTGACCTTGTCTCGAAAACGCGTTGTCCGCTTTGGCCGGATCGATTTGAACACTACGCGTACCATACAACCGGCCACCAGCCGATGCGAACATGGATGATTCGTCTCATTCATGTGCCAGAAGGCATGGAACCACCGACGCACTTGGAGATCATCGAACAGCTTTGGAACATGGCGGTCCGTACTCCGCTTGTGTTCTATAACGAAAGTGGTGTGCGTGTGAGTTTCGACTAAGGAGAAGTGTTGAGATGAACGTGTTGGACTTGCTGCAGCGTGTGCTTTTTCATGGGCTTGATCTGGTTCATCAATCGGGTGTGCGCGATGCGCAGATCGCTCGGATCGCGGAAGCGACCGGCGTGGATCTCGGGATTCCCGAGACGATCCAGCGCGAGGTGACGCCTCAGATGCGCGAGCAGATCGTCGCTGCGCGCGCTCGCTACAACGAGTTCGAATGGCTTTACCCAAATGGACCGCGCGATCAGCTCTGTGTGAAGCACCACCTCACCCGACTTCAAGTCGCGGGCGTGCTCGCGGGCGAGACCAAGCGGGAAGCGAACGGAGGTGTACAAGTCAATCAGGACGAACCCGATGCTCCCGCGATGGCCGATCCGCCCGTTGCTGCGGATTCCTCCGCTCCGCCTCCAGAGCCCACATCTGCACGGTCCGGTCGAAGGGTCGCAACCAAGCTCGGGATCACGGACGATCCTGCAACCTGGCCGCGTCGCAACGGCAGCACGGAGGTTCAGCCCAAAACGAAGAAGTACGACACCGACGTGACGGACTGGCGGATCGCGACGGCAGTGCTCAACGCCGGTCGCTGGGAAGAACTGCGTCGGAAGATCGGCTACATTCGAGTGCTCTCGCGCCAACAGGTCGCCGGGATGAAGGCGGTGCTCAGTCGCGGCGATTCCCCGCTCGCTTTGCAGGAGGAAGCGAGTGACTAACGTACCACTGTGCAAACGGTGGTTTTTTATTTGGTGTGAGGTTTGAGATATCGGACAAAATAAAAGAGACGAGGTCTCTTGACCCCGTCTCTGGGAGATCATTCTATACAATCAATGCTACGATGAGGAGCGCGACAATATTCAGAATCTTAATCATTGGGTTGATCGCAGGACCTGCCGTGTCTTTGTACGGATCGCCCACCGTGTCACCTGTCACTGCTGCTTTATGCGCATCGGACCCCTTTCCACCATAGTTTCCGGCTTCGATGTATTTCTTTGCATTGTCCCACGCACCCCCTCCGGTGGTCATCGCAATCGCGAGGAACAGTCCGGTGATGATTGATCCGATGAGAAGTCCTCCGAGCGCTTGCGGTCCGAGTCCGAATCCAACAATGATTGGTGCGAGGACGGCAAGAAGTGATGGGACAATCATGCGACGAAGCGCGCTTTGCGTGACAATATCAACGGCTTTGCCGTATTCCGGCTTTGCTGTTCCATCCATGATGCCTTTAATTTCACGAAACTGTCGGCGTACCTCTTCCACGACCGCACCCGCAGCTTGCCCCACGGCTTGCATGGCCATGGCGGCAAACCAATACGTCACAAGACCGCCAAGGAAAAGTCCGGCGATCACGCGCGGATCGACAAGATCAAACGTGACGCTCACTCCCTCGGCTTCAATGGCATGAATGTAATCGCCAAACAGAACAATGGTCGCAAGGCCTGCCGAACCAATCGCATACGCCTTTGTCACAGCTTTGGTGGTATTACCAACTGCGTCAAGCGGATCGGTGACTTCACGCACGGAATCCGGGAGTTCAGACATTTCGGCAATTCCACCCGCGTTATCCGTAATAGGACCAAACGCATCGATCGCCACGATAATACCTGTCAGCGAAAGCATGGCCATTGCCGCGATCGCGACTCCGAAGAGTCCGGCAAGTTCATAGGACACCAGTATGCCGATCACAATCGTCAGCACGGGCAGCGCAGTTGATTTCATGGAGAGCGCAAGTCCGGCAATAATGTTTGTTCCATGTCCGGATTGAGATGCGTGTGCCAATTCTTTCACCGGTTTGTACTGTGTTCCTGTGTAGTACTCGGTGATGACAATCATGAGCGCGGTTACGGCAAGTCCGATGAGTGCGCTGTAATACACGTTCATAGCGTTAAGCCCCGCAATTCCACCGAGCAGCTGTGTGGTCACAGGATAGAATCCAATCGCGGCAAGAACTCCCGCCACGATCAAGCCCTTATAAAGGGCTTTCATGATTTTTTTGTCCGAGCCGATTTTGATGAAGAATGTTCCGATAATGGATGCGACAATGGAAACGGCTCCGAGTGCCAGCGGATACAAAATGATCGTTTCATTGCCGGAGAACAAGAGAGCGCCAAGAAGCATCGCGGCGACGGACGTCACGACATAGGTTTCAAAGAGGTCTGCGGCCATACCGGCACAGTCACCGACGTTATCACCGACGTTATCTGCAATGACAGCCGGGTTGCGCGGATCATCTTCCGGAATGCCGGCTTCCGTTTTTCCCACAAGGTCCGCACCCACATCCGCGGCTTTGGTAAAAATTCCTCCACCGAGACGGGCGAAGACGCTGATCAGTGATCCTCCAAATCCCAGTCCAACAAGCGCATTCACATCGCCTGTTGCACCGTAAAATCCAGCGACGCCAATGATAGCGAGTCCCACTACGAACAGTCCGGTCACAGCTCCGCCGCGTGACGCCATATCCATGGCAGCGGACAACCCGCTTTTTGCTGCCTCGGTCGTACGGACGTTTGCACGGACAGAAACAGACATCCCAATGTAACCCGCAAGACCCGAGAGAACGGCGCCGACCAAAAATCCGAGCGCGAGCGTCCAGTTAAGCGCGAGCCCAAGAAGCAGGAACACGACAATGCCGATGGCCGCGATCATTTTGTATTGACGCGCCATGTAGGCATTCGCCCCCTCTTGAATCGCAAGCGCGATTCCCTTCATTTTTCCTTCTCCCGCCGGGCGTTTAAGGATCCATTGAATAAGAGCTCCTCCGTAGATCAGGGATAAAATCCCCGCCAAGATCGCATAGGTCGTTATGGACATAGGATAGATTCCGTTAAACAAAGTTACGGATAATTCAAAAGACGATGCTATACTAAGGAAAATAATGGCAACTGTCAACGCATTTGTGCCAAAAACGCCCAATTTTCAATATGAACGCGAACTCTTCTCGCAGGGATACCGAATGATTGTTGGGGTTGATGAAGCCGGGTGCGGA
Organism: uncultured Gammaproteobacteria bacterium; assembly: GCA_964388785.1. Taxonomy (GTDB): domain Bacteria; phylum Patescibacteriota; class Patescibacteriia; order UBA9934; family GWF2-40-263; genus VGKU01. The sequence continues at coordinate 20,517 of CAYMBX010000008.1, forward strand.
GCGCTTGCGGGGCCTGTTTGTGCAGGTGCGGTCGTTTTGCCGATCTCCTCACGCATCGGTCTGTTGCGCGATAGTAAACTACTCTCGCCATCACAACGAGAAACGCTTTTTGGCCTCGTGACCGCGCGCGCGGTCGCGTGGGCGGTTGGCATGGCAAGTGTGGAAGAAATTTCGCGTCTGAATATTCGCGCAGCCACATTTCTTGCCATGCAGCGCGCGATCAGTCGGATTCCTGATGCACAAGCGCTTCTTGTGGATGCGTGGACAATCCCTGGGATATCTCTCCCGCAAAAAGGGATTGTCCACGGCGATCGATTGATCAAATCCATCGCGGCTGCATCCATTGTTGCAAAAGTTACGCGTGATCGACTCATGGATGAATATCACACGCACTTTCCGGTGTACGGGTTCCACAAACATAAAGGATACGGAACCAAAGAGCATCGGCGTGCGATTGAACAGTACGGTCCATGTACGATTCATCGATTAACGTATAAAACGTTTCATCAGGATTGACGGAAAGCCCTTTTTTCTTTATAGTGTCACACGCGTTTATCTTCTCTCGTATTCGACTCAAACTCAAACAATTTCTTGTTCGCTTGCTGTTGACGCTTTTGCGCGGGCTGATTTTGGTGAAACGTCACGGAGCAACAGTGCTTCCATCGTTGGCACGACCGTTTTTATTCATCGGTCGTTTTTTGGTTCGTTCGATCGGGATCCCGTCTTATCGCTTTATCTTTTTTATTCGTCGTTCTCTCGCACAAATCGTTCGTCCGACGAAACATCGTCTGCTGCGCATTATCACTAACCGTTACACGGTTCATTTTACGATGATCGTTGTGGTTGCGGGTGTTGTGTTTGTGAACGTGCAGACGCGAGATGTGCGTGCGGAAACGTTCGGACAAAAAAGCATTCTGTATTCGTTGGTTGCAGTGGACGATTCTCAGACGATCGAAGTGGTGGAAGCTGGGGAACGTGTGGTGGGAACAGGGACGCGGATTTCGTACCTGAACGATACGATTTTGGATTCGCGCGCACATATTGATTTGAATTACGTAAATGAGGGATACGTCACCCCGACAACCGGAGGTCAGTCTACGACCCCTTCCACCTCGGTTCCCGCTCGCGAGAGCATTGAAACGTATGTCGTGCAGGAAGGCGATACCCTTGGAGAGATTGCCGAACGCCATGGGTTGAATTTGAGCACAGTGCTGTGGGCGAATAATCTGACGTTTAGAAGCACAATTCAGCCGGGCCAGGAGCTTTCCATTCTTCCGGTCGACGGCGTGCTTTATAAGGTGTCTTCGGGAGATACGATTTCACGCATCGCCACTCGTCATAATGTCGAAGCGGATGAAATTCTCTCCCAAAACAACATTGCCAGCGCCGATAAGCTTCAAATCGGTCAACAGCTTCTTATTCCAGGCGGTGAACCTTACAAAACCGCACCGCGTATTACCGCGCCGGTGGCTAATTTGTTCACACCTCCTTCCAAAACAGCCCCTGCAAGCGGCAATTGGGTTTGGCCAACCGATTGGCATACGATTACGCAATACTATGGATGGCGCCACACCGGGGTTGATATCGACGGAGATTACTCCACGTATAGTTATGCGGCGCGCGATGGTGTTGTGATTTATAACGGATGGCGCGGTGGATATGGGCTGACGATTGAGGTGGATCACGGCGATGGCTATGTCACCAGATATGCGCACCATTCAAAAAATCTCGTCTCTGTCGGTGATTATGTGACAGCCGGACAGGCCGTTGCCCGCACAGGAACGACCGGACGATCGACCGGAACTCATTTGCACTTTGAGGTCATCAAAAACGGGAGATTCCAGAACCCGCTGGATTACGTGAGGTAATCAATGGTTAATTTTTGGACATCCTCAGTCAATATTCGATTGAGTATTTTTGTTTGTGGGATGAGGGGATTGGGTTGTAGACCAACGTTTGGTGAGGCGAGAAGGCTCGTTCTGCGAGCTCTCGAACGAGCCTTCTCGCCGTAGCAGGATTGGACGTGCGGTGTGAACCATCCCTCACTCCTGACAGAGCACGATTGTCAACCAAACGTTTGGATTGATATTCTTCACCAGAGTGGATCGGGGTTCTGGGGTATAATATGGAAAAATATAAAACAGCATCTATGGCGGAAAAGACGTGTCATGCGTGCAAACAATTTGTCGATGAGTGGAATGAGAAGTGTGCTTCTTGCGGGATGCATCTTGTCCTGGAGCCGGATGAAGTGCGTAAAGCTCGATATTTGAAAGGCCCGGCACTTGGCGCGATGCTGTTTACACAAGGCTGGACATTTGGTGCGAGATTGTATGTCTGGTTTTTACTTTCGTTGATTCCGGTGATCGGGATCGGGGCACTTGTGGCCTGTCTTTTCTTTGGACGGAGGTGGTCTTGGAAACACGGTGGTTGGGCGACCTGGGAGGAATTTCAATCACGTATGCGCGTGTTGGATACAATCGCTATCATCTGGGTGATCATTCTCATCGCTTTATACATGTGGCGTCGTTACGCATAGCTTTTCGCTTCACGCATTCTGTACTGAATCGCTTCCGCGACATGCGCTTCTTCAATGTGAGAAGATTGATCCAGATCGGCGATCGTACGTGCGACACGTTGGATGCGAAAGTATCCACGTGTGCTTATGAAGCCTTTTGAAAACAAAGAATCAAGCAGACGTTTACCGTCCGTAGAAATTGCTTCGCGGGCTTTTTTTGTCTGTTCACGAAACGTCCGTGCACGAATGACTCGTGTTTGCACAACTTGAGAAGTTTCCAGTATCGGTCCATCTATTAAATCCGTGGTGTCGATATTTGGCACATCAATGACTAAATCAATACGATCAAGCAACGGACCGGAAATTTTACGTTCGTACGCTCGCACGGCACGGTGGTCGCATTCGCAATGTCGTTGAGGGTCATTGAGGTATCCGCATGGGCATGGATTGCGTGTGGCAAGCAATTGGAACTGTGCCGGAAACGTGACCGATCCGGTTGCACGTGAAATCGTAACGAGACCATCTTCGATGGGTTGACGTAGTGTTTCCAGTGTATGTCTTCCGAATTCAGGAAGTTCATCCAAAAACAGAATGCCACGATGCGCGAGTGAGACCTCCCCTGGGATCGGCCAGGTTCCACCTCCAATGAGCGAAGTGGCTGAACAGGAATGATGCGGATTGCGAAATGGGCGAACAAAGGAAATACCCTTTTCTTCGGTTTTTGCACCAGCGACTGACCAAATGGATGCAACCTCAATGGCTTCCTCAGTGGAGAGCGGAGTCAGAATCGACGGAAACGCACGAGCAAGCAATGTTTTTCCGGTTCCCGGCGGACCCTGGAGGAGGACATTGTGTGAACCTGTCGCAGCGATTTCCAGTCCGCGTTTGGCAAACGCGTGTCCGCGAATTTGAGAAAAACAGACAGTTGGTTTGTTTGAGAGCGGTTCAAGAATGGATGTTGTCGGTTCAATTTGTTGTCGATTCTGGAGATGTTCAATAACGTCTTTTAATGTTTCGACCGCATACACACATACTTCAGGGACAAGCGCGGCTTCCTGCGCATTTTGTTTTGGAATGATGAGCTTATTGAAACCTTGTTGTTTGGCCATGAGTGCCACCGGAAGCACACCGTGAATCGGTCGCACCTCTCCATGAAGGCCAAGTTCACCCAGCACGACCGTATGTTCTATCGAGTTTGTATCAATGTCTCCGCTTCGGTTTAGTATAGAAAGTGCGATAGCCAAATCATAAAGAATTCCCTGTTTGCGCAAATGTGCTGGAGCGAGGTTTACAGTGACTCGTCCTCTTGGGAAAGAGAAGCCGCTGTTGCGCATAGCCGAACGAATGCGGTCACGAGATTCACGAACCGAAACATCCGGTAGACCCACAATGGTAAATTGAGGAATCCCTGTAGCGACGTCTGTTTCAACAGTGACAGGAACAGCTTGGATTCCAAAGATGGCAGCTGATGTAATGGATAACATAAAACCTCTCCGTTTCCGGGGAGGTTTTATTCCAACATGTTTTTACGCTATCAAATTTCAAGCGGTTTGTCAACGCGTTTCTTTTTTGATGAAAACAATAACAGTGCGATCACGCCCAGAACAATCACCGCATCGGAAAAATTGATCGCGCTTCTTCCGAAGACGAATATATAATCAACAGTAAATCCGTAAATAAGCCGGTCGAAGAAATTTCCAAGGGCTCCGATTGTGATCATAAGACACGCAAACGAAATGTCAGGTCTTACCTCCCTTGTTTTCCAGGCCGTCCGCATTAAGAACGCGCCGATAACGACCGTGATCGCAATGACAAATTCAAGGCGGAACGGAAGATCGAATGCTAACCCATAGTTTTTATGTACAGCAAAATCGATGAGCGACGGCTCAAGAAGCGCTGATTCGTCTGGTAACATCGCGAGTGCACGTGTTTTGAGCCAGCTATCGAGTAGAACCGTCAGTCCAACAGGTATCAGAAGGGAATAAATTTGGTACTTTTTGTGGATCACACCTCTTGCGTCAAGGTCTTTTTGCATTGAATGCAGGACGTTGAGGTCGGGCGAGCTTCTAGACGACGCTCGTCGATTTCTTGTCCGCAGTACTTACAGAACCCGTATGTTCCCTTTTCGACTGCTTTCAAAGCAGACTCGACGTCCCTCAACGCTTTTTCCAGTTCCTCTTCCAGTGAGAGGTTATCCGAAAAGTTCGCAACTTCTGACGCGTTTTCGTCCTCTTTGTCTCCGAGGTTTTGGAAATCTGCCGCGAAATCGGTTTCTTTTGCTTGGGGATTTCGGTGTGCGAATTTAGAAAGCTCGGTGGTAAGACGCGACTTTTCTTCCTCGAGCAATTGTTGCATTTTTGCAATAAAATCTTGATTCATAGCAGGTCAACAGGTGGCTTAGTGGAGCTACTTTATCAGCTTTTTGGGAAAAAAAGAAGAGGGGCGTCAAGCCCCGAAACAAAGTAGTTTATGGGCTGAGCCCCAGAAAGGTTGAAAATGGTTTTGGAGATGTCGGGTTTTATGGCTGACACGGTTCAGCCGCAAAACTCGACATCCTTACAACACATTTGTTCCAACCTTGGACGCGTGAACACACCTCTCTACCATTTCATGGTTTTACCCACGGTCTATCCCGAAGGATACACATAAGTGCGGGCGAACCTAGATACGTTTCGATTTTGTTTTTGTTTTTTTGATATCGAAACAGTAGAGCGGCGAGACGTTTTCCGAATAGCGCACAAGCGTGGGGTGCTTGTTGATCGTTTAGCCATCAAAGTGGCTGATCCAGCGGTTTCGGAAAACCTCCCAAGAGTGTGTAGAAAGAACGAACGATCGTTGGATGATCGTACACTTATAATATCAAAAAATTGACCAATGGTCAATTCTATATTTTTGACTAAATCTGGTTAAAAAATTGATTAGTTGATCTAAGATGTTGTTCAAGTTTAGTTTTTCATTTCATAAGTTATCCACAAAATAACATAGTTATGAATAACTTATCCACAGCTATAAGCACAAGTGCATTTCTATCTTGTTTCCATTTGATTTCATCCCAATAACGCTAAATTTCTTAAGCAAATCAATGACAGTCGCGTTTTTGTAGTAATCAGATGACTCGAAATTTGCGTCAAGGAGATTTGTGGTTTCAAGAAAGGCAATATTTGTGTCACAAGGCATCAACTTCTTATCTTCTTGGGTCTGTGATAGCCAATTGCGTATCAGATTTTCATCATTTGAAACAATAGGTTTCGTGCCTTTACTTGAAAAGATAGTATTTTCGTCGGTCGAGGCACGAAAAAATTCAGTACCTTCGACTGTACGCAATTCAACAGGGACAAGATCGGGATCTGCGATCAGTTCCTTTGTCGAAGTACCATCCGTGAGTGCGAGAGTTCGAATGGATGGATTTTGAAGAGAAAGAGATACTTGGAGAAGATCAACGCGTAACTGGTCCGGAATATCAGCATCCGATGCGAAAAGAAATGTTGGGTTTTCTGGGTTCGCAAGGAGAAATTGGCCATGGTTGCTTGCGAGATTACTTATGAAATCCTGTAAACTTTCATGAAAAAGCGGTGCGGCTGTATGAGAAAACGCGCCAACCACATCACGGATCATTTCGTTATTTGATAACACTGGTGTAAACAAATATAGGAATGTTTCAATGGGAAGGTACTTTGTTTCCGATTCAATCTCATCTACACGGATTGGCAGTTGGAAGGAAATTTTGCCAGAACGATGTGAAATTCTCGCGGATTTCCCCTGATTTTTTTCATGATATTCTCCCAACACTGTAGAGAAGGGTGAGATAAAAAGGTTTCGGAAGTACGAAGAAGAGATCCCTAGTCCGCTTATGGGCTGCAATTTTTCGGACAACAAAAAGACATGTGGGTTCGTTTCCTGAACTACCACATGCTTTGCGTCCAGGAGATCGGTCGGAATGTCATCTTGTTGGGAACGAATAGCGATCGATCTTGTCCCGTCGTCGTGGAAAAACCAGCCGAGTTCTCCATGGGCAAACGGAGCGATATCCGTGATGGTCAGGTCTCGATTGGAAACAAGAGGGGTATTTTCTAAGAGCTGTTGGAGGATTGGCCACGTGCGTTTGTTGAGGAGCAGCTGAATCGCAACCTGTGAATTTTCGGGAGCAGCTTGAAAAACCGTATTTCGTGTCAACCAAACTCGTGATATGGTCGTAGCTAAGATGGAGAGACATGCGAAACTTGCCACTATCCAAACAACCCGCCGAGAGTGGCGGGTTGTTTTACGGTGTCGCGTCAGTGGAATGTGAAGATGTTGTCTCACGGACGTTTGTCCCGCTTAGTGGGATTTGCCAAATGGTTTGCGAGGAGGCACGGGTTTGTCATCGCGTTTTGGCGGGCGTTCGGGATAGGTATTTCCCGGCGCGTCTTTCATCGAAAGGCTGATGCGCCCATCGCCGCCAATTTCCATGATTTTCACCATGACCTCATCTCCCATTTTGACAATATCCGTCACACTGTCAATGCGCCATGGGGCAATCATGCTGATATGGACCATGCCATCCTTCTTTGGAAGGAATTCGACAATCACTCCAAAATCCATAACGCGAACCACTTTCCCTTTGTAGATTTCCCCGACTTTCGGTTCGCGTGTGAGTTGCTCGATCATCTCCTGTGCTTTGGCGGCGCCGGCGGCGTCGGTCGAGGTGATCATGACAAGGCCGTCGTCTTCAATATCGATCGCTTGCACGCCCGTCGTTGAGATGATTTCATTGATGGTTTTTCCGGATGGGCCGATCACATTGCCGATGAGTTCCGGATTGATGCGTAGGCTGATGATGCGCGGAGCGTATGGAGAGAGCTCGCTACGAGGTGTCGCAAGTACGTCTGTCATCGATTTAAGGACTTGCAGACGGGCGTCTCGCGCTTGTCGAATGGTCTGTTCTACGATTTCACGGGTGAGACCCTCGGTTTTTGTATCCATTTGGATCGCGGTGATTCCGGTTTGTGTCCCCGCGATTTTAAAGTCCATTCCTCCTTTTCCGTCCTCGAGGTCTTGAAGGTCTGTGATGACCTGCCATTTTCCTTGTGCATTTGTCGCAAGACCCATCGCGATTCCCGCGACCGGGGCTTTGATCGGGACGCCTGCATCCATGAGTGCGAGTGTGGAACCACAGGTTGATCCCATGGAACTCGATCCGTTTGAGCCGAAGACTTCTGAGACAACACGAATTGTGTACGGAAATGTTTCTTTGTCCGGCATGACGGGCAAAAGCGCCTTTTCGGCAAGTCCGCCGTGTCCGATATCGCGCCGTGACGGTCCGCGCATTGGTTTGACTTCTCCGACGGAAAACGGGGGGAAGTTGTAGTGATGGAAATAACGTTTGGTTCCCACGTATTCCATCCCGTCAAGCGTTTGCTCGTCTCCCGGAGCGCCGAGTGTCGCAACGCTGAGCACTTGTGTTTCCCCACGCATGAAATGTCCGCTTCCGTGCAATCTTGGCAAGACCGCAACTTCGCTGACCAGTTCGCGGATTTGTGTGATCCCGCGTCCGTCGACACGCTTATTCTCTTCAAGAATCGCGCGTGAAACCTCTTCCTCAAGAACTGTCTCCACAAGATCAGTTCCGAAATGCACTTCCGATTCGTCAATTTTCTGCTCGTTTAAAAACGCTTTTGTTCGATCTTTCAGGATTCGTTTTTGGGTTGTGCGTTCTGACTTTGTTGCCTGCGGTGTTCCAAAGAAGAGTTCTTTTACCTGTTGTCTGATAAACGGAACAACCAACTCTTCAACACGAATTTGTGCTTCGGATTTTTGTGGAATGACCGGCTGTTTTTCTTTTCCAACGGCCGCACGCACTTCTTCCATGAGTTTGATCGGAACATCAATCTGCTTTTGTCCGAATGCGAATGCATCGAGCACCGTATCTTCCGGAGCCTCGTTTGCTCCCGCTTCAACCATAATGACTTTTTCTCTGGTGCCGGCAATCGCAAGGTCAAGGAGGGACTTTGTGCGGGCTTCATACGAAGGGTTCATCACCCACTCACCGCCGATCTGTCCAACGCGGATGCAGCCAATCGGACCGTTCCAAGGAATATCACTGATGTGAAGTGCACACGATGCGCCGATGAGTCCCAAAATATCCGGATCGTTTTCTCCGTCGAAAGAAAGCGCGGTGACGATCACCTGCACTTCATTGCGCATGCGGTCATCAAAGAGTGGTCGGATGGCGCGGTCGATAAATCGTGCCGTCAGAATTGCTTCGTCGGTTGGGCGACCTTCTTTTTTAATAAAACGACTCCCTTTGATACGTCCGGCCGCATACAACTTTTCTTCGTATTCAACCATCAGCGGGAAAAAGCCCATGTTTTCACGCGTTTCCGAACTCATCGTTGCGGTGGCGAGTACGACCGTGTCTCCATACTGAACCGTGCAGGATCCGCCTGCCTGATGCGCGAATTTGCCGACCTCGATCGTCAGCGCCTTCCCTCCCCACTCCTTTTGGAATGTTTGTTTTTGATACATATTTCTATTTTGTCATCCCGAACGAGCGCTAGCGAGCCGAGGGATCCCGCGTTTGAAAACTCGGAATCCCTTCGCTCATCCCGCCAGTGGCGGGATTCGGTCGGAATGACCTTTTAATGAATTAAAACTCTAATCGTCTTGTGCGCGATTCCTCTTGGTCAACCGTTTTCGGAGGTTCCATAATAAAACTACTATCATCCATCAGTTCATCTTCCAGTTCTTCCTCAATACCATCTTGTTCTCCTTTCCCCTCCTTTGTCCTTCCCCCCTTCACCACAGGACCAATCAAATAACGACGTTTGTTTTGGGAAAGATCCGTATAATCATCTACAAACCGTACGAGTGAAGAGGAGGTGGTTTCTCCAAATGCCATCACTTCCGCGATGCGTCCGCGGCTTTGGATAAATTCCACAAGTGGGATGAAATCTCCATCCCCGGAGACGATCACCACGACGTCCAACATATCGATCATTTGAACGGCATCAATCGCCAAACCGACATCCCAATCGGCTTTTTTGTGACCGGATGCATATTCCATCAATTCCTTCTCACGCGTTTCGATGCCGGACTTTTGGAGTGCATCCAGAAACGGTTGTTCCGATGCGTCTTTCGTTCGCACCACATAAGCCATGGCGCGGATAAGTTGACGTCCGGCCACGGCATCTTCCACAATGTTTTTAAAATTGACTTTGCGCTGAAAAAGATACCGTGCGCTGTAATACATGTTTTGCGTGTCGATAAAAACGCCGACACGCTGGTCCTTGTGTTTAAACATACAAAAGCCAATACCCCGCCTGGTGGCGGGGTTTGATTATTTGATCTCCAACTCTTTTTTAATTTTCAAAAATGCTTTTTCGTCTTCTCGCTCCAGATATTTGAGTAATCGGCGTCGTTCATTCACTTTTTTAATGAGACCGCGTCTTGAAGAAAAGTCTTTCTTATGGGTGCGCATGTGCTTGGTGAGTTCTTCGATCTCAGAAGTCAAAATGGCAATTTGCACCTGCGGGGAACCCGTGTCCGACTCATGTGTACGGAATTTTTCGATGATTTTCTGCTTCTTTTTCAAATTGAGCATAATCAATGATGATTTCATGCGTTCAGCCGAGCTACGGAGCTCAATCCGTAGCCAAGTTGACGCCTGGATGATTTATGGCCAAATCATAGCGAAAGTCTTATTTTTCGTCAATTCAGACTCGGCTGGTATAATCCTTTATTATGTCCGTTCACAAAGCTCCCCATCTCGCCACCTACCCACTCACGGCTCATCGGCACAGTGTCGCCTTGCTGGGCGCATTTTCCACACTTGCCTCAAACCGCCTGCTTGGATTCATCGGCTCGAGTATGGTTGGTGTGTTTTTGCCCATTTTTTTGTACGAATTTTTTGGGCTTTCGCTCACAGTGGTTCTGTTGTGGTTTGCGATCGATTTCGCGGTGAAGTTACCCTTTTATGTTCCGGCAGCCAGATGGTTTTCGCAGATCGGACTTGTACGAGCGATGATGGTCGGAACGATCGGCATGGTGATTTTTTACTGGATGTTTTATCTTCTCGATCTCCATGCGTCGATCAATCCATTTTTATTGATGGCGATTGCCATGTTCGGTCTTTCACTCAACAGCACTCTCTACTGGTCGCCGTATCACATCGATTTTGCAAAATTTTCGGACGAAAAACGACGTGGAACGCAGGTCGGAACTTTTTATGCGTTCCAACGTTTGCTTTCGGTTGCAGCTCCCGTGGTGGCGGCTATTTTGATTGACCATTTCGGATATCATGCAAGTTTCCTTGTGGGGTTACTTCTTTCGGTCGCCTCGGTCGTTCCCCTCATATTCCTGCCTCCCTATCAGGTCCAATATGAATTCGGATATCGAGAGAGTTTCCGGAAGCTTTTTTCAAAGCGATTTCGCGCCATGACGCTGTCCATGATGGCGCTCGGCGCGGAAAATATTGTCGGCGCGGTCGTGTGGCCGATCTTTTTGTTTGCGATGTTTGACGGAAATTATTTGGAAGTTGGTGCAGTCACCGCGGGCATTGTTGTGATCACTTTGTTGCTTGAGTTTGTTGTGGGAAAAGAAACGGATAAGCTAAGTGCCAAACGATTGCTCAAATGGGGAACCTGGTTGTACGCGCTTGGGTGGGTGTGGAAAGGGTTTGTTAACACGCTCACAGGCGTGTTCGCCGCCTCAACGTTTCATAGTTTTGGATCAATTATGATGCGGACACCACTTGACACGCTTTCCTATCAACAAGCCGCGGATTCCGGCCATTATATTGATGAGTATACGGTCTTGCGTGAGATGGCGCTCGGATTCGGGCGTGTGGCAATTTTATTGCTGCTTATTCCAATCACGGCGTATTTTTCGATCACCGCATCATTTTTGGTCGCCGCGATTGTTTCACTTGGAGTGAACTGGCTGGTGGAATACCATGCGAAGGATGAGGCTACCCGAGCAGGGTCGTAATTAGAAGAAATCAAAATCCGGTTTGTTTAAACCGGATTTTGTGTTGATCTATTGACCAAGAATCTGATCGATTGCGGCGGAAACAGAGCTGTATGGAAGGGCACCTTTGATCGGGATGGCATTTCCGTTTTTATCGACGATGAAGGAGCCGGGCGTTCCTGTCACACCCGCGCTGGCGCCATCCTGTGCTTGTGTTTCAATTTTGGCATTGTACTTTTGCGCGGAGTAGCAGTCTTGCCATTTGGCGACATTCAGTCCGACGTTTGTGGCGAGCTGTTTATAGAAGTCATCCCCGAGCGATGATTGGTTGGCGAAAAGGCCATCTGCATACTCCCAGAATTTTCCCTGTTCAGCCGCACATTCGGCGGCGTTCGCAGACGGTTGCGCTTGCGGATGGAATGAAAGCGGGAAGTGACGGTAGATCCAGCGTACCTTGTCTCCGTAGTTATCCATGACCTGTTGGAGTGTCGGATGAAAGTTGCTGCAGAATGGGCATTCGAAGTCTGAATATTCAATGATTGTTACCTCGGCGTTTTTGTTGCCGCGAATATGGTCGTCATCTGACACGACGGGAACGGCCGTCGGTTGTGCTTCCGGAATCGCAGGAGCGGCTGCAAGATCGTCCTGTGGGTCATTGATGGCATAGGCCCCGTTTGTTTTATCTGTTGCGGCAAACGAGACGCCTTTGATCATGCTGCTTCCCAAAACGATAAAGCCAAGCGTTCCAAGGGCGAGCACAGCTGTCACAAATCCAAGCCAAAATGCACTGCGTCCATTAAGTAGGTCGAAAAACGATTGATTTTTGATTGGTTGGTCCATAAAGGTGAGAAATAAAGAGTACGGAATAAGAACGACAGAAGGTTGGTGTTACATTCCGTGTGTCGCTGTCAGATACGGAAGAAACATTTTTTGATACGGTCCATAACGCGTGAGGTGTATTTGCACTTGTTTTGCAAACAGCCGTGACGGTGTTTGGGCAAGATAGATAATGGAAATGAGGCTCGCAACAACGATCGCAATAGGAAGATGAAATGGAACGGTGTTTTTGCTCAAGACGACATATTTGGTATCGGTTGGTGCGTCTGGAACAGGTGAGCGCATCTGCTCAGCGGAGCAAAACGGACTGTGTGCACTGTGGTCATCCGTCCAGGCGTGGCAGCTGGATGCTCCAAGCGAGAACAAACAAGACAGCAGAAGTCCTGCCATAAGTGCCATCGCGATTTTTTGAAAACCCCCCTGACTCATAGTGGCGAAATTGTAACATACCTCATTATCCTGAGCGATAGCGAAGGATCAGAAAGTGTCGTATAATTTTTTCATGAAAACACTCAATCCACTTATCACAGATTTTTTGGAGTACTTGGAAGTAGAACGCGGCCGCAGTGCGCGCACCATCCGCAATTACGATTTTTATTTGCGGCGATTTGCGAGATGGGCGAACAATCCAACTCCATCAAAAATCACCCGTGAGATGGTTCATAAATATCGATTGTTTTTGAATCGGCTTGATCAAGGGCGCGATGAAGTGACGATCAAAAAGAGTACCCAGAATTATCATCTCATCGCGTTGCGGTCATTTTTGAAATATTTAGCCAAACATGACATCTCCTCATTGCCGGCCGAACAAATCGAGCTTGCAAAGCAATCAAAACGAACCGTTGATTTTTTGGAAGCGGATGAGCTCTCGCGTTTGCTTGCGATGCCCGAGCATATTTCCGATGGAATGATTGCTTTACGGGATCGAGCGATCTTGGAGCTTCTTTTTTCCGCTGGGCTTCGTGTGAGCGAACTCAGTGGTTTGAAGATTGAACAAATCAACTTAAAACGCGAGGAGTTTACGGTTCGAGGAAAAGGCGATAAACCCAGAGTTTGCTTTTTATCCGATTCTGCTCGTAGTGCGCTGAAAACGTATCTTGATAAACGTCGCGATCCTTCCCCGTTTTTGTTTGTATCCCATGATCGCGCAAAAGGCCGGCGCAAAGATGCGGGTCCGCTCACGCCACGTTCCGTGCAGCGTATTGTCGAACGTTATGCCACGGCCGCCGGTATCACCAAGAAAATTACTCCACACACCCTACGTCACACATTTGCAACAGATCTGCTTCTCAATGGAGCGGACATCCGCTCTGTGCAGTCCATGCTTGGGCATGAATCGATCATCACAACGCAGGTGTATACACATATTACGAATAAGCAGATGCGAGAGGTCCATAAACGATTTCATGGAAAAAAAAGTGACGGCTCAAGGAGTATCTAGAGCCGTTCTTGCGAGATAGAAGCCACCCGTGAAGAAAAAGGTTCCGTCATCCAATGGGAGGATTGACGTTCCCTGTTCCCAACCGCATTTGGTCCCAAAGAGACGGTGCGTGTACGGGATGAGCTCAGGCGAAAGTGCCAGCATCCAGATGTGGTCGGTGATCTTTCCGAACGATCGGGTGGTTCCAAGGACCACCAATGATCCGTCCGGAAGGATGGAAATGTCCGAGAGAGAATCCTCGGATTTTCCTCCATACACTTTCATCAGCTCGAGGTTGCCCATGTTGTTGAGCAGAAGAACGAACGCATCTCGTTCTTTGCCGTTGTTGGATTTGCGAGAGCCGACGACGACGTATCCCTCGTCTTTGTATCGTGTCACGCCCAGCGTGCGCGGATCCGGTCCGACATCCAGTAGTCGATTCCAGACGAAGGTCCCCGTATCTGTGACGTGGGAGATGACCACATGGGTCATTTCATAAATTTTCGTGTTCTTTTTCGGACGACCACGCATTTCTCCAACCGCGACAAACCCGTCGCGTGTTGAGACGATATCGTGGAATCGTCCGCGGCGATTCATACCGAGTGTTTTTTGCCAAAGCGGCAGACCCACGTGGCTCATTGCGACAATCCAGGGTTGCTCGATCCCTCCGGGCGAGAAGGAAAAGCTGGATCCGACGGCGATGATTCCGTCACCGGAAAAGGCAAATGCCTCAGTCCTGTCTTTTTTGGGGCCGCCGATATCCTGTTCCCAGATGAGTTCACCTGCGTGATCCAGAAGCATGAAGTAGGCATCGGACATGCCGTTCCCACTCGACCAGGTTTCACCCACGACCTGAATGGTCCCGTCGGGATACTCACCGATCGCGTGTCCTTCATCATCTTCGATCCAGCCGTAGGTTTTCTCCCAGATGAGATTTTTCCCATCGCTTGAACGGCGCTGGATGAGGACATCCATGTGTCCCCATTCATCGTCGTCGATCATGTCGATCATCTGTGCACTTCCGGCAAGCAGAAGATCTTTACTGTTTGTCTGTGTGACCTGTTTGATGATATCCGTTGGATTGGCGATCTCCATCCACGAAAGCAGTACAAAAGAAGCCCAGGACATACGAATCTCCGTTTTGTTTTGCACGATAGAAAACAAATAACCCCCCAGTGCCATCAGACACAGGGAGGTTATTTGAATCTGATTTCAGACTAGCAAGTTTTATCCGTTTCGTCAAGAGAGCATTGGGGATGAACAAAGAAAAACCAGCGATGAAGTTCGCTGGTGGTCAGTTTGCGCTTTCGCGGATTTCGCGCTGTAGAACGTAGACGGAGTTGAGGAAGCCGGCGAGCTGGCCGGTGATGAGTACGGCTGGCTTGTCCGTGCGCTTCGGCAATGTACCACGTCCCATGAGTTCCACGACCGACCTTCTCGTCTTGGAATTCAGCCACGAAAGCGACCTGAGGGTGCGGGCGACATCGTCTTGGCTGTAGAAGACAGCGAACGTGTGCACGTCACCAGGATCCACCCAGCTGATGAATGCGTCTGGGAACGCGGGGTTTGTTGAAACCTGTGCGCCGATGATGACGCCCGAGTTCCCTCTGTAGATGACGGTTGAGAGCGCTCCTCCCGAGAGGGTGGCCGCATAGGCGACCAGCTGTCCGAGTGTGGAGACGCAAAGCGAGGGTGGCAGAAGCACCGGCTTCTTTTCCGCGGTGGCGGGAAGAAGCGGGTTGCTGCGGATGTTCGCGATCACCTCGGCGGCGCGTGGATGCTCGCTTGCGTGCTGCTCAACCAGACGGACTCCGTCTCCGATCGCGTAGAAAATGTACGCGGTCCATTCCCTCGATCCGATCTCGGGACTCAGAATGATGATCCCGCCATCTTCCGAACTGAATGACGCGACAATGTTCATGGCTTCCTCCTGTCGGTTTGGCTCGCTCTCTGTAACAGATTTTTGCTTGATGATCAAGTCTTCGCTTATACTATCTTTGTATGCAGGCTTATCGCCACTCCCAGTTTGGAAAAATGTTCATTGTTCTTCTTCTCATTCTTGAGGCGTGGATGCTCGCGGTATTTTCGTTTTCATTTATCAACGATGGGCTGGAACTTTTATGGCTTCTCATTTCGTTTGAAACGGTTTTTGCCATCCTGTTTGTCCTCTTTTTTCAGTTGAATGTGGTGATCGATGACAGGCATCTGCGTATTGCGTTTGGGGTCGGGTTGATTCGTAAACAGTGGAGTTTAGAAGATCTCCAAGGTGCACAGCCGGTTGAAAACAGCTGGTGGTATGGATTTGGAATTCGGCTGACACCACACGGGTGGCTCTATAATATTGATGGACTCAAAGCGGTTGAGTTTCAAAAGACGGATGGTTCCACGTTTCGTGTCGGAACCGACGAGCCCGAGACACTCATCGCCGCGTTTGCGGTGGCAAAACGTGGAACATAGAAAGAAAAATGCGATCGGCCATTGACAAAATGGCCGATTTTTGATATATTCTCTGCTCATTCTGGGGACGTGAGGTATGTGTTCCCGGGTGAGTTCCAACCGTGGAGGAAGCAGAGATGGCACGCAACTTGACCGACAAAGACTTCGACCAGGTGCTCGCGGACAACCGCGTCGTCCTCGTGGACTTCTGGGCGGTCTGGTGCGGTCCTTGCCGCGCCATGAACCCAGTGCTCGAGAAGGTCGAGAGCGAGTTTCCGAACGTCGTCGTCGCGAAAGTCGACGTCGACGACCAGCAGAGCCTTGCGGCTCGGCTGAAGGTGTCCGGACTTCCGACCTTCAAGTTGTTCGTCGGCGG
>CAYMBX010000009.1:0-19601 GCA_964388785.1 uncultured Gammaproteobacteria bacterium
CGCGTATCACCAAAATTTTCGAGGGGGAGTTTCGATTGCTGTGGGAGATGTGAATGGCGACGGGGCAGAAGAGGTGGTGACAGGTGCTCGTCGTGGCGGCGGTCCGCAGGTGCGTGTTTTTGATGTCGAGGGAAATGTTCTTTCGCAATTTTTTGCGGATGATCCGTCAGATCGTCATGGGATTTTTGTGTTTACTGGCGACACAAACGGGGACGGAATTGCAGAAATTTTCGTCACGCCGGAATCCGGCGGCACGGGCGAAGTAAAAATTTTCAATCGGTTCGGACAGTTAGAAGGGATGATCCGGCCGTTTGGAAGAGAAGCGGGAACGATTCGTCTTACATTTGGGAACATGGATGAGGATCCTGAAGAGGAAATCGTAGCCATGTGGTCAAAGAACCCGAATCCGGCGATTCGTATTCTCGACGGAAACGGAAGATATATCAGAGAAATTCAAGTTGCGAATCGATTGCGAGAGGCCTCAATTTCTTCTGGAGATATTGATGGAGATGGAACGGACGAAATCATTCTTGCTTCCGGACGCGGGGAAGTGCCGTATCTCGAGATTTTTTCTCCGCTTGGACAACAGGAGCAATCGTTTGCCACGTTCAATTCATTCATGCGAGCCGGGATACAGACGTGCGTAGGGGACATCGATCAAAACGGGCGAGCGGAAATGTACGTCACTCCTCGTCAAGGTGGCGGACCGCATCTTCAGATGTACGATACCGGAGGTCAATTGCTCGGAAGCTTCTTTACGTTTTCATCACAAAACCGCTCGGGCGCGACCTGTGCGATTTGGAATCCGTAGAATTTTTTATATGAAATTTTTTCTTCGTACATTGATTTTCTCTCTATTCATTACCCAACCTGTTTTTGCGCTCACGCCCAACGACCCTTTATATTCCGAGCAATGGTATTTGGAAAAGATAGGCGCTCCTGTTGTATGGGAGCAAACAACGGGTTCGTCTGATGTGATCGTGGCAGTTTTGGACACGGGGTTTGATATGGATCACCCCGATCTGATCGGGAATCTTTGGACCAATCCGGGTGAAATTGAAGGGGATGGAATTGATAATGATGGGAACGGTTACATCGACGATTTTCATGGATATGATTTTGTGGAGGGAGACGGAACCCCGCTGCCGGACAAAACCAAACCCTATGATCAAGCAGCGGTTGCACACGGGACGGTGATTGCGGGAATTATCGGCGCGACCGGATCAAACGCGGAAGGCATTGCGGGAATCAATTGGGATGTGCATCTCATGAACGTGCGGATTCTCGATAATCAAGGGACAGGTGGGTCGGGTTCTGCACGTGACGCCATCAAATATGCCGTGAAAAACGGTGCGGATGTGATTAACTTGAGTTTTACGGGAGATCAGATCGATCCGGCCTTTAAAAACGCATTGCATGATGCGTATGAAGCGGGTGTGACGATTGTTGCGGCGGTGGGGAATACGAAAGGTGGTGGGATCAATGTGGATGAAACGCCTATTTATCCAGCGTGTCATGGAGAAAACGAAAGCGAAGATTGGGTGATTGGCGTCGCTGCTTCTGATGCGACGGATTTTAAGTCGGATTTTTCCAATTACGGATCATTGTGTACGGATGTGAGTGCACCGGGGGAATCGATTATCAGCACAACCTTTCAGGATGATAACTGGCGACCATTTCATGAGTTCTATTACGAGGGAGGGTGGTCCGGAACTTCGCTTGCGGTCCCGATGGTTGTCGGTGCGGCTGCGCTTTTGAAATCGGTGTATCCAACAATCGGTCCGGGGGAGATTGAAACGATTTTACGTTTGTCCGCGGATCCCGTGTTTGCCGGCGACGAAGCGAAAGGAAAAGTCGGAGCAGGGAGGTTGAACATTGCGAACGCTTTTGAACTTGCTCCCCAGTTCACCAATGCGCTGACGATCACGGACATTCCCGAAACAGGAACGAATACGCTTGTGAAAACCGCGTGCGTCGGAAAGGTGGGAATTGATGATCCGTGCAAAACCGTTTACTTTTACGCAAAAGACGGCAAACGGCACGCGTTTCCAAATGAGAAAGTTTTTTTCAGCTGGTTTGAGAATTTCGACAGCGTGAAAGAAATTTCAAAGACGTCCATGTCGGATCTTCCCCTTGGAAAAAACGTGACCTACCGTCCGGGAACTCAACTCGTCAAATTTCAAAGCGTCCCGATCGTTTATGCGGTTTCGAAAAAGGGTGTCCTGAGACCTGTTGTATCTGAGGAGATCGCTGTTCAGCTTTATGGAATAGACTGGAACATGAAGGTTCATGATATCGCCGATGTGTTTTTCTCGAACTATACGTTCGGTGCAAAGATAAACACAGCGGCAGATTACAACGTGGAAGCGGAAAAAGCCTCGGTCACCGGTCTCAATGACAACTTTTGATGTGCTATACTGATCTTAAATTCATGTATGCCCGTTCAAACGACTTTTTCAGAAAAAAATATCCTGATCACGGGTGGAGCCGGGTTTATCGGCTCTCATCTGTGCGAACAGCTGCTCAAAGACGGCCATCGGGTGATTTGTATTGATAACTTTGCCACGAGCAGTGCGCGCAATATCGATTCGTTTCTTCAAAACAATAAATTTCGATTTATTCGTTTGGACGTGAACGAACCGTTTGATTTGGATCGTTTTCCGGAGCTTGCGGCCTTCAAACTTCCGTTTCAGGGCATTCAGGAAATCTATCACTTGGCCTGTCCGACTTCTATTAAACAGTTCGACCAATACAAAATTCAAACCCTTCTTTCAAACTCGGTGGGGAATTATCATGTTCTTGAACTCGCGAAAAAATATCGCGCCAAAATTTTGCTTGCCTCGAGTTCGGTTGTCTATGGAACGCGACAAGATGCAAAAGCAAAAGTGAAGGAAGAGGAGGTGGGGGTTGTCGACCATCTGACGCCTCGTGCGTGTTACGATGAAGGGAAGCGATTTTCCGAAACCATGTTCGCGACCTACCGTGACGTACACGGACTCGATATTCGTATCGCACGCATTTTCCGCACATACGGTCCGCGGATGCCACTGTTTGACGGGCATCTGATCCCGGATTTCATCTTAAATGCCCTTGATGGAAAAGATTTGATTTTGTATGGTGGTCGCGAATTTCGCACATCGCTTGTGTATGTTTCGGATGTGATTGACGGACTTGTGCGACTGATGGACGCTCCGGAGGATCCGGGTCCCACCAATGTGGGGAGTGATGTTGATATCGCCATCGCCGAAGTGGCGGAAAAAATCGTGGCGATGACCGGATCGACATCGCAGATCACCGAAGGCGAAAACTTTGTTTTTCTTTCCGAATTGGCGCTGCCGCGGATTGATCGGGCCAAAGAGTTGGGGTGGTTTCCGCTTGTGCGGCTTGAGGATGGTCTGGAGCGTACGATTGAATATCTCAAGGCGAACAAGATTCTTCTTACTTCGTTATGAATCACGTGCGTAGAGGAGAGAACGACGGGACGAATTTTTCTAGCACTCCCCGTCGGGATGCGGCCAGAAAATTGTCCCGTAACGATCTCTTCCATGAAAGGTGGTAGACATAATATCAGTACAATTCTGGAGTTTGTGAGATGCAGTATCCCAGACTCCACCTGGCGTGCAGTGTACAAGCGGAAATAAAAACATATGAAGATTGTCGCGGTTATTCCCGCCTATAACGAATCAAAAACAATTGCTGATGTGCTCGTACGCACACGGCCTTTTGTGGATGCGATGATTGTGGTTGATGACGGATCGACGGATCGAACACGTTCAATCGCGAAAACACAGGGGGCGATTGTCGTGCACCACATCATCAATCGAGGGCTCGGGGCGGCGATCGGTACCGGTTTTGAAATGGCAAAACGTCTCGATGCGGACGTTGCCGTCACCCTGGATGCGGACGGACAGCATGATCCCGCGCATATCCCCGAATTTGTGAGCGCAATTGAAAAAGGAGCGGATGTCGTGATCGGATCGCGCATGTTGGTTCGGACGGGAATGCCCTGGTATCGCCAATTTGCAAATGTGCTCGGGAATCTGGTTACCTTTTTTTTGTTCGGCGCTTGGGTCTCGGACAGCCAAAGCGGTTTCCGCGCATTTACACGCTATGCAATTTCGCGTATTGAAATTCGAACGAATCGTATGGAAGTTTCCTCGGAATTGATCGCAGAGGCAAAACGACATAAGCTGATGCTCGCGGAAATTCCAATCAAGGCGATTTACACGGAATACTCGCTCTCAAAAGGTCAGAATTTTTTTGTAGGCTTGAAAACGCTTATTAAGCTGATTTTGCGGCGCATTTCTCAGTAGCACCGTATGTCCGTCATTCAAATTCTTCTCATTTTGTTCGCTCTCTTTGCGATCACGCGCGCGATCAGGCAATTCCGTCAGGGAGCACTTACGATCGCGTGGTTGATCGTGTGGGTTGTTTTTTGGCTTCTCGTCGGAGGAGTGACGGTTGCCCCACAAACCACGGATATACTTGCGAGGATTGCGGGGGTGGGGCGTGGCGCGGATTTTGTGTTTTATGTGTCGATCGCTGCGTTGTTCTATCTCGTGTTTCGTTTGTTCGTAAAGATTGAAGATGTCGAACGGGAGATCACACGTCTGGTCAGAAAACTGGCGATGGAGGAGGGGAAAGAGGAGGACAATCTATGATGCCAAAAGTCGCGATCGTCTATCTTTCTTACAACGGAATCAACTATTTGGATGAGGTCATGGCGGCGATGCGTCAGTTGAATTATCCCAAAGATCGTTTGGAGCTGATTTTTGTCGACAATGCGTCGCAAGACGGGAGTCGCGACTATTTGCAACACGTGCAAGACATCACGTTTTTTCCAAACGAGACCAATACGGGATTTGCGGAAGGAAATAATATCGGCATTCGACACGCGCTCAAGAACGGCGCGGACTATATTTTTTTGCACAATAATGATTTGAAACTGGAACCCGATGCGATCAAAGAAGCTGTGGCGCTCGCGGATTCGGACCGGTCAATCGGCAGTGTTCAGTCTCTCATGTTGCTATGGAAAAAACCGGAGATCGTCAATTCCACCGGAGGCATGGTTCATTTTTTGGGATTCGGATTTGTACGAGATAACGGACGACGATTCGCAGATGTGATAGGCGGGGTCAAAAGGCCCCGCGTCGATGGGGAAGAGATTCCCTATGCGAGCGGGGCGGCTGTTCTCTATCGAGCGTCCGTCCTGAACGAAGTGGGATTTCTCGATCCTTTTTTGTTTCTCTATCATGAAGATTTGGAACTGGGCTGGCGGATTCGTCTGGCCGGTTATCGAAACGTGCTCTCTTTGCGCTCGCGTGCCTATCATGATTACGAATTCAAGCGTTCCGTCCAGAAATTTTTTTGGATGGAGAGAAATCGTTGGCTTGTCCACGCTTCTCATTTGAAATGGCCAACCTTTTTGTTGCTGTTCCCATTCATGATGCTCCTTGAATTGCCACTCATTGCTTTTTCTCTGAAGGGCGGGTGGTTGAAGGAAAAATTGCGCGTGTATCGCGCCCTTATGAATCCCAAGACGTGGAAGTATGTGTACGAAAAACGTGCGCAATCACGTCGTCTGCGCCGCGTTCCTGATCGTCACATTATTTCTCTGTTTACTGGCAAGATCGCGCATCAAGAAACAAGCAATCCTTTGGTGGATTACATCGGGAATCCGTTGTTGAGTCTGTTGTGGACCTTGCTTCGATTCGTCATCCGTTGGTGAGCATATGCCAGAAAAACTTCCGACCATCGCACAGATTGTCTGTACCTATCCGCCTTATCGTGGCGGCATGGGGCATGTTGCATTTGAATACACGGAACGGTTGCGCGCGCGCGGATATAACGTCCACGTGTTTACGACGAGACAAAACATTCAGGTTGAGGATCCTGAGTATGTCCACCGGCTCCCAAGCATCATTCATGTGGGGAATGCGGGGGTCATGCCTTCTCTTTACCGTCGTTTGTCCGGTTTTGATCTTGTCCATCTCCATTATCCGTTTTATGGAGGGGCGGAGCCTGTGATCGTGCGCAAAGCGCTGCGTCATGATCAAGGATTGGTGATGACGTATCACATGGATGCGACCGCGAGCGGAATAAAAGGGGCACTCTTTGGCGCACATCGGCGTGTGCTGCTTCCGTGGATCGTCGGGCGTGCGGATCGGATTTTGGCAAGCAGTCAAGATTACGCCCAAACATCGGCGCTGGCCGAACTGGATGGAGTGATGGACCGTGTGGAAATTCATCCGTTTGGTATTGATTTGGATCGGTTTCATCCGGGCAAGGAACAGGAGTTCAAGAAAAAAATCGGTGCGCGTACGGACGTGCCCACGTTGATATTTGTCGGCGGCCTTGACAGCGCGCACCATTTTAAAGGTTTGCCGATTCTGATTGAGGCGCTGGATCAATTGTCTTCGGATCATTGGCAAACGCTTATCGTCGGGGACGGAAATTTGCGTCCGAGTTTCGAGGCTCTTGTTCGTGCGCGCGGCTTAAGAGATCGGATTCTTTTTTTGGGGAACGTGGCGGATCGTGATTTGCCCCGCGTGTATCGGTGTGCCGATTTACATGTATTTCCTTCCACCAGAAGAGCGGAAGCATTCGGTCTTGTCGCGCTTGAAGCGGCCGCAACCGGCATTCCCACGATCGCCTCGAGCCTGCCGGGTGTACGAACAGTTGTGGAAGACGGGAGTACCGGCCTGCTTGTTCCACCCGAGGACGTGACGGAACTGGCAAACGCCATTTCGCTTTTGCTCGAACGCGAGGATGTGCGGACACGTTTTGGAGCCTCCGCCCGTGTGCATGCACAGCAGCGATTTGCTTGGGAACCGCTTATCTCCCAACTCGAGCAAACCTATCGATCGGTGATTGAACAGCAAAGTCGTCGGGATTATCCGCTATGAAGATCGGTGTCTTTTCAAATTTCTATCCTCCCTCAGAACGGGGAGGTGCGGAACTGGTTGCACAGCGTGTGGCGGACGAGCTTTCGGTACGCGGTCATCGGGTGTTCGTGCTTTCCACCATGCCTTTTTCCGGTTTACGAAGCCTTCGTCCGCGCGCGCTGGAATATCATATCGAACGTGTCTATCGATTTTTTCCTTTGAATTTTTATCATGTCTCCAACGCACACCGTTATCCGTTTCCTGTTCGATTGTTTTGGCATGGACTGGATTTGCTTGGACCGTTTCCTCACACACTCGTCGATCGTCTGATCGCCCAAGAAGAGCCGGACGTCATCTTGACGCACAATCTGAAAGGGTTGGGTGTCCGCTCGGCGCACTGCGTGCAGGAAGCGGGCGTGCGGCATATTCATACACTCCATGACGTACAGCTCTCTGTTCCAAGCGGATTGTTGATTTACGGTCAAGAAGGTGGTTGGTTTAACCAAGGTCCTGCGCGTCGGTTGTATGAAAAACTGGCGATGCGATCCATTGGAACGCCCGACGTGGTCATTTCACCTTCGCGTTATCTTGCCGATTTTTACCAACAGCGAGGATTTTTTCCGCACACGCCTTTTGAAATTATTCCGAACCCGGTTCCAAAACGTTTAAACAAGCCAGTCATTGTGACGTCTCTGTCGGGTCCTGCGCGTTTCTTGTTTGTCGGCCAACTTGAACCCCACAAAGGTGTGTTGTTGCTGCTTCGTGCGATCGAACAGTTGGATATTCCCTTTGAGTTGCATATCGCGGGAGATGGTTCCCTTGCCCCGTTTGTTTCTCGCCGTGCCGAGCGAGATCCGCGCATCTTTTTTCATGGGTTTATTTCCCTTGAACACATCGGGAAAATTTTGACTCGCGCCGATGCCGTGGTGCTCCCCTCGCTTTGTTATGAAAATTCCCCCACGGTTCTTTACGAAGCGTTCCAAGCGGGTGTGCCCGTGATTGCCTCACGGATTGGGGGAATTTCCGAACGCGTGCGCGAGGGGGAAAACGGATTATTCATCGAGCCGGGAAGTGTGGACTCGCTCGTGTTTGGGCTGAAGCGCTTCGCGCAAGAACGCAAACAATTCGCTTCGTTGCGGCGCGCGATTGCGCAGGAATCGGAGCAGTTTTCGTTGAAAAAGTACGTGGATCGACTGGAAGGATTGTTTAGATAAAATCGTAGCGGAAAATGTATACTCCCTCGACCGCGCGCCAATCATCCGCGGTTGTTTTTGCGGTTTCAATGATGCGTGCACTGTCCCACCAATAGTCATTGACGACAAAGAAGAGCGTGAATACATCACCATGCATCGGGACTTGCTGAAGGGCTTGCTGCGCGGTTTCGCGCGTCGGCTGTTCATTCATCGTCAGAAATGATTGATAGAGCTGTTCGCCCGTCGGGATTGGATAGAAAAATAATGATCCGTAATAACGGAAGCCGATTTCGGAGATGGCGGCCGCTGAAACGGCTTGGTTTGCAAGGACAAGATAGGGATGTCCCTGCGCCCACTGTTCCATGAGGTGCACCGCGGAAATGTCGGACGCACTTGTGTTGAATGCACGACTGATTTCATAGGCGTCTCTGCGCGGATACGCGAGATAGAAGGTGCTCAGAGCGAATCCAATTAATGTGGTAAGCAGAAACGCCTGGAGAACGAGCGGGCGCGATTTCACATTAATGAAGAGATGGCTCAGGCCGAGCAGGAAAAACGGTACGAGAAAAAATCCAATGAGAGGCACAAGCCGCTGCGCATAATTCAATCGTTCATAGTTGATGAGAAACGTAAAATCAAGTGCGGATTTCATGATGAGATAATTCACGGCTAGTGCGAACGCCATCCACAACAGAATGCGTACGCGTCCGGAGAGTTCGCGTCGATAGGTCCACCAGGCCCAGAGGCTCACCACCAAAAGCACCAGGAACGCATTGCGCCCGGCGACATAGGCGAAATCCAAAAGAGGATTGAATTGATTATCAAAAAAGATTCGCACGTTCAGCCCTGAAAGTAGTCTCAACGGATTCAAGGCTGACAGGTTAAATCCGAGCGCTTGGTCATTCATCGCGGCGTTGATCAGAAAGCTCGCGGGCAGAATGACACTTGAAATGACAATCGTCGAAATCGACGCAAGTTTTGCGGCTCTGCGCCATGGGATAGGGGCACGTTCAGGATCCGCGCAAAGCAGAGCGAAGTAAAGCACAGCCGGCAGTCCGGCAATGGGATGAACAGCAAGGGCACAGAGGGCGATCAGCCCGCACAACCAAAGACGCGGCCGTTCCGATTGGAAGAGGTAAGGAACGGACAGGAGTACCAAAAGAAACGTGAAAAGATTTGAAAGTG
The DNA here is from genome assembly GCA_964388785.1 of uncultured Gammaproteobacteria bacterium. Lineage (GTDB taxonomy): Bacteria > Patescibacteriota > Patescibacteriia > UBA9934 > GWF2-40-263 > VGKU01. The sequence goes on from CAYMBX010000009.1 coordinate 9,263, forward strand.
ATTGTGGGGTCGTCACGATAAACGAAGAGAGCGGAACCAGAAAGAGGCCGCTCAGGGTGAGCATAGACAAACGTTTTTTTCCGGTGATGTGAACCGCTGCACTGTACCAAGCAACCGGGAGCCAGATAGCCGTGAGGAGAGGAACGAGAAAAGCATCTGCGATTTGCACAGGAATGGAAAAGCCATGATGTACAAAGAGGACGAGCGCGTATTGACCGATGTAATAAAACGGTTTGGGCGAAATCGTTCCGAATCGCGCGAGATATTCTTCTGTGGCGCGATGGATAAAGGAATCGAACCCGTAGCCGATCGGAAAGACCATCAGCGCAAGTGCGAGAAATGCAAACAAGACAAACGAAAAGAGAGGAAGTGTCAGCACGCGTTCTTTTCCCCGCGCCAGCAGACCGAAAAGGAGAGTGAGAATGATCCCCATCAGGACAATTACAGAACCATCAACGCGTTCCCAGGGTGAACGGACGGCATCAGTGATGGCCGAAGCCCGGAGCTCATAGAAAAACAGAGCACTCAACAACAGGATAAATGCGCATGCGGTCCATACGGACGCAGGGATGCGATGCCGTCGTTCTTTCCAGCCGACGTGGAGGCGTTCGAGGAGAGACGGTCCTTTCTGTTTTTGCGTGACGATGCCGACGAGCGGGGGGGTACAGAGAACCATCAGGATAAAAAGTTCTTTCGGGACCGCGATGAGGTAATAAAAACTCGTCCCGATGAGCATCAGTATTCCTATCAGCACCAGTGATCCGATCCACCAACGAATCAATCCTTTTTCCTGTCCCGCGATTACTCCTCCCAGACTCCACCCGTAGGATCCGAGATAGACAACAAGCAGGATTACCCCCAGCGAAGCGGATTTGACGATCGACTGGTTCAGGAGGAAAAGTCCTAGAAAAAGGAGGGGAAAAATGTTAGGATGGAAAAGGATTTTGGCGATGCGGGACATAAGGGAGAATTTGAAATCATCTTATCACATCTATGGAGCCGAGAGATCCGAAAAAGTTGTTTCCACATGACCACGTCATGCGGTATACGATTCTTCCGCTGATTCCGCGTGTCGTCACCCCAAATATGGTGACGATCTTTCGGATGTTCTGCACTCCGTTTGTGCTGTGGCTTTTGTATATGGAGAATTACGAATGGGGCGTGCCTCTTTTTCTTTTTGTCGCACTCACAGATGCGATTGATGGTTCAATGGCCCGACTTCGCAACCAAATTACCGACTGGGGGACGTTTTTTGATCCCGTTGCCGACAAAGTGCTGATTAGTTCCGTTGTCTTGCTTGTGGTGGCACAGCATGTGAATATTATCTTCGCCTTCATTATTATTTTTCTTGAGGTCTTGATTGTATTGGGTGGATTAGTTCGCAAGCGCAACGGAAAAATTACGACGGCAAATATTTTTGGGAAAACAAAAATGTGCTTACAAGTGTTGGGTGTTGCATTTTTGCTGATCGCACTTTGGGCTGGATTTGATCTGTTCATTCCCGTCTCTGTCGGGACGCTTTCATTAGCAATCGTTTTTGCGGTGATCAGTCTGTTTACCTATGGACTCTAAGTGGCACGTTTCTTGGTTTTGGTTTTTTTTCGCGATTACTTCCTTTGTCTTTTTTTTGGGAACGCTTCTATTACCGCTCGCGTCCCGCGGTGATGTTTTCGTTTCGCCAGACGAAACGGCCAATGCATTTTTTGCACGTCATTTGGCGGAGTCGGGGACGTTGCGTGTTTTGGATTCCGTCACACATCAATTTAATAATCAGCTCTATCCACGCAGTGTACTCGCGATCGAGGGCGTTCTGCTCCCGCAAAGTTTTCTCGGACTGCCGGTTCTTTACGGTGTACTCGCATCCATCTTCGGTCCCGAAATTCTCCTGTTTTTAACCCCTGTTCTTGCCATTCTCGCTGCGCTTGCATTTCGTGCTGTTTTGAAACAATGGCTGCCCGCGCCGGTGGCAGATTTGTCCGCCATTCTTTTTTTGGTTCATCCTGCCGTGTGGTATTACAGTGCACGCGGTTTGATGCACAACGTTCTGTTTGTTTCGCTCCTTTTGTTTGCGGCATACGTCTTTTTTCACCATCCCATAGCCCATCACTTGGAACGCTGTTTGCATCGCTTCGGCAAGATGCGCACGTTCCAGCGCCATACGGATTGTCTGTTGGCCGGTTTTTTGGTTGGACTCGCACTTTTCGTTCGCACCTCAGAGGCGTACTGGGTTGGGGTTGTCCTTATGATCTTCACCGTCGTTTATGGAAGGAAACAGTGGAGGGAATTGGCCCGGGTTTGGGTGGGAGCGGTGATCGGGTGTCTGCTTATTCTCTTTTTCAACACGCTCACATACACCCATCCGTTTGTGACTGGATATACAGCCGGCGCGCCCAAAACGGCCGGCACGATCGCACAACCAATCGCGCACGAGGCCACCCGGTTCGTTTTTCCGTTCGGGCTTGATCTGGTCGCGACTGCGGAGCATGTCGTCGACTACGGCATTTTGCTTTTTTGGTGGCTGTCTCTGCTCGCACTCATTGGGTTTGCAATCGCCGCCGCCAAGCACAAATGGTACGCTGTTTCTTTTATACTGCTTGCCGCGTGGTTGGGAATTTGGTATGGAAGCTGGACACTGAACGACAATCCTGACGTCACGCAAGTGACGATGGCAAATTCGTATGTGCGGTATTGGTTGCCGGTCTTTATTGCCTCCATTCCACTGATCGCCGAAGGGATGTTATGGATTGCTCATCGAGCACGAAGTATTGCGGCGCAGCGTCTGTGTGTGGCTGCATTGATGGTATTAGTGGTTGGTCTTAATTTGCGTCTTGTGTTTTTCGAAGGGCAAGACGCACTCATGCGTATGGCGAATGTCTTGATGCAGTCGCGAGAAATTAAAGCGGATGTCTTATCGCGTACGGAATCAGATGCCGTGATCATTGTCGATCGCGGAGACAAACTGTTTTTTCCAGAGCGTCGTGTTCGTTATCCACTTCGTTCCGAGCAGACATACGCTCTCATGCCACAGATCACGGAGTCATATCCCTTATACTATTACGGGATTACGCTTCCGGAAAAAGACATCACGTTTCTGAATACATCGAAATTGCCGGAGTTGGGATTACAGATCGAATGGATCAAAACGTATGGGGAGGAATCGTTGTATAAAATAGGACACAATGAATAGAAAATAATCGAAAGACCTGTGTTGATACGCATTTTTCAACTGATCATTGTTCTCATCCCATGTGGAATTTTTGTTTGGCTCGCGCGCATCGAACTTGTACCAAGCGGTGTCTTTCGTATTCAACATGATGTCCACGCGTCCTCGCCGTTTATCGATCCGCTTGCTCCCGAGGATCGCGTGGAAGACGGAGAGACGATCGTCGGCGACCCTGTGTATTTTTTCGCCCATCCGCATCGACATTTCGATCGTGTGGCATTTGAAATTTGGTTTCAAAACACCACCACGCCCGTCGTTGAATTCGGCGGACTGATGCAAACAAAGCCAGACATCTATGAGCTCCAACCGCTCCACAATTTGCTGATCGATGAGCTGGACTGGGCGGCAATTGAAGAAGGGGAGTTGACGTTGCATCAAAAAACAACGCAGTATGATTCGCTTGAGGAATTTTATGCGAATCCTCCGCCCCGTCATCAGGTCGCCGTCTATAAGGCGGAGTATGAGGTTCCGTTTCGATTGACGAATTACGTGCCGTCTGTCCAAGAACGATCCATCGACGTGACACTTAGAGGACGACACGAGTTTAAGACGTACATCAAAAACGAAACGCTCAACCTGCGTTTGCTGTTTATGGATATGAATCGGGATGAGGGCGCGGATCCGGTGGTCGTCACGGTGTTCGATGAACGGGGTCGGCCCGTTGCGGAATCGCGTGCAGACGATGACGGTGATTCGCGTGCAGATGCCATCGCGTCAGAAATGCGATCCATCACGCTTGAAGCAGCGGGTCTTCCGGAGGGTGTGTACAAAATTGCGTTCAACGCCTCGCGCGATATTTTCGTGCGTTCACTCAAGACGACCCAGAACAAATTTGTCGTGATGAACGCCATTTATGTGGGAGATGAGGTTGCCTATCGTGACCAACCGCGCCCGGCTGATCTGTGGACGAATTCTCAGCGTTTTCGAGCTCAAACGCGCCATGCAAGCGGAATTCAAACCATCACGCAAGCCGAAAATGTGTATGAAATTTCAGGCCCGTATGAACTTTTCGTGTTTGAAACGGATGGCAGTCTTGATCCGATCCATGTACCGCAAGGAGACCTAGAGATGTTTTTTGATGGTCCAGTGGCATTTTTTCAAGACCAATTTTTCCAACCTGATCCGATCGCCATTCGTCCGTATACGGATATCGAACAACAGGGGATTGCGTTTATCTTGACGCGTTACCAATCTCCGGAGCAGGTGGGAGAGTGGCTCGTTCAGACGGTCGAATTTGATGCCGCTCCGCTGGTGTTTGACAAAAAAGCCTGGAAGTTTACCTTTTCAACACCAGGAATTGAGGAAGAACAGGGCAATGTGTTGATCAAATCTATCAATGCCATTTGGACGCGAAAACCGTTTGAGTGGAGTGATCTATGGAAAAAATAGCAAAAACAGGGTTTTACGTTTTTTTGAGTTCCTATCTGATTTTTTGGCTCTTAGATGCGCTACGCCCGGGATTTGTCTCGCGGGCATTTTCCGTCCATCTTTTTTTGCTTCTCGCCTTCGCGTTTGGACTTTGGTGGTCGGTCACGGTCAAGAAATACACGGATCGGCCGCTGGTACAGTTCGGAGTGGTGATGATTTTGGGGATTGTGCTCTCTGTGATAACCTGGAGCTCCGGCCAAGGGCTTGGGACGGTTCGTGTACTGGTTTCCCTCGTCGGCCTTCTTACCCCTGTCATCTTTTGGAATCTGGTAAGAAGATAACGGACCAATAATCTCCATATGTCATCTATTTTTACGAAAATTATTGCTCGTGAAATTCCGGCTCACATCGTGTACGAAGACGATCGCGTAATTGCTTTTTTGGATATTAATCCCGTTCGCCCCGGACACACCCTTGTCGTGCCGAAGCGAGAGAAAGAAAATGCACTTCAAAATGAAATTGAGGAAATTGCCGCATGCTGGTCGGTGATCCAAAAAATTGCCCCGGCCATTTTGCGGGCAACCGGATCCGAAGGATGCAATATCACAACCAATGTCGGACCTGCTTCCGGACAACAGGTATTTCATACGCATTTTCATATTATCCCCCGACAGACGGCCGACGGCCTTCATCCGTGGCCACACGCAGGAGCAACACAGGAAGAACTCGCACAGACCGCAGCACAAATCCGCACACACGTATGAACTGGAAAACTCTGAAAACAGAAACGATCGAGTCAAATCCCCACCTACGATTTTTGGTGGACGAATTTGATGCCGGAGGACGTCCGGGTAAGTATTTTTATCATACAAACGCATATGGAGACGAAGCAGTGGGCGTGTTTGTGCAAAAAGATACGCGAACATTCGTCATGATCCGCGAATATCGTTATTTATTCGACCGTCAGACTGTGACGATGGCACAAGGTTCGATTGAGCAGGGAGAGCGTGCGGAAGATGCGGCGCGCCGTGAAGCACGGGAAGAGGCTGGGTATGAGGCGGAAACACTCATTGATCTTGGGTGGTTCGCAACCGCCCCCGCGTTTTCGAAGGAACGTGCGCGACTTTTTTTGGCGCAGGACGTGCGCCATGCGGGACAAAAATTAGATACGCTGGAAGAAATAGAAACGTGCGAGATGACAGCTGAAGAGATCGACCTTGCGATTGCGGACGGGACGATTTGGGATGGACAAGCGATTGCCGGCTGGTATAAGGTGAAACACTATCTTGGCTTATGAATATTCTTGTGACAGGAGGGGCCGGATTTATCGGCTCCAATTTTATTCGCTACTGGCTGCGCGAACATCCGCATGATGAGGTCATCAACTATGATGCGCTCACATACGCAGGGAATTTGGAGAATTTACGCGATGTGGAACAGGATCCGCGCTATCGTTTTATCAAAGGCGACATTGGCGATTATCAAACCGCACGCGATGCGCTCGAAGGAGTGGATGTGGTCGTCAATTTTGCCGCCGAGTCGCATAACGATCGCGCGATTTTGGATCCAGGAATTTTCGTGCGAACCAATGTGCTTGGTACGCAAGTTTTTTTGGCGGCGGCGCGAGACGCGCAGGTGAGTCGCTTTCATCATGTCTCAACGTGCGAAGTGTTTGGAGAATTGGAGCTCGATGAAACGCGTATGTTCAAGGAGTCAGACGCCTATCTTCCAAAGACTCCTTATAACGCGTCAAAAGCGGCGGCGAACCATGTGGTCATGGCGTATTTTCATACATTCAAAATGCCTGTCACGATTTCACATTGCGCCAATAATTACGGTCCGTATCAGTTTCCGGAAAAAGTGATTCCCGTTTTTACGACGAATGCACTTGAGGACAAGTCGCTTCCGCTTTTTAAGTCGAGCCAGAATAAGCGTGAATGGATTCACGTCGATGACCATGCGCGCGGGATCGAAGCGATCTTGACGAAAGGTAAAATTGGCGAGGCGTACAATATCGGAACGCAGGTGGAGAAAACGGTTGAAGAAATTGCGGACGCAGTTTTGACGACTTTGGGAAAACCCGACACGCTCAAGACCTATGTACCGGATCGACTCCAACATGATAAACGCTATTTGCTTGATCCGACGAAAATCAAAACTGAATTAGGCTGGGAACCGCAGGTCAAGTTTGAAGAGGGGATTCGCGAGACGATTTTATGGTATCGCGACCATCCGGAGTGGTGGCAGCGATGCAAGAGCGGAGCGTATCAGGAGTATTACGAAAATTATTATCAAACGCAGATTGGGAAGTTATGAATGTCCCGAACCCTGAAGAATTGACCTATCGATCGTCCGTTTGGTCTTCTGTAGGAATGACCGTTGTCTCATTGTTCATGATCGGATTTCTTGTTGTGATCGCAAGAGCTCTCTTTCAAACGGGAACGTCGTGGTATCAGTCCATTCCGATTATCATCCCCATTGCCTTCCTAGCGCTTTTCGCTTTTCTGCTTATTCGCGACGTATTTATGGGCATTCGATCGGTTTCCCTTTCTCCTTCCACGATCGAAATTCGCTATTTGACAAGTCGATCTGTCTATCAATTGTCCGAATTGCGTGAGCTTTCCATACGGAAATATTCGCAAAGCGTGCGCGGGCGCCAAATCGAAGCATGGCGTATTACGTTTGTCGGTGCCGATGACTCGCGTCATTATTTTGCACTCAACGGACAGCAAGGTGAACAGATCGCCTCACGCTTAAAACAGCACATTGAGAAATAACACTATGAAAATTCTTATTTTTGGAAACGGCTATATTGGAAACAGGTGTCAGGAAGTGTGGGGAGATGAAGCTGTGGTGTCGTCTGTACGTGTGACAAGCAAACAGGATGCACTCGATGAGATTCGCAAGGAAAAACCGGATGCTGTGTTGAATGCCGCGGGGGTGAAGGGAAAACCGAATGTCGATTGGTGTGAAGACAATCAAGTCGCGACGATCGACGGCAACACCTTGATGCCGATCGTACTTGCCCAAGCCTGCCAGGAAGCGGGTGTGTATCTGCTTCACATGGGTTCGGGCTGCATTTTTTATGGAGATTCACCGCATGAAGATAAAGCCTGGCGCGAAGATGATTTTGGCAATCCGATCCCGGTTTATTCTCGTGCGAAGTGGGCTGCAGATTTGGTATTGTCGACCCTCCCAAATGTGGGGATTGCGCGTATTCGCATGCCGATCGATTGGAAACCGGCACCGGGCAACTTGATCGATAAGTTGGCTACGTATCCAAAAATTATTGATGTGGAAAATTCGGTGACGATCATTGATGACATGATTGATGTGTTTCATCAATTGCTCGAGAAGAAAGCGACCGGGATTTTCCATGTGACAAATCCGGGTACAATGAAGCATCGAGAACTGATCGCTCTTTATGAGGAGCTTGTCGATCCGACGCACACGAACGAATGGATTTCAAATGATGAACTGGTCGGACAGGGTCTCGCCAAAAAAGGCCGATCCAATAATTTTCTTGCAAACACGCGTCTCGCAGAAATTGGAATCACGATGCGTCCTGTGAAGGAGGCACTGAGAGATACGTTGATGAAATACGCGGAAGCAAAAAAACAGGGTTGACCCCTGTTTTTGGTTTTGGTAGGGTCAGGGCGACGCAGGATGGTCTTGCGTTGATTCGCATTGTCACAGACGTGGCATTCGAATCTTCATTATCCTGATGGCGACCGTCTTTTCTGGCGGTTCCAGGCGAGGAGCACATGCATATCATCGGCGAAGGTGTGGAGCTGATCGAGCTCCACAGCGACCTGGCTCAAGGGTCGCTCGCGGGTTGTCGAAAGAAGTTCGCAAAGAGCAACCAGGCGGCGGTGGTCGAGAAGATCGTCGCAGAGCTCGAGAACGGAACGCTCTATCTGGGCGATTGGACGAAGGGAGAGATCCAGATCGTCGGGATCAAGCGTCTCATCACCAATCGGTTCTGGACCGAGGTCGAGTACGACGTTCTGTTCCCGCCCAAGCCCGGGAAGACGGAGCCAGCGGTTGGCACGTACCGCAACGTCCGCTGGAACAGTGGGGTTGATGCAGGTGCTGGCGCGCTCTGCATTACCAGAAGCGGCGAGATCGTGCTGCTGCACAGCTTCCGTCACGCCGTACGTCGGTGGACGCTCGAGCTGCCTCGTGGCATCCGCAAGCCCGACGAGACGCCTGAGCAGTGTGCATTGCGTGAGGCTCAGGAGGAGTGTGGGGTCGTCATCACGGACGACACGCAGATCATCAACCTGGGCATTCACGATCCGGATACCGGCATCGTGTACCAGGAGGTTCCGATCATCGCGCTTACGAACGTGGAGGTCGATGAGGCGAAGGTCTCTCGGGACGTGTCGGAGTCAACGCTCGCCCCTGTCGTCCTCTCGCTTCGCGAGTTCCTTGATGGCGTGAGCAGCGGGCAGATCAAGGACGGATGGATCCGTTCCGCTGTCCTGGTTGCTCTCGCCCGCGGCATCATCCAGTTCCCCAACTAACGTGTCTTCGGACGCGTTTTTTTTGTACAAAAAAGACCTGAAGTTCAGGTCGAAGGAAATGGTACGACAGAGAAGTGAAAGTCGTCGTCGGGATCACGCGCTTTGTGTGAAGCGAGTACGAGGAGCATGCCAATTCCCGTTCCGATGTTTTCAACGGCGTGGGCGATCGCGATGGGGACGATGACCGCGCGCGGATCCGGAGAAGCCGTCGCTGCGTCAGCGCGGAGGATGATCTCACCTCGATTGCTCGTCTCTGGATCCGCGAACGTGATTCTCATCTCGCCTTCCAAACAGACGAAAACTTCACACTTGCGAAGGTGGTAGTGGTTTCCGGCCGGACCGCTTCCCGGGAGCATGCGAACGACGTAGGGAAACAGAAGTGGTTCGCCAACAAGCTCGGCAAGTTCCTGCAGATCGAATTGCGTGAGCGTGCGCCCGGGCTTGCTGCCACTGATTGCAAGAGGGATCGTTTGAATTTCCATGTCCTCCTCATGGCGTGTTGACATTTTTTCGCCGGGGCGAAAGTTTATCAACACTTCTGTTCTTTGCCAAGAAAAAGTTTGACCCACTGTTCGATTCGCGCATCTTTTATAAAACGTTTTAGATCCTTTGTACAGTCCCGATCATATTTCCAAACACTCATCTGCATCTGAGTAAAACCGATCATCTTAATGAAATATCGAAACGCGTCTCTCTCATTTTTTGCCTGCTGAGGAAAATCAAACAGAACGAGTAATTGTTGATGGCTTGGGAGATGTGGGTGCGTTTGAGCCGATCGTCTAAGAGTTTCAATTTTTCCACGATCACTCAATGTCACCATGAGGCCTTTACTTGTTTTTTTGATATCTATCCATCTTTTTCGCTTTAAATATTGTATGCGCTGATAGGTTTCTCGTCTTTTCCGTGTGCGCTCACGTTCAGCGGTTCGAACTTTTCCAAGCTCGGATCGCGGACCGGTATATGTAGGCATTTCGGGAATGATCAGCCAGTCATCTGCGAGTTGTTTAAGTAGCTTGGTGATCGCGAGTCGGTTGGAAGCTTTTGACATATTGTTGACATTTTTCCGCCGGGGCGGAAAGCTCTCAACAGCCATTCGCAGAAATAAAAAGAACCCGTGGGATGGGTTCAGGGAGTGGGCGAGAAGAGTCCGAGCACGGCGAGCGCGGAGAGCGAACGACCGTCGGTCGAGCGCTTCGCGAACTCGACGGGCGTCAGGCCCTCT
>CAYMBX010000009.1:19701-28239 GCA_964388785.1 uncultured Gammaproteobacteria bacterium
GAGCGAACGACCGTCGGTCGAGCGCTTCGCGAACTCGACGGGCGTCAGGCCCTCTTCGTCCGGGAAGTCGACATCGTTGCGGAAGACCGCAATCTTGCCCTTGAGACGCTGCGGGTTGGCCTCGATACGGCCATCCGGATCGCGCCCCGATGCGTCGAGCTCGCCCTTGGAGAGGGAACTCGGCTTGAGCTCGAGGATCTCGCCGGAGAGCCCCTTGTTCGTACGCACGCGCACGAGCCCGCGCGGGTTGACGTCCACGATCACGTGGCCGATCACCTCGGCGTCTGGGTTGCCCGGCTCCTCGATGATCGCGCACAGGTTCCAGCCACCCGGGTGACGAACCACTCCGGCCGCGTGGAACTTGCCGTCCCCGCGGCGGATCTGGCCGGTCGCCAGGTCGAAGCCCCAGAGCTCGTTCTCCTTGCCGGCCGCGCGCTTGGCCTCGACGGCTTCCGCGGGTTCCAGAACGATGAACGTGTCTTCGCCCAGCTTCTGCTGGGCTTCTTCGAGAGTGATGAACGTAGACATGGCACGCCCTTCGGGTCGTGTCTGATCATCCGCCTCAAACGGATCAGATCAGTCTACCGATGATCCCGGCCTCAAGCCGAGCGACGCCTCAACCAGCGTTCTGTTTTGAAGAGGGCCGTCAACGTCGTTTGATCGTTGATGATCCCTCGGTCGACCATGTCGTGGATCTGCTCCCAGCTGTACAGCTTGGGTGAGACATACTCTTTGTGATGAGGAGGTTCGGATGCGGATACGGCCTCAACCAGATGGATTTGCACTTGGTCCATCCGCGTTCCGGTGTCTTCCCACACGGATCCTAGCAGCACGGGATCGAATCCTTCAAGACGGCCCACCCATTCGGCTCCGGCTTCGCGCTCGAGCAGCGCTTGAGCAACTCCGTGCTGGCAAGCCTTGGCCACTTCCGGATCAATCCACCCACGCGGGAGCTCAGTCATCCACCGTCCCGTCGCCAATCGATGCTGCTTTACGAACAGCAGTTTTTCGTTGACGATTGCAACCACACACGCGGGAATGCGAGGGGTCACGCGCACGCCGTACTGGCCCGTGCTGCCATCCGGACGAATGACATTGAAGACGATGATGAGATAGTACTGTTTGAGATCACGGATGACGTGCGAGACGCCCGTGATTTCGAACTCGCCTTCGCGGTGTTTCCCAATGCGCTTCAGGTCGCCCCACACAGGCAACCCTTCAGCCTTGAGAATCGCGTTCACTTCAGCGAGTACATGGAAACGACTTGATTCCATTGGTCTACACTCCCCTCTGCCTCAAGCAGAGCAAAGAAGTTTCATGAATTTAGTGTTTTTTCTTGTTTTTGTCAATGCGAAACAGGTGAGTTGACGACCCGCAGTGGCTTTGATACGTTTCGTGCGTATGAAAGCTCTTATCGCGGCCGGTGGGCATGCGACCCGGCTACGCCCCATCACCTGGACCCGAAACAAGCATCTGATTCCACTTGCGAATCAACCGATGCTCATGTTTCCCATCAAAAAGATTATCGACGCCGGGATTACGGACATCATTATTAATGTGAATCCCGGGGAGATTCAGTTGATGGCCGATGCGCTTGGCGACGGAAGCCAGTTTGGCGCGACGTTTAAATATGTCGAGCAGCGCGGCGGCGCGAAAGGGCTCGCGCACGTGGTTGCAAACGCCGAAGAGCATCTCCGAGGCGAACGATTTCTGTTTTTTCTCGGAGACAACATTATCCTCGGAAGCATTAAACGATTTGTTGATCGTTTCCAAAACGAAAATTTGGATTGCATGATCGCCCTTTCTCGCGTGAAAGATCCGCACCGCTTCGGGGTGCCGGAATTTGATGCAAGCGGTCGACTGATCCGAACCATTGAAAAACCTGAAAATCCACCATCGCCATTTGCGGTGACCGGCATTTATTTGTTTGACGATAAATTTTTTGATGCCTTTAAAACGATCGAACCGTCCGCGCGCGGAGAATACGAAATCACGGATGTCATTACGTGGTATATCAATAATGGAAAGACGGGGCATGAAGAAATCACGGGCTGGTGGAAAGATACCGGAACGCCGGATGCGCTGATCGAGGGAAATGCGCTGATCATGGACGACCTGGCGCGCGAGCATTTTTGCATCGATTGCGAAGTCCCGGAAGATGCCCAAATCCAGGGGCTCGTGAGCATCGGAAAAAATACACGCATTAGCCCTGATTCGTTGATTCGAGGCCCTGTCGTCATTGGGGACAATTGTGAGGTCACCTCTTCCTACATTGGGCCATACACGGCCATTGGCAATAATGTCCGTATTAATCAGACCGAAGTGGAACATTCTGTTGTGTTCGAAGGTGCGGTCATCGATACGACCCGTCGCATCGTGAACTCGCTCATCGGTCTAAATGCGACACTTGTGGATTTTCGCCGGTCTCACCCCAAAACCGGACATCGGTTGATCGTGGGAGATAATAGTTTTGTTGAGTTGTAAAAACCTCTCGTTACCTCTGCAACCGTTTTCGAAACAGTTCTCCTGACTCGGTGACACCGATGATCCAAGTTCCTTCATCCAGAAACCAAAATTCTTTGATCAACAACCCTTCTATCAGGGTTGTTTTGTTTGGTTCGCCTCGGCGATCCAATTCTTGAGCAAATATATCGCCACCGGAACCGAATATGGCCACGCGTCCGAGCGGATACCATGTCAGTCCGAAAATCGGTTGGCTTAATCGGGTAATGGTTTCGCGAATGTGCAACGACGGCGCGTAAACTTCAATGTCGAATCCGTCGCTAAATAACAATGCGTCCCCGGAAGGGGACCATGCCCATTGGTTCGCATCCGTGTTTAGCAAAATGGGCTGGGTTTTTTCCTCGGCGTTGACCAACACGATCCGTTCTCGAATGGTGTCGCGCAAAAGGACATAAGGTGCAGGAGCCAACTCCAGTTCATAGGTGCTCAGTGGTAAGTAGGCAATGATCGATGCGAGATTTTGTTCATCGATGCGTGAAAGGACAGAACGGTCTTGTGCGTTTTGGATGCGATATTGTTGTGTATTTGCAGTCCATTTTGTTGCATCAATCGGTTTTTTTGTCGCATCGTTCATTTCCACCCGCTCCGGATTTTGGGTTAAAAACAAAATGGCTTGACTGACAAATATTCCTTGTCGGCTGGAGACCTCAAGTGTTTTTTTCCAGGACGTGTACCCGTCTTTTCGGATGATCACTTCATGTGATCCGGGAATAATGTTGTCAATGACCGCCGGAGTTTTTTCTCGTTGCACGGATCCGTCAATCAACACGTCGGCTCCTTTGGGAACGGAATGCACATTGATGACTCCTGTCTGTACGATTTTTCCGCTCTCAAAGTGATAACGGTATCCAGCCGTAAATAAAACAACCAGCGGAGCACTGATAAAGAATCCGGCAGCGAAAACGAAAAAAAGAATATGGCGCCAGTAGCGGGTGAGCATAGTGAAGTCTCTGCTCGACAGTTTACTCAAAAATCATGTATCCTACCACTCATGACCTGGCCGAAATCCGTTCCGAAAACATTCCCAATTCTCCTAAGCACATTGTTTCTTGTGCTTGCGTTTGTCGTCGGTTTTTTTGTGGGAGACGCGCGAGCGACGCGGAATTTGGTCCCCGAAGGGGAAGGGAAGGTGTTTGGCCAAGGAGAGGTACCGGCACATTTGGCCGAAGACGTGGATTTCAAACAGTTTTGGGATGTCTGGAATTTTGTGAAGGAAGCATATCATCAGCAACCGGTTTCGGACAAAAATCTCTACTACGGTGCGCTGAAAGGAGTACTTTCCGGACTCGGTGACCCTTACTCCGTTTATTTTGATCCGGAAGAAGCAGAGGAATTTGCTTCAAATCTTGAAGGATCATTTAGTGGAATTGGGGCGGAAATCGGCATTCGGGAAGAAAAACTTGTTGTGGTGGCGCCATTGCCCGAGTCTCCGGCTCAAAATGCCGGTCTGCTCCCGGGGGATTGGATTTTGGAGATTGACGGGAAAGAGACAACGGGCATGAGTGTGGAAAAGGCTGTGACATTGATTCGAGGTGAAAAGGGAACGGAGGTTGTACTGACTATCAGTCGTGATGGGTTTGAGTCTGCGGAAGAAGTAAAGATCGTCCGCAATAAAATCGTAATTGATTCGGTGAAATGGAAATTGGACGAAGAGGGGATCATGCGTATCAGCATTAGCACGTTCAATCACGAAACCCCTGAACTGTTCTCGGATGCCATTCAGGAAATTTTGACGAGCGATGTGCAGGGGATCGTTCTGGATTTGAGAAGCAATCCGGGTGGATTGTTGACGACAGCCATTGACATTGCATCTGCGTGGGTTGGATACAAACCTGTGGTGATTGAGAAGACGAAAGATGATGCGCGAACGTTCAATGGCGTCCTTGCCCCGCGTTTAGACGACATTCCAACGGTTGTGTTGGTGAACGGGGGGAGTGCGTCGGCTTCGGAAATTGTTTCGGGTGCGCTTCAAGATTACGGCGAGGCTACTATTGTTGGTACACAGACGTTCGGAAAGGGCTCGGTTCAGGATTACCGTGAATTGGAAGACGGATCCGCCATTAAAATCACCACCGCCACGTGGTACACCCCGAAGGGGCGCAGCATCAATGAGACCGGGATTTCTCCGGACGTCGTGGTGGATTACACGGTCGAGCAATTTAAAGAAGGAGTTGATCCACAGCTAGAGAAGGCGCTTGAGCTTCTTTTGAGTCCGTAGAGCATATGGTGACGAAAGCGCAGAAACAAAAAAAAGAACCCGTCGAGCGCGAGTTGTCGGCCGGCGGGATTGTGTTTCGTCGAAAAGGGAACCGTATCTGGATCGCCATGATGCAAGATCCTTATGGGAAATGGACGTTTCCCAAAGGACATGTGGAAGAGGGGGAGGAACTCGAAGAGGCGGCCGCTCGGGAAACACTTGAAGAACTGGGTCTGGAGCAAATTCGGTTACTCGAATCTCTTGGAAAAATCGACATCTGGTTTCGAGATCGATATCAAAAGAAGGGAAAATTGATTCACAAAGACATTCATTATTTTTTGTTTGAAACTCCCTCAAACGCCACGCTCCATCCGGATCCCGAAGAACATGCGCTTGCCGCAAAGTGGGTTTCCATCACCCATCTTCTCAAAGAGTCCAGCTATCCGGATATGATCCCTGTGCTCGATCGTGCCGTTGAGTTTTTGAAGCGATTGCGTTAAAAAGGAATCGTATGAAGTTTTTGATGTTTGACGGCAGGGTTGAAAAAGGCGAAGGGATGGCGTCTCAGCTGGGCTGCCCCACCGCCAATATCGCCGTAGAACAAGGGGCGATTATTCCGGCTCTGGGTGTTTATGTGGGGGAAGCAGAAGTGGATGGCACTCGCTATCCCTCGTTGATATGTATTAATGACGGCCGCACCGGATATAATCTGAAAATGGAAGTCCATCTTTTGGATCAGTCCAACATCGATCTGACGGGAAAGCATCTTCAGGTCATTTTGTTTCAAAAATTGAGAGATCTGGTTCCATTTCCGGGGAACGAAGAGATGGCCCAGATGATCGCAGGGGATTTGACAAACGCGAAACAATGGTTTGCCAGATCTTCACATATTTAGGGCCTTATGCTAAAATAGCCCAGTAAAATTTAATATAGGACTTTCGCAGTTGGCGCATTTCGGGCTTGCGGGTCCCGTCAGTCGCTTCACGGTAGCGCTGCTACAGCTCAGCGATCTGACACCCGTGCGCCCAAACTGCATTCAATTACGAAAGTCCTGATATAACACCTATGGCCAAGATGACAAAGAGCCAATTCATGACCACGTTTTCGGAGATGTTGGGAGTTTCCAAGAAAGAAGCTTCCGAGGGATGGGATAAGTTCGTTGAGATGGCATACCGCGAGGTGAAGTCTCACGGAGAATTTAATCTTCCAGGCCTTGGAAAGTTGGTGAAGAAACAGCGTGCTGCACGCACGGGTCGCAATCCGCTTACCGGAGAAAGCATCAGCATTCCGGCAAAAACCGTGGTGAAATTCCGTGTTGCCAAGCAAGCAAAGGACGCGGTGCTCTAAAAAGATTCCATGAGATTGCCGTGATGGTCATGCCTCCGGGCCAAAGGACTTTGCCTTTGTTGCCTTCGGCACGACCATCACGGCTTTTGTGTATCTTTATCTCGCTAGAACAAAAAAAGAAAGATGGACAAGAATCAGAAAAAAGCGATCCTTATCGATCTCATTCATCCGCGCATGCTCAAGGAACATGCGCTCGATCGGATGGTCGAGCTTGAAGAACTCGTCAATACCTACGGGGGGATTGTGATTGTCAAACAGTGGCAAAAACGATTTGCGCCACATCCAAAGACGTACATTGGCACCGGCAAAGTGTTACAACTCGCGGAAGAAGCCAAAGCGTTGGGGGCGAGTTTGCTTATCATCAATGCGCAACTCAAGCCAAGACAGATTTACGAAATTTCAGAGACGCTTCGAAAATATCGGGTGGAGGTGTGGGATCGGATTGATTTGATCCTGAAAATTTTTGCAAAGCACGCAAAAACAACCGAGGCGAAGCTCGAGATCGAACTCGCAAGCGTCCGACATATGGGGCCGCGTATTTTCGGCATGGGAATGGAGCTCTCACGGCAAGCGGGAGGGATTGGGACGGTCGGTATCGGAGAAACGAATATTGAACGCATGAAGCGGCACCTGAAGGAGAAAGAGCGCAGGATAAAGGAAAAGTTAGAGAAATATCAGCGAGGTCGTGAGCTTCAGCGGGCATCCCGTCGTCGAAATTCGTTAAAAACCGTTGCGATCGTCGGATACACGAATGCGGGAAAAACCACCCTGCTCAATGCGCTGACCGGCCGTCACGAGTATGCGGCCAACGAACTGTTCGCGACGCTCGATACCCGTGTCGGACAACTGTTTTTCCCGACGACCAACCGCATCCTTCTTGTTTCGGATACGATTGGTTTTATCAAACAATTACCACCCGAGTTGCTCAACGCATTTTCTTCGACCCTTTCTGAAGCGGTTGACGCGGATTTACTTATTCAAGTGGCCGATGCTTCAGACAGACATCTTTTTCAACACCTCCGGGTGGTTGAGGAGATTTTGACTCGACTTGGCGTTCAGCGAACGCCGCGCTTGCTTGTGATGAATAAACAGGACCGGGTGAATGCTGCGCGGAGGCAAAAAATCAACGAGCAGATTGAGGAGCGTTCGCCTCTCTGGATTTCTGCTGAAAAAAAAGAAGGCCTCGATCGGTTGATCGAGGCTCTTGAGTCTGCGTTGTAGCTTACTCAAGTTCTTTTTTCAATTTCGAAAGGTCGTAGGTTTTTCCCTCGCGATCCCATTTTTTGAGTGTGCGAAGACCACGATTGGAAATCGTGACCGTGACCATTCTTCCGGTTGCCGGATTGAGCAGACGTCGGGTTTGCAAATTCGCGTGCAATTTGCGCTTAACGCGTCGGTGCGAATGCGAGACAAGCATGCCCGTGACGGTCTTCTTTCCGGTGACAATGCAGGATTTGGACATATGCACAGGGAGTATAAATAAAACCTCCCATTTTGTCCAGTCCCCAGGAGGGATATCCGTCTTTTTGATCGATATGCTAAAATGCGGATACGCATATGCCCAAGAAACAACCAACGGACACTGAATTCGTGAACGGAAACTATTGTCGCATTCCGCTCACGGTGGAAGAATCACGGACCCAATCCGAACCGACGGATATCCATCAGCTCTCCTGGCGAATTTTCCGCATCATGGCGGAATTTGTGGCCGGCTTTCAGTTGCTTTCCGAGACCTCGCGAGAAGTGACGTTTTGGGGGGGGACCCAAATTAAACGGGGAAGCCATTGGTACAACGTGGCGGAGCAACTTGGAGAACTGGTCGCGAAGAACGGTTTTACCGTCATCACGGGGGGAGGGCCTGGGATTATGGAAGCCGCCAACAAAGGCGCAAAGCAAGGGAAAGGTGTCTCCGTCGGGTTTAACATTCAACTTCCCAAAGAGCAAAGTTTGAATCGATATGTGAATCGCGGGTACGCATTTCATTACTTTTTTTCACGCAAGGTGATGATGGCTGCTTCCGCACAGGCCTATGTCTTTTTTCCGGGCGGATTTGGAACCATGGACGAGTTTTTTGAAATCGTGACACTGATTCAAACGGGGAAAATGCAGAAGACACCCGTTATTTGCATGGGGAAAGAGTACTGGAATGGGCTGTTTCAGTGGATCAAAAAAGTTCAGCGCGACACGTTCGGAACGGTGCATCAGAAAGATATTGACCTCATTGAAATTGTAGATACGGTGGAAGAAGCCTACCAAATTATCGCCAAGTCTGAAGAACGGTTGTTTTTCTAGTTTCGTATGCCGAACCACTCGCACAAGAATAATGGGAAGGTGGAAGCATATGTCATTGACGTGAACATGGGCTACGGCCATTCGCGTGCGGCGTATGCTCTGAAAGATCTTGCCGGCGGCCACGTGCTTTCGGCGAATGATTATAAAGGCATCCCTGCGGAGGATCGCAAACTGTGGCG
>CAYMBX010000009.1:28339-35705 GCA_964388785.1 uncultured Gammaproteobacteria bacterium
ACGTTTTTCGTTCCCGCGTTTTTTGCGGATTATTATGATTATCCTGGGGACATTTGGTGTGTCACCACCGACGCAGACATTTCTCGTTCCTGGGTTCCGCTTGATCCGCACCAAAGCCGTATTAAATATTTTGCGAGCAACGGACGCGTGGTGGAACGATTGAAACTGTACGGCGTCCGTGCAGAGAATATTTATTTGACAGGATTTCCGTTACCGAAAGAATTGGTGGGGGGTGCGTCCATTGCGATTCTGAAAAATTTGCTCGCAGAACGGTTGTGCAATCTTGATCCTCAAGGAATTTTTGCGAATCGGTATTCACGTACGCTGCGGGCGGAACTCGGGCCTTCCCGATGTCAGCTGAATGCCTCACAACATCCGTTGACATTGACCTATAGCGTTGGCGGGGCCGGCGCGCAGCGGCAACTGGGAACCGTCATTTTGAGAAGTTTGCGCGGAAAAATCGCTCAGCATCAAATTCGTCTGAATCTGGTTGCGGGAATCAGAAAAGACGCCGCGCGTTTTTACCGTCAAGCCGTCGTGGATGCGGGCCTGAAAAAAGAATTGGGTTCATGGGTTCAGGTTCCGGAATTCGATTCGCGCGAAGCCTATTTTTCTGGGTTCAACGAAATTTTGAAAACGACTGATATTCTCTGGACGAAGCCAAGCGAGCTTTCGTTTTATTGCGGACTCGGTATTGCCATCATCATGGCGCCGCCGATCGGTTCACAAGAGGAATTTAACCGCATTTGGTTGGATTACGTCGGGGGAGGAGTTCCGCAAAATGATCCGCGGTTTACGGACGAGTGGTTATTTGATTGGATTGCTTCCGGTGGGGTGGCGCGCATGGCATGGAACGGGTTCATTGAGGCGCCAACACATGGAACGTACCGCATAGAAGATATTGTTCTTGGGAGGAAAAGTGAAATTCACCCACTTCCGCTTATTGTATGAACGCGAGTTTACAACATCTCATCAGCACGATTCTTCAGATGCAGTCTGAACAGGAGGAAGAACCGAAAGACGAAGATGTCATCAAAGTATCGGATACGGTTGCGGTTGCAGCGAGCGCCTATGAGGTCATCCGCAATACGCTTGAGTATGATGACGAGCATTTGCTTCGGCGCAATGCGATTCGGCGCATTTTGAAGCGTCGACTGGGCGAATCGGATTCCTTGAAGCTTGCGGACAAGTTATTGCGCGAGCTTATTTGGGCGAAATATCTCCCCAATAAGCGCGTGCCGAACAGTCAAATTCAGGTCGTGGCGAACATCTTGGAAAAATACAAGCGCATGTTCAGTGCACTGGAAGAAGAGAGTCGCCAAGGTCAGCAGCATTATGATTGGTTGCTGGATGTGCTTTCTACCGAAGTGGAGTATCAAGTCGCTCCTCCGTGTGTCGACGAGTCACTCGCGAGTTTTGCCTATCAAGCTCTGAAGACACGCGTTCGATTCGAGACAAAATTGATTCGTGAAGAAGATCGTGAATTACAGCTCTATATCGCCGTCCACCGCGCGGTCCTCAAATCCAATCGCGCCACACTGCGCTATCGTCTGTTGACTCTGTATTATCCCGCATGGAGAACCGCCCTCCCGACGGATGACGTGGTTCAAGAAGTGACGTTGCATTTGGAAACGGTGATCAATTCCGTAGATAGCCAGATTGAACATCCGGCAAGCGATGCGGTTTTTCGTTTTGTGCGCCGTCATTCCGTCGTCTTTCATCTGATTTCGGATATTGCAAAAGATCATCCTCAAGCGTTCTCAACCGCGGTTGCTTCCGCGGATACGTCCACGATCGATTCTGCGCTTACCGGTGCCGCGAGCGAGCGATATGGGGTGTTTCGATCGCGTCTGAGTCGGACGGTCGTTCGGGCCGCATTTTTTCTCCTGCTCACGAAATCCATCTTAGCCTTTTTAGTCGAGTATCCGTATGAGGTTTTTGTCTTGCGGACCACGGATTATCTTCCACTCGCCGTGAACATTTTGTTTCCGCCGCTCCTGCTTGCGTGTGTAGGCTTAACCGTGCGAATTCCTAAAAAGAAAAACACGGAAAAAATTTTAGAGGAGGCGCATGCGTTTTTGGGAACCGGTGAAGATATGCATTTTCTGTTCAAGCAGAAGCGTCCCTGGGGAAGTGGTCCGCTGTCAGTCATCTTCAATCTGTTGTACCTCGCGGTTTTTGTGGCAACAATCGCACTGATCACGATGGGACTGCGCAGACTTGAATTCAATGCGCTTTCCATTTTCTTCTTCCTCTTTTTCCTTTCTCTCGTTGCCTATTTCGGACTCCGCATCCGCAACACGCGACGCGAATATCTGGTCATCGACACGTCTGTTGGATTTTTTGGGATTTTGGGCGACATGATTTTCTTGCCGATTGTGCGTGCCGGACGATGGATCGCGTTGCGCGCTCCCAAGGTCAATATTTTCCTGTTCTTTTTCGATTTTATTATTGAAGCGCCTTTTAAAGCGACCATCGATGTCATTGAAAGTTGGGTGGCGTTTTTGCGCGAGAAGCGGGAGGAAATTTGATGAAACCTTTTTCCCCTCATTGGTTCAGACTCGGATTGATCGTGGTCCTTGTTGCGGCCGTTGTTTTGTTTGCGTGGGTTGCCACGAAATTGTTGCAACCCGTCGAGTTCGTCCCGACCCAATACGGCGTCACCTTTTCGATCACGTATGCAAAACAGCTTGGACTCGATCCGGCAGAGTCGTATCGCGCACTTGTGGAAGATGTGGGTGTGCGCCGTGTTCGTTTGCCCGTGTACTGGTCTGAAATCGAGCATGACCCGGGAGTGTTCGATTGGACGCTCCTAGATCAATTAGTGAATTATTCCGATGTGCGTGGAGTTGATCTGACACTGGTGGTGGGTGTGAAGGTTCCGCGTTGGCCCGAATGTTATGTTCCTGATTGGGCGGAGATGATGGACGATGGTGCGCGACATGAGGCGGCCCTTTCCATGGTCCGTGCGGTTATTGAACGATATAAAAACGTAAAGACTATCTCGCGGTGGCAAGTTGAGAATGAACCGTTTTTTCCCTTTGGGGAATGTCCGAATTTAAGCGTGGCGCAGTTTCGTCAGCGTGTGGATCTCGTCAGAACGCTCGATCCGTCACGCCCGATTCAGGTGACTGTGAGCGGGGAACTTGGCCCGTGGGGTACGGAATCGGATGCGGCGGATATTTTAGGTATTTCGATGTATCGTCTGACCTGGAACGATTTATTCGGTTATTTCATGTATCCGCTCACTCCTGAGTATTATTATGCTCGTGCTCAGCTTGCGGGAAGCAGTGTTGATCGAGTGATTGTTTCCGAGTTACAAGCTGAACCCTGGTTTCCAGAGTCGATCGCTAGCCGTTCGCTGGATCATTGGTACCGAGCGTTTGATGTGGAAACCTTTCGTCAAAATATCCGCTTCGTTGAAGAGTCGCATCTTTCCGAGGTGTATTTGTGGGGTGCGGAATGGTGGTATTTTTTGAAAGAGCATGGACGCGAGGAGCTGTGGAACGAAGCAAAGAACCTTTTTTGAATTCATATGCCCAAAATTGCTATCTACGATGTGGTTGTGATCGGTTCCGGTGCCGCCGGATCATCCGCCGTTGAAGCCGCACATGCGCAGGGCGCGTCAGTGTGTCTGATTGAATCTGATCGTTTGGGAGGGGAATGTCCAAATGACGCCTGTGTTCCCTCCAAAGCACTGCTCAAATCCGCGGGAGTTTATCGCGCCCTCCAGCAGGCGCGAAATTTCGGAATACAAACCGGAACCGTTTCGTTTGAATTTTCACAGATGATGAACTATCGGCGAGTCGCTGTGGAAACCATTACGGGCGGGGGATCGTTCGGGGATCGATATGTGGCGCAGTATCGCGAGATGGGTGTCACGGTAAAGAAAGGTCGGGCACAATTTATCGATAAAGACCTGTTGGAGGTTGATGGGGAACCGTTACGTGGACGTGCATTCGTTATTGCAACGGGGACCGTGGATTTTATTCCCCCGATTCCCGGACTAGATCGGGTAAAATTCACGCGCGCGAAAGAAACACTTACGTATAGTCGTCAACCAAAATCCATGGCGATTATCGGTGGGGGTCCGGTCGGATGCGAAATCGCTACGTTTTATGCAACGTTGGGGACACGCGTCGTCTTGCTGCAAAGTGCGTCTCAGGTCCTCCACCGTGAAGATCCGGAAATAAGCCAGTATGCGCGTGAGGCCCTGGAAGAGCTGAAAGTGGAGGTCGTGACCGGAGCGAATGTCTTTGAAATTGTGAATGGCGGATCGGGCGTGTATGGCGTTCATGTGGAAGTGGCCGGAAATCGAAAGATGCACGCGGTTGATCAGCTGGTGCTTGCCGCCGGAAACAGAGCAAATACGCAGCAGCTTGGTCTCTCCGAGGTTGGAGTAAAGATGGATGAACGCGGATTTATCCTGACGAATAAAGAACAGCGAACGAGTGCGACGCAGGTGTATGCGGCGGGTGACGTCGATGGTGGTCTGCAGTTTACCCACACGGCGCACCATGAGGGATATGTCGCCGGACACAACGCCGCGATCAGTGCAAAAAAGAAACGTACGACCCGTTTAAAAACGGATGAATCCGTGGTGCCGCGCGTGACATTTCTTTCTCCCGAAGTTGCGTCAGTTGGCATGACGGCACCGGATGCAAAAAAAACATATAAACGTCTTTTGGTGGGGAGGGCGAATATGCGCACCCTTGGACGTTCGGTGACGGACCATGCTGCTTCGGGATTTTTGAAAATCATTGCCGACGCCAAAACGCACAAAATACTCGGGGCGCACATGATCGGACCACGTGCCGGAGAGGTCATTCATGAACTTGCACTCGCTATCCATGTGGGGGCAACCGTTGAGAAAGTCGCTTCGCTCATCCACGCGTATCCCACATTTTCGGAAGCGATTCCACTTGCGCTCGCCTCGCTTACGGTTGAGTAAGAAGCGTGTTATAATCACGCCTGCTATGTCACGAGAAGTCGTTTTGGACATTGAAACACAAAATACCTTTCAAGACGTGGGGGGGTATCACCACGACAAGCTTTTGATCAGCGTGATCGGGTGCTATTTTTACGAAACAAATACCTTTGAAGCGTTTGAAGAACCGGATTTTCCCGGCCTTTGGAAACGGCTTGAACAGGCCGACCGGATCATCGGGTATAACACCAAAGGGTTTGACCTTCCGGTCATGAATAATTACTACACCGGAAATTTTTTGGACTTTCCCAATCTTGATTTGCTCGAGGAAATTCAAAAAGCGCTTGGATTCCGTCTGAAACTGGACGACGTGGCAGCGGCGACGGTGGGGACGCGTAAGTCCGGTCACGGTCTTCAGGCGGTCGAGTGGTGGAAACAAGGCGAAATCCAAAAAATCAAAGATTATTGTCTGCAGGATGTGAATGTGACGAAAGCCGTTTATGAATACGGTTTGAAATACAAGGCGCTTGCGTATGAGGATCGGCTGGGCGGACGCAAGGCCATTCCCGTGGATTTTTCAAAAAAAGAGGCAGTCGCACCAAAGATTAATTTGACCATGGGATTCTAAAGGCTGTGGATAACAGCGTTTTTGACTCCCAATATGTAGTGGTCTAAAATAATGAAGGACCCAATATATAGTGTCAGCGGTGACAGGGCCTTCCAGGAGTGAATAAGAGATGATCCCCGTGGGATTATCTTTTTGTCTGGACATCCACCACCTAAAACCTACCCTTTTTAATCTTTTCTCTTATGTCCCAATCCGTTTCTCGCATCCATGGCACTGCCAAGGATACGGCCAACATCTCCGAGGCTGTTTGGCAATTTATGACATCCGTAAAGTCATTGCGAAAACGCGATGGATCTGAGGAAAATTTCGATGCACACAAATTGGCCCGATCCATTCAATCCGCGCTTGCGGCATCCGGGATGAAACAGCCGTCTCTTTCGGAAAAAATTGTGTCCCAAGTGGTGTCTCGCCTCACGCACCAGTTTGATGGCCATAGCGTTCCGACTTATGCGGACGTACGCGAAGTGGTGGAATTGACATTGATCGACAACAATTTGCTCCATGTCGCAAAAAAATATCTCGGGTATCGAGTGCATGCACAGCAAGACGGGCGAGCGGAAACGTACGGACACGGAATCACTGTTGAGAGATATTTCACCAAAGAAGGAGTCCATCCGTATGAGGAGATCGAATGGGATCGACGGGATGCCGTGATTACGGACTCAAAGGGAGCGATTGTCTTTGAGCAAAAGAACGTGGAAGTTCCAAAAACGTGGACGCAGACCGCGACCAATATCGTCGTTTCCAAGTATTTTTACGGAACCGTTGGAAAAGAAGATCGTGAGTCTTCCGTAAAACAGTTGGTCGGGCGTGTGGCGACAACGATTGCCAACTGGGGCCGTAAAGACGGATATTTCGCAACCAAAGAGGACGCGCAACACTTTGAAGATGAGTTGCATTATATTTTGGTGAATCAAATGGCTGCATTCAACTCGCCGGTTTGGTTCAATGTCGGCACTCCGCGTCCGCAGCAATGCAGTGCGTGTTTTATCAATTCGGTTGAAGATGACATGCGTTCCATTTTGAATTTGTGTGTGACCGAAGGCATGTTGTTTAAAGGTGGATCCGGCACCGGATCGAATCTTTCAAAGTTGCGTTCCAAATACGAGTACTTGGCGGGAAGCAATGGAAAAGCCTCTGGTCCGATTTCGTTCATGAAGGGGCTTGATGCGTTTGCGGGGGTGATTAAGTCTGGAGGAAAAACACGCCGAGCGGCCAAGATGGTGATTTTGGATGTGACGCATCCGGATGTCGATGATTTCATCATGTGTAAGGTGGAAGAGGAAAAGAAGGCGTGGGCGTTGATGGATGCAGGATACGACGGATCTATCGATGGTCCGGCGTATGCATCAATTTATTTTCAAAACGCCAACAATTCGGTGCGTGTGACCGATGAATTTATGCGTGCGGTTGAGGAAGATGGGGAGTGGACCACTCGCGCGGTGACCACGGGCGAACCCGTCAAAACTTGGAAAGCACGCGATCTCATGAATATGATGGCGGAGGCGGCCTGGCAATGCGGAGACCCGGGCATTCAATACGACACCACCATCAACGATTGGCATACGAGTATCAATACGGATCGGATCTATGCCTCCAATCCGTGCAGTGAATACATGTTTTTGAATGACAGTGCTTGCAACCTGGCGTCGCTCAATCTCATGAAATTCCGTAAAGAAGTGAACGGGCAAATGGTGTTTGATGTGGAGGCGTTCAAAAAAGCGAACGAAGTGATTATCACAGCCATGGAAATTATCGTTGGTAACTCGGTCTATCCAACGCCGGCTATCGAACAAAACAGTTTTGATTAT
>CAYMBX010000010.1:0-31104 GCA_964388785.1 uncultured Gammaproteobacteria bacterium
TTTGATCGCGCGTGTCGGCGCAGGTCAGCTTCGACCGGGCCTGAGCCGAAAATTTTAAGAGGGATTCCTGTTTTGTTGCACGCATCGAGCACCAAGTCGAAGCGTTTGTACGCAACCAAGCGTCCACCGGTGAGGAAATAGTTTTTGGGACGCGGAGAGATGTGAAACCGGTGCGTATCAACGGGTGGGAAAATAACGCGCGCATCTTTACGATAATATTTTTGGATCCGTTTACGAACAGTCTGAGAGTTTGCAACAAAATGATCGACACGATCCGCTGCTTGTTTGTCCCAAACGCGCAAACGCGAAAGCACAGGCGGAAGCAGAGCCTTCACGAATCCGGGAACGCGCAGCTCTTCGACATAACTGTGCGTGTCCGACCAGAGATAACGCGTGGGGGTATGACAGTAACAAATGTGTATCGCACCGGGTCGTGTAATCACCCCTTTCGCGAATGCACTGGTGGAGGACACGATGACATCATAGTCCGAGAGATCGTAATGTTCGGTCGCGGTGGGCATGAGCGTGATATACCATTGATATTTTTTGAGTGCGAGAGGCATCTTTTGTAGAAACGAGGTCCGAATGTCTCGCCCCGCGAAAGCCGGCATTTTTTTGGGATCAAAAAACAGGGCGTAGGTGGGTGCTTCAGGCCAAATATCCTGCATGACGTCCAGCACCTTTTCCGCTCCGCCGTCTTGAATGAGATAGTCGTGAACAAGCGCCAATTTCATGTGCACGATCCTACCAAACCCTCGGTTCTTTGACAAAAAGAAACGCCCACGTCCGTGTGTGGGCGTGGGCGAGAGAGAGGATCAGTCCTCCAGGTGCATGGTCGCGATCGCGGCGTCTATGCGCTCCCGCTCGTTCGTGCCAGGCAGGAACAGGCCGCGCCAGCGCGCGATGATCTTGCGCATGGCGTCCTGCTCGCGAGCTTCCTTGGTCGGCTGGTAGTAGTGCTGACCGAGGATGAGCGGAACTTGGAGGTCGAGCATTTCGTACCGGAGGTCGCTCAGTGCGAGCATGGAGAGGACGAAGTCAATGTCCTCCATGCCGCCGGCGCTGTCGCACCAAGCGTCGAATCCGCCGAAGAGCGCACCGAGCGCTTCCAGGCGAATGAGCATCCCGGTGTTGCGCGGGTGCCGATAGGAGCGTCCGAGGCTCACCGCATTGCCGTCCTGACGGCCCGCGAAGCTCGCACCGACGATCCCAATCGATGGGTCGTCGGTTGCAGCGTCGAGCATGGCCTCGATGTGTGCGTGCGTGAACTGCGCCTCGACCGAGACGGGGAACAGGAATCGGAACTCCTGCTTCCCCTGAACGCGCTGCCTGATGTTCGCGATCTGCACGGCCTTGATCGCCACGTTGAGCGCGTTCGCCCAGGAGTACCCCTCGTTCATCTCGATCACCTGGACACGCGAGTCGAACACGAGCGTGTCGAGGTATCCCCGCGTCGCGCCTTTGTCCTGCGTCGAGTTCACAACGACGATGATCCGACCCAGCCCGATCGTCAACAGGTTACGCACCTGCTTGGCGATGTACTTGTTGTTGTAGGTTCGGATGATCGCGGCGGTCGCATTGAGTTTGCCGTTCAATTCCTTCCTCCATTCAAGAGTGGAACAAAACAAAAAAAGCCCGTTCTTTGCGCCCATTTGAGGCGTTTAGAACAAGCAAATATACTATAAAATGGCCATTTTGTCAATCTACGAAGCTCCTTTTCTGAATAAAACAACTAAAGGTGTTTTGAGCAAAATATACAAGTCCAAAAGGGGGCTCCAATGTTCAATATAGTAAATGTCGAGGCGTGCTTCTTCTTCAAAATCCAAGTCCGCACGGCCACTGATTTGGGCCATTCCGGTAATGCCGGGTTTGATCGTGTGGAGTTTTTTGTGTTCGGGACGATATTTCGCGACTTCTTCAGGAAGATGTGGGCGTGGGCCGACAAGCGACATTTTTCCCGAAAAGACAAGGAAAAATTCCGGTAATTCGTCAATGGAGAATTTGCGGATGAACCGTCCAACACGTGTCACGCGCGGATCATCTTTGATTTTGACAAGCGGCGAGCCTTTGCGCGTGTCTTTGTCAGAAAGTTCGTTGTAGCGCATGAAGTGCGTTCCAGGAACCATCGATCGAAACTTAAAGTAGCGGAACGGTTTCCCGTCTTGGCCGATGCGCACGCTCGGCATATTCTTATCGATTTTGGAAAAGAGAATTGGACCCCGCGAATCGAGTTTAATGGCGATCGCGGTCAGCAACATAATAGGAGAGGTCAGGACGATCAGAACCGACGAACCGACAAGATCAAACAATCGTTTGTAAATTGCCCCCCATCCGTCCAAAGGCGTTTTTTGGACTTCAATGACGGGAATGCCGGCGTAGGTATGATTGATGGATTTGCCCACAGCGGCGGCAAACAAATCGGCAGTATAGAGGAAACCGAGATGTTCACTGTCGGCAAGCGCGATTAGGGAGAGGCGTGTGTGTCGATCTGCTTCGGGATCGGCAAGCACGATTTCATCAAGTTCATCGTTTGCCGCCATTTCCGTAAGTTGTTTCGCGAGTTGATTTGTAAATTGGGCGCGATGTCCGACTACGCGGAATCCGAGTCGTTTCTTTTTTTCAAACTCTTCAATGAGCGCATCCGCTGTTGTATTTTTTCCAATGACGAAAATACGATGCGTGCCGATACCGAATCGTCGCAACGAGCGTTGCAGTCCGCGCACGACAAGCCGGGCAGCGGCGACAAACACAATCGCACAGCCCCATGCCGCAAGGGCGATGAAGCGTGATTCAAACAGCTCGCGCGAGAAAAACAGAATCGCGAACACGAGAGCCATGCTTGTGGAGCAAGCAAGAATGATTTTTCCAATTTCAGACGCGATACGTCTTCGTCCGGTCGTGTAGAGTCCTGCGAGTGCAAACACCGCAAGCCAAATGAGAATGGCTGGAGTCGCGATTTTCAGAAATTGTTCGTAGCGCAAATCAAAAATGACCGGACGCAGGGTTGTGAAGTACGGATGGAAGCGAAGAAAGAACGCTGCGGAAGCGGCGGCAAGCAAAGAGAAAAAATCTAGCGGGACAAGCAGCAGCGTAAAGGCGAGTTCGGAGCGTTTCATAAAGGAGGCAATAAGCAAGAGGGAATAGGGAAATGGTAGCAAAAATCTCTCGCGTTGGCGAGAGATTTTTGTTGTCCCAGGAGCTGTCTGTAAGCCGAATTCTGTCTGCTCCAAGCGACTGCTCGGAGGAGGCGATCATCTATCTAGGCCACGCGTTGCCGCGCGGCTCAAGCGAGCGACCAAATTTGCTCTTTCACCGGAAAGGGTTTACCACGTCACCGTGTCGCCACGGGACGAAGCATGTGGCAGACAGGATAACTATCCTGCATACCTCGTGCTACTTTTCACCTTTTGTTCTGCTGTGCAGAACTAGTATTGTCTCTGTGGCACTTTCCCTGGGCTTCAAATCCGGAATCAGGGAATAGATTACTCCAATTCCGCGACCCCTGAATCTTATACCCGGTTGTCATTAACAACTTTCCATTTCCAATACGCCTTGCGGCGTATGGGGTGTTCGGACTTTCCTCCCCGCGCATTTGATTGCGCAAGGCGATCACCCGACATTCCTGGGACGCCGCAATGATAACAGGATTGGGACAGTCTGTCAACAAAAAAACGCTCGGAAGCGTCAGCTGAAGATGGCCAGAAATCCGTACACCACAGGGGCATACGCAAGCAGAATTGTCACACTGGCCAAGATCTTTTGGTGCGTCGTCATCCTCTCCTCCTCCTGCGGGTGACGAAGACGTAGTATACGCGAACGAAAAAAAACGTCAAGGGAATTTTTTATAGGTGAATTCCAATCGTTTGGCGTACCTGCTCCATCTTTTTATCTGCGTGCTCTCGTGCGCGCTGTGCTCCTTTTTTCAAAACATTTTTCAAATGCGTTTCGTCTTCCAAATATCCACGGATTTTTTCCTGTAGCGGTTGCAGGAAACCATTGGTGCGCTCTGCCAGGTCTTGCTTGAATGGCGCGTACCCCTTGCCTTCGTAGTGCTGTTCGATTTTTTCGGGTGTTTCTCCTGAAACGAGGGAATAGAGGGTGATGAGATTAGTCATCCCTGGACGGTTTGGGCGACGGACAATCGTTCCTTCAGAATCCGTGACCGCGGCTTTGATTTTTTTCTCCACCATTTTTGCGTTATCCATGAGAGAGATATAATTTTTTTCCGTGGAAGCGGATTTCGACATTTTGTGCTCCGGATCATCAAGTGCCATGATGCGCGCGCCTTCCTTTCGAATTTGCGGTTTTGGAATCGTAAAGATATCCCCAAAGCGGCTATTGAAGCGCTCGGCAAGATCGCGCGCAAGTTCCACATGCTGTTTTTGGTCCTCTCCAACCGGGACGATGTCTGTATCATACAGAAGAATATCCGCGGCCATCAGAACGGGATAATCAAATAATCCAACACTAACCCCTTCTTGCCTCTTGCCTTTTGCTTTGTCTTTAAACTGTGTCATGCGTTCGAGTTCTCCCATGTATGCGACGCAATTCAAGATCCACGCAAGCTCCGTATGTGCTTGAACTGCCGATTGCTGGAACAGAACCGTTTTGTTGGGATCGACTCCGGAGGCCAGATACGTCGCGGTGGCAAAAAGAATGTTTTTACGCAGTTGGGCGGGATCTTGCGGAACGGTGATTGCATGATAATCCACGACAAACAAAAAATTTTCATTGCCGGAATCCTGCAGTTTCACAAACGGTTCGATCGCGCCGAAGTAGTTTCCAATATGGAGAATACCGGAAGGTTGCAGAGCGGTGAGGATGCGTGCCATATGGACGACATAGTATCAAAGCCCCTACAAAATGAAAAATCATCGCCCCTCTCTTTGAGGAGGACGATGATTTTATCCGTCAGGACTCGCAAGACTCTCAACCTGACATGGCACCATGACTCACTCGAGTGCTCGTAGAAGGAGACATGGTGCCCACCAAACGTTGGGTATCAATTTTAGACTTCGATGACCACCGGCAAAATCATTGGACGACGTTCGATTTTTTTGAAGAGAAACGCTCCAACATGGTCTCGGATTTTGTCGCGAACATATTTCGGGTCCGCTTCCGATTTACTGTCCTTGTCCTCGAGAACTTTTTTGATTTCTTGTCGTGTCTGATCGATCAGCTCACGGTGTTCTTTCATGAAGATGAAGCCGCGGCTGATGATATCGGGATAGCCGACCAGTTTTCCGGTTTTCTTTTCGATCTGTACGATGACGACGACCATCCCGTCTTCGGCAAGCACTTTTCGATCGCGCAAGACGACTTGTGAGACATCGCCGACGCCCAGTCCATCGACAAAGACGTATTCGGTGGGAACCTTTTCGTTGGTCAGTCGTCCGCCGTCTTTCCAAAATTCCATGACTTGACCGTTATCGACAACAAAGACATTGTCTTCCGTCCATCCCATTGAATGGGCGACTTTTGCGTTTTCACGCAGCAGGAAGTGGTTGCCTTCGATTGGCACGTAATATTTGGGTTTGAACAGTGCAAGCATGAGCTTAATATCCTCCTGCTTGGCGTGTCCGCCCGCGTGCACGTCCATCATTTTATAATTAATGACATTCGCTCCTTTGCGGTAGAGCGTGTCCATGAGCCGTTGCACCGACGCTTCGTTGCCTGGAATGACAGACGAGGAAAAGATCACGGTGTCGGTTTTGCGGATGCGGACGCTACGGTGTTCATTGTTGGCGATGCGGTTAAGCGCGGCATTCTTTTCGCCTTGTGCGCCCGTACAGATCAGCACAACTTTATCGTCCGGATAGCCGTCCATTTGTTCGGGTTTGATGAGCGTGGATTGGTTACATTTGATGTACCCGATTTCTTTGGCGATTTCCACGTTTGTCCGCATGGAATATCCATCGATCGCTACTTTCTTTCCTAACTGCTCTGAACATTCGATAATTTGTTTCACACGAGAGAGCAGTGAAGCGAATGTGCCGACGATGACGCGGCCTTTCGCTTTTTCGATAATCAGTTCAAGCTCCTCGCCAATGACCTTTTCGGAAATTTGATGTCCGGGCTGGTTTGCGTTTGTCGAGTCGCCCATCAGACACAACACACCCTTTTTTCCGATTTCCGCGATTCGTTGGAAGTCGGCGTGTTCTGTGCCAGTCGGGTGGAAATCGAATTTCCAGTCGCCTGTATGGCAGACGGTCCCCACCGGGGTTTCGACGACAATTCCCACAGAATCGGGAATATTGTGGTTGATATGAAAGAAGGAAACGGTAAACGATCCGAGTTTCAAGACATCAGAGGATTTGGTAACTTTCACGTCCAGTTTTTTCGTGTGGAAGTCTTCTTGGCGACGTTTGATGATCGCTGCGGAAACCGGCAAGGCAAAGATCGGAGGGTTGCCGATTTGAGGAACGGTGTGGGGAATGGCCCCGATGTGGTCGTAGTGCCCGTGGGTGATGATCACTCCGCGGATATTTTTTTCCTTTCCTTTCAAGTACGTCATGTTGGGAATGATGTAGTCCACTCCCGGCATGTCTTCTTCAGGAAACTGCAATCCCATGTCGATCAAAACAATATCATTTTTGTATTCGATGAGCGTACAGTTGCGGCCGACCTCTTCGCATCCGCCAAGGACCATGACGCGAAGTTTGTCGCCGCTTGGTGCTTTCATGGTGTGCGCGCGTGTGGTGTCTTTGGCACGAAACACGCGGCCTTTGAAACGATTTCCGCCTCGCAGGTGGCGAGCGCCGGAATTTCGTCCCGTCGTTGGTTGTTTAGGAGACATAATATAAATACAAGGTTATGGGTGTTAGGTTTTAGGTGTTGAGAAAAACAACACCAGCTTTAATTTATGAATGAATAAATCTCTCTCGTTTAAGAACGTGATCTTTTTAGGATGCACGGCACTCATGCAGCCGGAAAAGATCATGTTGAATGGTGGGCGAGGGGAGACTCGAACTCCCAAGGGTTACCCCATACGCTTCTGAGACGTACGCGTATACCAATTCCGCCACTCGCCCATACTTCCTTCTTCTTGTCCCACGAAAGATATCGCATTCTGCGCCATGTGTGGAAATACAACCATCCTGTCACGGCAGTAAGAGCTTGTTCGAGTGCACGCAGGACAAGCTCTTACTGCCCACCAACACGATTTAACATCTACACACACGATATCTACTTAAACGCTTTTTTGGTTTTGATGTACCACCTGTGAATTTGTTGGAATCGATCGGAAGGAACACGGATCCGTTCCGGTGGATCTAGGTGGATTTTTTTCGCGATCGCATAACTGTAAGTCGACTGGTACAGGAAGACCGCCGGGATATCCGCGAGCAGTTTTTCTTGGAACGTTCGATAGGCCTGTTCCCGCGCTTCGTTTGTTGTTGCTGAACGTGCCGTTTCAAGGAGTGTATCTACTTCGGCGTTTTGATAGTCTGCGATATTGAGCCCGGTACCTTCTCTTTGTGATGAGTGCCAAAACACGTAAGGATCCGCGTCCGCACTGAACATGAGTGTGGTCAGGAGGAGTTCAAAATTGCGGGGCCGGATGACATCTTCAAAGAGTGTTTGTGCTGGGACACGTTGCACGTCGATCTCAAGCCCAACTGATTCCAGTTGCTGTTCGATCGTTTGGGCCACACGGACAAATTCTTCTGAGTCAATCGTCGTGAGCGTCAGTTGATTCGTTTGTTTCTCCATGGTTTCCACCTTTTCTATCTCAGTGTTTTCCTCAGATTCTTCCTTGCTTTCTTCAGTTTCTTGTTCGGAAACGACGGATTTTTTCAACACGCCGGCTTCTTCCAGAAGCGTTCGGGTTTTTTCCAAATCTTGCTCGCGATCCGCAAGTTCCGTGTGAAAACCAACGGCTCCGGCAAGAATAGGTCCGGTAATCGTCTGCCCGGCACCGGAAAGCGTTTCCTCCACGATCGTTCGTTTATTGATCGCATACGCGATCGCTTCACGAACCGACGGCTTTTTCAGTTGCTCGTTTGCTTTTTGATTGAAGTACAGGACCACTTCACGCGAAAGAAGAGGGGAATATAACACGACGGAACGATTCTGTCCAGTCTGCTCCTTTGCATCAAACGGAATCACAGAGGCTCCTTCCACAAATTTATGCTCCAATGCGTCTGCCGCGGAACGGGCGTCCGGATAAAATTTAAAGCTCATGCGTTCGATGTTCGGCCGGCCGTGGACGTATTCGTGAAATGCCTCGAGGGTGTAGGAACGGATCACACCCTTTTTGTCTTTTGAGTATTCCGCAAACTGATACGGCCCGCTTCCGACCGGTTGGAGATTCAAAGCCGCAAGCGGCGCGTTTTGAGGAAGAATATCCGCCCAGGCGCTGGAAGGCAAAATGCCGACCGTCAGGTGATCCAGGAAGGAGGCATTCGGTTTTTCTAAAATGAACGACAGAGTGCGATCGTCTTCTTGAACGATGGAGACATCGCGGAATTGTGGCAGCAGCGGGCTGCGATAAGCAGGATTTTGAATGGCGCTCAGGGTGAAGATGACATCGCGGGCAAGCACCGGATCTCCATTATGGAACTTGGCATCTTCTTTTATGACGAACGTGTAGACCGTTTTTTCTTCATTGACGTTGAATGATTCCGCAAGATCCGGGACCAACCCATCGTGTGCATCCCATTTTAAGAGGCCTGAGTAAACCAAGGCGACCAAATCTTGGTCGGCATCGTTGGTTGTTGCATAGAGGGGATTGATCAGTTGCGGTTCTCCCACGAGTGCCTCCGTATATTCTCCACCCTGTGCGGGAATTTCCACGCGATGGGCAAAGAGGGTCATGCCAATAAATGTGCCGATCGACAGAATCAAAACAAGAGACGCCGTTTGTAAGATCGTGCGTTCGACTGTGGTCAAAACGGACGGCAAGCGTTTCCATTGTTTCCAGTTCGGTAAGCGTCTGGGTTTGGATACGGAAAACACCTGGCGCATAGTCAGGTCTTTCGTCGGGTTCGACGGTTTGGATTTGAAACGATCGACGAACGATTTAAAAGAATCGGACACAGACTAGACAAGTGCATTGGCGAGCGCGACGCCGAAGAACAGAATCGAGAGGATGATCGTCAATTGAAACAGTTTTTTTTCCACGCCGCGCTTTGTGCGGTAGACATTTCCACTGCCGCCAAACGCCGCTCCCAAACCCGTTCCGCGCGCTTGCAACAGGATCGCGGCCATGAGCAGAACAGCCAGAATAATTTGGGCGGCATTGAGAAGAGAATCGAGATTCATATCGCCCAGAGGATAGCAAGAAGGTCCTTTTTCGTCAATCCCGCTCAGCGGGATCAACCCGAAAGCTTTCGTTTCATTCCCTTTCCGCTCATGCGCATTTTCGGCTTCCGTTTCTTTTCTCTACGCTCCCTGCGTTTCTCCTCTTGCTGCTCTTTTTGTTCCGTTTGTTCCATATCTTCGTTCACTCTCTGCTTCTCCTCACCCTCTTTTCTCCATGATATACTTCTTTCATGGATTCGCCTATTCAAGAGACGCAAGAACTGCAGATTCACCGAAGACGTAATTGGATCGCCACGGTTGCAACGGTAGTTGTTTTGCTATTGCTCTGCCTCTTTGTTTGGCGTGTGATTACACTCGCACAGCAAATCAAACAAGGGACATTTGATCCCTCGACCCTGACCTCCAACACTGCCGCGTTTTCTTCCAGTCTGCGCTTGGCCGCCATTCCGCTATCTGAGCAACCCGCGAACATCGTTTCCTCGGACGATCCCTCGCTTGGACGTCCGGACGCGCCAATGGTCGTGGTGGAATTTGCGGATTTTGGATGTCCGTTTTCTCGCGAAGTTAGCTTTACGCTTCGTGAGTTGGCACTGAAGTATCCCGAAAAGTTTCGATACATTTATCGCGATTTTCCGATTACCGATCTTCATCCGATTGCGCAAAAGGCAGCGGAGGCGGGTGAGTGCGCGGCAGAGCAAGGACGTTTTTGGGAATATCACGATAAGCTCTACCAAAATCAAACGGATCTTTCATCCGAGCGTCTCATCGAATTTGCGGCTGAGCTCAATCTCAACACAACAACCTTTCGGTCTTGTTTGGATTCAGGACGAAAACGGGACGAAGTGCTGAATGACTATCAAGACGGGTTGAATGCGGGTGTGAGGGGAACCCCTACGTTTTTTATTAACGGTTCAAAGGTGGAAGGCGCAATTCCGAAAAACATGCTCGAACCGCTCATCCTTTCTTCTTCTTCGTAACGTATGTGGAAACGAATGCTGGCATCTTTGTTCTTGACGTTGTCTGTTTTGGCATTGGGAGCGCTTCCGGTTTCGGCACAAACGGAACAAACGTGTACCTGTTTTTGCAACACAAAAACCGGAGCATTCAAAATTTCCGATTTGAAAGAAACAAGCGCGTCTTGTGAACAAGCATGTAAAGATGGGGGATATACGGTTGCCGTTTGCGCAAAGACATTGCGCCAGTTTCCGTCCAATAACTCGTTGTGTTTTGACGCGGCCGCTTGCGCAAATCAAAAGGGAACGCTGGCAAAATATCAAGCTCCGGAATGTCCGACCGGATGGACGTACTGTTTTCCTGATACGAAAAAATCAGAAGTGCAGCTCAGTACGCAAATCGGAAATCTTAAAACGGTTGGAGATATCGGAACGTATGTACAAGCGGTGTACCAGTATCTTTTGGGAGCCGCGATTCTTTTTTCGGTCGTGATGATTATCATTGGAGGACTTCAGTATGCACTCGGAGCCGGAATGTCCGAACAGATTTCAAAAGCAAAGGGAAGGATTAAAAACGGAGTGGTCGGATTGATTCTTTTGTTTTGCGCCGTACTCATCATGCAA
Organism: uncultured Gammaproteobacteria bacterium; assembly: GCA_964388785.1. Lineage (GTDB taxonomy): Bacteria > Patescibacteriota > Patescibacteriia > UBA9934 > GWF2-40-263 > VGKU01. The sequence goes on from CAYMBX010000010.1 coordinate 10,839, forward strand.
ATCGTGAATCCGCAAGTGTTGAAACTGGAAGTTCCACGTCCGTCCATGGTGCGACAAGTCGATCTCTCCCAAAACTCCTGTGAAAAACTCGAGGCCGCCGGGTACACACTCCAGGTTGCCGAGGGAAGCACGACGGAATGCGGCGGCGTCGCGGAAGTGAAATCCGGTCCGAACGGGGCATCAGTCCCCGATGGGTTAACGTGTGCTTATACGACCTGCGCAGAAGGATCATGTGTTTCTCAGGGACTTAATACTCCCGGTCAATGTATTGAATGTCGTTATGTCTCAAAAGACAATCCGGATTCACCCGCCGTCCCTTCGCCAAAGTTGTGTTTTGGGATGGAGATTGTCAGACAGAAGCAAATGACAAGTGCGTGGACAGGCAAAAAATATGTGGTAGTCGAGAGTGCGAATTATTGTAGCTATCAGTCGGGTGGTATCTTAAACACCAGTCAAGGAAATTCGATCATCGGTGGACTTGACGCAGATGGTTGTTTCGAGACCGTATTGAATTGTGACCTTATTAAAGAATGCGACGACTATGATGACAAGGTGACGGTCTATTATTATGATGACAGCACATTAAAATCTAACGAACTCGACAATATTTATCCAATCATGTTAGGTCAGGTTTGTGTTGCAGATCCTTGCGGTGCCCACTATCTAGAAAATAAAGATAAGTGTGAATGGAATGGAAACGACGCCTGCGATTGAGTTTGTTTTGTTGGTTGACCTACCAAAACTTTCATGATAGAGTGCGATTCGCTTTAGAGGTTCGCACTCTTTTTCATTTATGTCTGATTACATTTCCATTCGCGGCGCGCGTGTTCACAATTTAAAGAACATTAGCGTCAAGATTCCCAAGAATAAACTGGTGGTGGTCACCGGCCTTTCCGGTTCGGGAAAATCATCACTCGCCTTCGACACGATTTATGCCGAAGGGCAGCGCCGCTACATGGAGTCACTTTCCAGTTACGCACGTCAATTTCTTGAACTTCAGGACAAGCCGGATGTGGATGAGATTACAGGCTTGTCGCCGACCATTGCCATCGACCAAAAATCTTCCTCGCACAATCCGCGTTCCACGGTGGGAACCGTGACGGAAATTTATGATTTTTTGCGCGTATTGTTTGCGCGCGCAGGACGTCCGCACTGCCCGAAATGTCATGCGCCGGTTTCAGAGCAGACGCTCGAACAAATTGTTTCCTCCATTGAAACCAAACTGGGTAGCGCAACGTTTTATTTGTTTGCGCCCGTTGTGAAACAACAGAAGGGCGAGCACAAACACGCACTCTCCGCAGCGCTCAACGCCGGGTTTACACGCGTCCGTTTGAACGGTCTGCTCATTGATACAGATGAGGCCCTGCGCTTGCGACGCGATAAAAAGAAAGAACACGATGTGGACGTGTTGATTTTTGAGTTTCGGAGTGACGTGATGTATTCCACGGATTCCGTCACGCAACAAGTGAAGAAGGCGCTTGAATATGGAAACGGATTTTTGACGCTCGTGAATGATGACAATGGCGACGAGTTCGCGCTTTCACAAAGTTTTATGTGTCCCGCCTGCGGAATCGATCTTCCCAAACCGGAACCGCGTCTGTTTTCATTTAACTCTCCTTACGGAGCCTGTCCCGAATGTACGGGGCTTGGAGAAAAGCTTGTCCTTGAGGCCGAGTTGGTAATTCCCAACAGACGTTTGACGTTTGCCGAAGGGGCAGTCAGACCCTGGACACGTATTGCCGGTAATCAAACAAGTTATCAGCGGTTGCTTGAACTCGTGGCGAAAAAGCACCGCGTACCGATCCAGACTCCAATTGAAAAAATTCCAAAAGCAAAATTGGATTTGCTGCTCTACGGAACCGGCGAGGAAACGTATACGTTTGACGGACAGGAAGTGACGTATCCTGGAATTTTGGCACAGCTCGAGCAAAAATACCGTGAAACGGATTCAGAATATGTGCGCAGTGAACTTGAAGGCTACATGCGCCGGATGATTTGTCCTGCATGCGAAGGGAAACGCTTGCAACCTGCGGTGCTTGCGGTGACGATCGCCGACAAATCGATCGCTGACATTGTGAATATGGCGGTTGAGGATGTGGGGACGTTTTTTGACGTGTTGGTGAAGGAAGATAAAGGGGGGGAAAAAATAAAGGGGGACAAGAAGAAAGTACTTACGAATGGACTGACGGATGATGAAAAACTTGTGGCCGGGCGTGTTGCCAAAGAGGTCAATATTCGCATCGGTCAATTGATCGAGGTCGGGTTGGGCTACTTGACCCTCGATCGAAGCGCGATGACTCTTTCGGGAGGGGAATCGCAACGCGTGCGGCTTGCGACTCAGTTGGGAACCCAGCTTTCCGGAGTTATTTATATTCTGGACGAGCCGTCGATCGGTTTGCATCCCCGCGATAACGATAAACTGATTGGAACAATCAAGCGTCTGCGCGATTTGGGAAATTCTGTGATTGTCGTTGAACATGACGAAGCCATGATTCAGGCGGCCGATTACGTGTTTGATATCGGTCCGGGAGCGGGGGAGTATGGAGGCGAGGTGATCGCGGAAGGAACGGCTGCACAAATGAAAAAGAAAAAAGAATCGATCACCGGCCAATATCTTTCCGGAAAGAAAACGATTCCCACACCCAAGAAGTACCGAAAAGGAAACGGAAAGAAACTCCTGATTCAAGGAGCGAAAGCTTTTAACCTGCAGAACATCGACGTGGAAATCCCGCTTGGCAAATTGGTCTGCGTCACCGGTGTGTCCGGTTCGGGAAAATCAACACTCATTTTGGATATTCTCGGAAAAGAGCTTTCGCGTAAATTTTACCGCGCGAAGGTATATCCGGGAGAGCACAAAGCCATTAAAGGCGTTGAACAGATCGATAAAGTCGTTGCTGTTGACCAATCGCCGATTGGACGCACTCCGCGCTCAAATCCGGCTACGTATACCGGGGTTTTTACGGCGATCCGTGATTTGTTTACAGCGGTTCCAGAAGCGAAGTTACGCAATTTTGATGCCGGAAAATTCAGTTTTAATGTGAAAGGCGGGGGGCGTTGTGAAGCGTGTTCCGGAGACGGAATGCGCCGCATTGAAATGCAATTCATGCCGGACGTGTATGTGGAGTGTTCCGAATGTCATGGCACGCGCTATAATCTGGAGGTGCTCGAAATTCATTACAAACAGAAAAATATCGCTGATATTTTATCAATGACGGTGGAAGAAGCGCGCAGGTTTTTTGCGGATCAATCGGCGATTTTTGAGAAGTTAAATCTCTTGCATGAGGTGGGGCTTGGGTATATCAAGCTTGGACAGCCGGCCACAACACTCTCAGGAGGAGAAGCGCAGCGTGTGAAACTCGCGACAGAACTTTCGCGTCGTGCAACCGGACGCACCCTGTATATTTTGGATGAGCCAACCACTGGGCTTCACTTTGAAGATATCAAGCGGTTGCTGGGAGTGCTGCATATGCTCGTGGATAAAGGGAACACAGTCGTCATTATCGAACACAATCTTGATGTCATCAAAGGAGCCGATTGGGTCATCGATATGGGGCCGGATGGAGGTATGAAAGGTGGACGTGTAGTCGCGGAGGGGACGCCCAAAGAGATTGCAAAAGCAAAAAGCAGTTTGACCGGGGTTTATTTGAAAGAAGTGCTGAAATAATCAGCACTTTTTGCTTATTTTGGTGAAAAAGAGTAACAAAATGGTTGACAAAAACCCATTTTTTTGCTATATTTCACGGTTCATTCAATGATCAAAACATCCAATAACCTTCTATGATTAATTTGAAAAAACCGATTTTTTTCGCGCTGCTCCTCGCGGTTGTGGTCAGTCCGCTTATTCCGCGAGCTGGCGCGACCGATGGACAGTGGTCAGAGCCCGTGGTTTCCGCAAACTGGGACTACGATCTCTACCAAGTCGATCGTCTTTCCTTGGGTAAAAATGTCCAAGGACCGTTTGAATTTAACGACGCAGTTTTTTTGATCGAGCAAGCGAAATCCTGTAAATATCCCGACACCTGCTCGGTCGTGGATATGAATTTGCTCAAAGATGGGAAGATGCTTCGCGTCAATGACGTTTCTCCAAAGGTCACTTCGGCGTTTTGGCATCGCGCGCAAGACGGCCGGTTCATCTACACCATCGCTTCAACCAAGAAAGATCTTTGGACAACGCTCTATGAGTACCATCCAAAGACCGGTATTTCCGCTACACTCGGAACCGTTGAGCGAAAGACGGATGACTTGAATTATCTCGCGTCTGCGGTTGATGGCGATCGTGTGTACAATTCGATTCTTCAAAAGAATCAGAAAACGGGAGAGATTGAGATTAAGCTGTCTGTTTACGACACTGTCACCAAATACACACGTGACGACTTTACCTGGAATTTGAATGCGCCTTGGCAGGAAATTTTGGATGTCCGTGAGGATGTGGTTCTTGCGAAGTTTGGATTTGGCGGCGGATTCACACAGCTCATCTTGATTGATGAAAAGCAACGAACCGTAAAAGACATTCCAGGGACATGGACGGCGCCGGATGGAAGTTTGACCGCCGCGCATTTCTTGCCGGACGGTACGGTTCAGTACTTCCAAAACTATCGTCTCTATACCTACAAGCCGGGAGCAGAAAGCGCGATGGAATCCGGTGGCGCGTATCTGAACTGGTTTATGCCTGCGGAAAAAGCGGTTCAGTTTACGAATGAACGCATGGCCTATGTCGATCCGGAAAATACCTTGTACGTCACAAGCGCATCCGGAGCGTCAAACTTCGGGAAAGCGCTCGGCGGTGAATTTACACTGGACGGGGATACGATTTATTTCGAATCCTTGAACGGTCCCGTGAGTTACACATTCAGCACCAAGACATGGAAAGAACGTCATTTTCGCGTGACGGATTCATATGAGGATATTCTTGTGGGAGTCGATGCGAACGGAAACATTTGGTATGAAAACATCACCTCCGGAAAGACGATCCATATGGGATTTGGATCCGATCCTGTCCTGACTGACCGCGAACATGCGGTTTGGAAAGGAGCGGACGGAAATGTTTACCAAGCGACTTTTTCGTCGATCTTGGATCTCGGACAAGGTCAGGTGGAAGCATATAAAGCTCCTGATTCCAAAACCGTGTATCTCAAAAGCGGAAATAAGATGTGGCGCGTGACGGATGCAACGACGTACTTCACGTGGTTTGATTCCTGGAGCGAGGTGAATTCGGTTTCTTCCCCGACACTCAAAGTGTATCTGGACGGAAGCACGTTTATGGGCGATGCACCTCTTGCACCTGGTACCCGCGTGAAAGCGAACAACAGTCCGAAGGTGTATGTATCCGGCACGGACGGCAGTTTGCACTGGATCGTTTCAGAAACCGTAGCGAATTCCATCTACGGATCCGGTTGGAACCAGGGAATTTTGGAAGTGACACCGGAGCGTTTGTGGAACTACGTTATGGGAGCAAACATCAATTCGCATCAAGACGTGAAAGTGATTTAACCACTCGACAATCACATCAAAGAGAAAATAAAAATCGTGGCGATTGCCACGATTTTTGTTTACGCTTCGTACGTTTCCTTCAGCTTGCGCTTGAAACGTTTGCGGAGATTCGTGATGAACGAGAGTTTTGCGCGACGCACGCGAGCGGTTTTCACCAGTTCGATTTTAGCGATCACGGGGGAGTTGATCGGATAAATTTTCTCGACTCCGACTCCACCGCTGACTTTGCGAACCGTGAGTGTGCGGGAGACGCCGCTTCCACGCAGTCCAAGGATCATTCCTTCGAAGACCTGGATGCGTTGCCGTTCTTCTCCTTTGGGAGAAACATCGATGATACGCTCATGGATGCGCACCGTTTGCCCCGCTTTGAGATCGCTGAAGTTAATCAGTTTCGCCTTGTGTGCGGGCTCTTGCGTCGTTTCTTCTGCCACTTTCACAGCCGGTTCCTCTACAGGCTGCTCGGTGGATTCAGTCGGCTGTGTCGGTTCTGGAGCTGTGGTCGGCTCATCGGATGGAGCCGCAGATGGGTTTTGTGTTTCGTCTGACATAAAGTCGTTTTCATCATGTGAGAGGACCGTTCCCATAGGGCAGACGTTCGTACAGATGATGTATTGAATAAAAGCGCCAAAATATTACGAAATCTCTTTCATTTTGTCAAGAATCGCTTGAATGATCGATTCCGGGGTCATCGTTGTGGTATCGAGCACGAGATCGTAATTGTGCCGGTCGAGGTAGTCGAGGTTGTAGTACTGCTGATAGCGTTTTTGGTCGGAAGCGAGCCGGTCGCGGACGCGTTGTTTGACCTCTTCGGCAGATACGTACGGTTTTTCATCCGTGCGCAATCCTTGCTTGGACGCTTCAAAAATACGTCGTGCCGCTTCATCTTCATTCACATCCAAAAAAATTTTGAATGAGTGGGGGATGAAATGCCAGGAAAGACGTCCATCAATAATCAAATCATCTTGTTCCTTTCCGAGCTTTGTTTGATACGCATCGATATCATGGTCCGTGAACGCTTCTTTTTCTCCGAGCTGATTAAATTCATCAATGGTCATGCCGCGCTCTGCCGCAAGTTTTCCGCGCAAATCACCCATTGAATACCAGGGCATATTCAGTCGTTCTGAGAGTAATTTTGCGATGGTGGATTTTCCGGCGCCGGGGAGGCCGGTGAGCGTAATGATCATACGGGCAGTTGTTTGAGAATGTATTCGAGTTCTTTGGGAAGCGGATCGACGAACGTCCGTTCGGTTCCATCCATGAGACGGATGCGCAGTTTATAAGCGTGTAGAAAAATTCGGTCAAGTTCCAATGGACGAATGTATTTCATGTAGGATTTTTTATAGAGCTTATCACCCACAATCGGATGGTCGATGGCGCGAAAATGAACGCGAATTTGATGTGTGCGTCCCGTGTGGAGGACAACATGCGCGAGCGTATGCTTTTTGTAACGGCGTTCGACACTGTATTCCGTTTTCGCCTCTTTTCCTTCCTGAGAAGAGGGGCGTGCAACCATACGCCCGCGTGCGCGAGAGCGAGCGATTTTCAGATCAATCACATCGTGGTCTTTGGGCAATGACCCATAGACAAGCGCGATGTATTCTTTATAAACAGACCGATTTTGAAATTGAGATTTGAGTGCACGAAATGTTGTTTCATTTTTGGCGATCACCATGAGTCCCGAAACATCTTTATCAAGACGGTGCACAATTCCCGGCCGGCTGGGATCGTCGCCGACTTCTGCAATTTTAGGATCGCGTTCTAAGAGCGCATCCACGATGGTCGGCCCGCCCGTGTATCCGTCAAATGAATGAATCACCAGTCCGGCGGGTTTGTGGATGACAAGCAAGTCCTCATTTTCGAAAAGAATATTCAGCAAAGGAATTTCTCCGGTTCGCACCGGCGGATGTGCAGTTTCAAGTTCCGGAAGTGTCACCCGATCGTCTGCTTTCAACCGATCGTTTGGTTTGCACGGCAGCGCATTGAGAAGAACAGAACCTGTCTTAATCAATTTTTGAATTTGCGCGCGAGAGAAATCGCTGTGTTTGGAAAGAAAAAGATCGACGCGTGTTCCTTCGTCAGACTCATGGGCGAGAAGTTCAGTCATAGCTTAAAAGAGAACCTGAAAAAACAAACCGTAAAATAATAAAAGCATCATGGCGGCAATCAGGATCGCCGCAAATCCGATCACGCCTTCTTTGTCCTTTTCTTTCATGGCAATCCGAAGAAAGTAGACAGCAAAAATCATGAGAAGCATTCCGAGGACGAAGTAGGTCATAGTGGTGGTGGGGGTGGATGGACTCGAACCATCGACCATCGAGGTATAAGCTCGATGCTCTAACCAGCTGAGCTACACCCCCATGAAGTGCGTTACTATAGTATATCATTGGTGTCTGTCAACCAATGGAGACCTCTGCAAAAGTCGCGATCTTGCGGTTTATCCCGCTAAGCGGGATAAACCGCAAGATCGCGACTTTTGCAGAGGTCCTAATGGTATAATAACAACGCTATGGATTTCACTTTTTCTTCGTTCGCGACATTTCTGTCGATTCTGTGGTTTTTGGTGTATTGGATCTTGGGCGGTGTGTTCTTTGCGGTGATCGCACTGCTCAGGCTCGGGCGGGTGCGCAAAGTTCGATTTAGCTGTCTTTTTACCATCTGGGCTCTTGTGGTTGCGATTGGCGCGGCGTTTAAGGGGCTTGAATTCAGCAGAGACGCCATCACCGAGTGCATGGGAAGTGCGATCACGAAAGCACAAACGGTGACCGCGGTGTTTGGTTGCGGAGCTGCGGGAGTGTTCGGTGCGTTTTTAATTGGGGCGCTCGCGATCACGCTTGGCGGATTTGTGATCTTTGCGATTTCGCGAACGAAGTCAAAGCCGTGGATTATTCTTGAACCTCAAGGGGAGGGAATGGAAGGGGAGTCGGCCGACCAGTTTGAAAATGAAGCGGAATCAAAGAGCAAATTTTTCAATTGACATGTTGGTTTTCGTTTGATAGTGTTGCCGTGCTCTTGAATGGGCGGTTAGCTCAGTTGGTTAGAGCGTTACATTGACATTGTAAAGGCCACTGGTTCGAATCCAGTACCGCCCACCAAAAACACCCCGAGGTTTTCAGGGTGTTTTTGATTGGAGCCAACGTTTTGCCTGTTCGCGCGTGAGAATGCGTCCATCCAATTGTTCGGTTCGAACACACTCGAGTAATTCTCGAATTTTCGGACCCGCTGGAAATCCCGCTTCCATAACGTCATTTCCGGAGATGAGCGGCGGAATCGGTTCACCTGCTTCCACCGACCAGCGTTCCTGGATTTCCTGCCTTCGTGTTGAAACGGCGGAGACCGAATCGTTGAGTCCGCGCACCGTGAGCGCATAGGTCAGCAACGTCCCACGTCCGTTCATAAAAAATTTCTCAAACGTCGACGCGGGAAGTGCCCGAATCGTGTCGGGTGTCCATGATTCACGTAGACGATGATTCAGCCAGAGGACATCTTGCGGTTCCGTGCGCAGACGCGAGCCTCGGGGAAGGGAATCGAGACCGGAGTTTGCCAGAATTCGGGTGATGTCTTCCTGTGTTCGGCTCTGAAGCAGAAGGGCGATTGTTACAGTCGGGTATCCTTCTGGTAGACGCTCGATTTGTTCAGAAGGAAGTTCGGGTTTTGAAAATCCAAAGATCACTTCAAACGCCCCCGTCCTTGTGAGCAGAGCCAGTGCGCGCGAGGGGTTTCGTGTGAGAGATTTCGCCAGTTCAACCCCAAGCGTCTCGCGTGGGACAATATGTTGTTTCCCTTCGGATGTCTCGCGTGTTTCCTGTATACGCGCGATGTTTGAGACGATCGCTTTTTGTGTTTCGGGTTCGATTTCAAAATGCAATTCAGACGCGAATCGAATTGCGCGCAACATGCGTGAGAGATCCTCATCAAATCGTTGTGATGGATTTCCTACTGCGCGAATGAGCTTTTGTTTAATATCCCGTTCGCCTCCAAAAGGATCAACGAGTTCACCTGTACGCATATTGATGGCCATGGCGTTCATGGTGAAGTCGCGTCGTGAGAGGTCTTCTGAAAGGGGAAGATTGATGTCAGACTGGACGTCAAATTCTTTGTAACCTCCTTTACTGTGCGGGTGGGCGCGTTCGGTTCTGGGAAGAGCAATATCAACCGCGTGATGGCGCGAAGGATCCATGCCTTCGGGAATAAATTTGTAGACGCCAAATGTGCGACCGACAAAATCAATTTCTCCCAACACCGAAAACCAATCTTCGAGCTCTTTTTCCGGCAAACGACGAATCACAAAATCGAAATCAACGTCGAGCATTTTTCGTTTCATAAAGAGATCGCGCACCGCGCCTCCGACCAGATACAATTCCGCGTCCGGAAATTCATCCAAAAATTTTTTCACAAAAAAAAGCGAACGATGCGTTTGCGTGAGAGCTTGTGTTTCCTCCTTCATGTTCATACGCGCTCCATTATAGCACTGCATGCGATTGTTCGCTTGTTTTTCAGTGAAAATATCGTGCATGTGAATAACCCTTTTTGTTTATACTGGTGTTAACAATTTAAACTGATTTTGGTCAAACGAGATATCGGCTAGATCGAGTTTTGATTTTTGAGAAAACATAGTTAAGAAGTTTTTACGAATTTTTTTGTGTAAATTTTGTGATGAGTTTCGCAATGTTATGCACAGTTTTTGTTTTCTGGAGCAAGACATGTTTGGTATAATCTTTTTGAAATTTGACGCACCCACGTCACCTAACTCTTTATAACTTTGGCCCTAAATTTTTTTGCTATGCAAAAGATCGCCGTATCTCTCTTCGCATTCGCATTTGCGTTTGCGAGCCTCGGCATCTCCTCGGCTTCGGCCGCGGGCGCAGCCACGCTCTCTTTGTCTCCGACAAATACGTCAGTGAAGACCGGAGATAATTTCAGCTTGAGCGTGCTTGTCAGCCCAAACGGAGAGTCGCTCGACACCGTTCGAGTTAATTTGAACTGGGATGCAACCAAGCTCGAAGCGCTTGCGTTTGATCTTGGAAGCTTGTTCCCGAATTTGTCACCTTCTAACTCCATCAGCAATACAAACGGTACGCTCAGCTACGGAGCGTTCAAATTCGGAACACCGGTGACATCTTCCGGAACGGTTGCGACGGTCACATTCCGTGCGCTTGCATCCGGAACGGCGACCATTTCCGTTGCCAGCGATTCCAAATTGATCAGTGACGGTGTTGAGAAATTAAAGGCGGATGCGCTTGGAAAAGCAACCATCACGATTAGTGGTACTGCGGTGACTTCGGAAGCTCCAAAGACATCCGGAGATACTCCTGCCACTCCAGCCACACCGGCAACACCCGCCACACCAGCAGCGCCAGCAGAGAACACCGAAGCTGCTGCATTGAAGTACTTTGGTGCATTTGCCGGACGACTTCCGTCTTCCGCGGAAGATTGGGTGGCACTCAAGTGTATGGTCAATGACGGATGCAAACCGGCAAAACAAGACACAGCGAAAGAATTGAAAGCGCTTGGTTTGTACACCACGAAGTACAGCAGTCTTCCAAAGACCAGTATGGAATGGAACGTGATCCACGCGATCGCATACACCAATGTCTTTATCAAGTGGGAAACACCGGCACCTGCACCAGCTCCGGCTCCGGCAGCTACTCCTGCCACTCCGGCAACACCTGCCACACCAGCAGCGCCAGCAGAGAACACCGAAGCGGCTGCACTGAAGTATTTCGGTGCGCTCGCGGGCAAGATGCCTTCGACGGCAGAAGAATGGACAGCACTCAAGTGTATGGTGAACGACGGATGCAAACCGGCAAAACAGGACACCGCAAAAGAGAAGAAAGCACTCGAGCTTTACACAAAGAAATACAAAGGTCTTCCAAAGACCAGTATGGAATGGAATGTGATCCACGCGATCGCATATACCAATGTCTTTATCAAGTGGGAGACAACGGCTGCCGCTCCAGCTCCAGCAGCCACACCGGCCCCTGAAGCTTCTGCTGATACAACAACGCTCACCCTTGAACAGCAAGCAATCGGTTGGTTTGGAAAACTCACAGGCAAACTTCCAGCCTCAGATGCAGATTGGCTTGCGGTGAAATATATGGTGAACGGATATAAGCCAACAACACAGGATTTGGATGCAGAATCAGCCGCGGTCTCGCTCTTCTCAAAGAAGTTTGCGCGTCTGCCATCAACAAGCCAGGACTGGAACATTATCGCCGCGATTGCTTATTCCGGAGCGTTCTAAATCTCCCTGAAGCCAAGATCTAAATAATTATGCGAAATACAAAATTCCCAATTTTGCTCATTGCACTCGCGGTGGTGGCGTTTCCGTGGAGCGTGGGAGCGATTTCGTCGACAAGCTATCAACTGTTTCCGGAACAAGGATTCCTCGCGCCTTCCGCGGATGGGTCTTCGACGGATTCTGATATGCTCGAGTCAACGAGTTACCAGCTTCAAGGAGCTGTTGAGCCGTTTCCTGGGCTTCAAACCAGCACCAGCTATGAGCAACAGGGAGGTGGAGCATTCCAGTACTACTGTGGCGACGGATTTATCGATCCGGGTGAAACCTGCGACGGAGAATCGCTTGCCGGTGCAACGTGTGTGACAGAAGGGTTTGCGAGCGGATCAATCTCCTGTAGCTCTTCTTGTGCACTCGTCACATCCGCCTGTAACAACGCTGGTGCTGGTGGCGGAGGCGGTGGTGGCGGTGGTGGCGGTGGATCTACACCGGGAGCTCCGGCCGTTTCGGATGAAATTAAAACACTTGGATTTAGCTATCTTTCGACGTTCGGACTGTACGGATCCAATGATTCAGCTACGACAAGTGTGAAAGTGAATGGTTCTGCAGACGGCGTGACATTCCCCACAACGACTTCTTGGAAGAAAACCGTCTCACTTGCATTCGGACTTAATACCTTCAAAATTCTCGCGAGCAACTCATCCGGAAGTTCAACAGAAACCGTATATGAACTTTATCGACGTCTGGTGGGTGATGTGACGCAAGATAACAAGGTGAATGATTACGATCTCTCTAAACTAGTGAAGCTTTGGGGCGGATCGAACCGCAATGGCGACTTTAATGAAGATAAGTCGGTGAACGATTACGACTTTTCGATGTTGGTAGCAAGGTGGGGAACAAGCGTTTAACTTTATTTCTGTCATCCCGACCGAGCCCAAAGGGCGAGTCGAGGGATCTCGTGAACCTTGAGATCCCTCGACTAAATGATAAACGCTCGCTCGGCCAGCTTAGCTGGCCTCGGGATGACACATGAGAAAGGAGGGACATGAAACATTTATGAAACAACTGATTTCCGGACTGATTGTTTTCGTCTCACTTTTTGCTTGGATGCCCGTATGGGCGGCCGGTGCCGCCACCATGGAGTTTTCTCAAAAAAATCTCAGTGTGAGCGCCGGAGAAACGATCGATGTTTCCATCAATATCAATCCAAATGGTGAAGATCTGGATACGGCTCGCAGTGTGTTCACCTTCGATCCAGCACGGATAAAAGTGGAATCTGTCCTGCGCGTGGGAGCATTTGATCGAAGCACTCCGGGTAACTTCATCGACAATAAGAACGGAAAGGTATCTTGGGGAGGGTTCACGCTTGAAGGGCCAGTCAATGATCCGGGAGCATTTCTCAAAGTGACTTTGCGTGCCATTCAACCGGGAGGAAATACGATTCTGACCCTCACGAACGAATCAAAGCTCATTAGCGATGGGGAAGAGAAAATCAATGCCGCGACGTTAGGGGCTTTGCAGATTGAAATCACTGAAGAGAAACAGACGGATCCCTCACTCTCTACTCTCACGGTCAGCAGCGCGTCGCATCCGGAAGAAAGTGGTTGGTATGCACAGCCAAACGTCGAATTCAGTTGGGTGGAACTGAAGGGGGGAAGTGAAGTAACCGCGTACTATTACGCATTCGACCAGGCGTCCAACACCGATCCTTCCAATTATCTAGCCGCCACAGAAACTTCGCGTACGTTTGAAGGTGTGCAAGATGGTGTCCATTATTTCCACCTTAAAGGCGTGCAGGCGGACGGAAAATCGACAAAGACCGTTCATCGACGAATCCAGATTGATACACAGAAGCCAAACCCAATTGCGATTACTGTTTCGCACGAACAGTTGATTGAAGGAGAATCGCTCTGGATGACGTTTGCCACAACCGACGAACTGTCGGGGGTTGAACAATACCAAGTCGCGATTAACGGCAGTGCCTATCTCCCGCAAGAAAGCCCACTTGAAATCACGGATTTGGTTCCAGGCACTTACTTCATCCGCGTTGCGGCGCTCGATCGTGCTGGAAATGTGAAATACCAAGGGCAAAGCGTGCGTGTTTATCCAAAGGGAACAGAGTTGAATCGCACGGAAAATTTTGATCCAAACAGTGAAATTTCCGCATTGACCGCCACAGAAAAGGAAGCAACCGATTCATCATCTCCCAATACCAAACTGTTGATAACTCTTGCATTGGTTGTCGTGCTCGGATTTGGTATAATTTACGCAATTAACAAACGAAAAAGATAAACTTAAGAACTCATGGAGTCAGATATTGACTGAGTGATTGAGCGATCGAAGGACAAGAGAGCACCCGCTGTCTTGCGTTATGCGTTCACTGCGTCGTTCCATCGCCAAATCACTGAGCAATATTTGACCCCACATAAAACGCGTTTCTTACGCACCCAATAACTCACCTATGAAGACTGCAAAAATACTTTTGCACACGCTGGTCGGAATCTCGATGGTGTTTTACACCCTCGCCATCGCCCTGCTAGCCGTGCCGTCCACCGCCAGTGCGCAAACAGCCGGAGTGCCGGCCACCATTGGTTACAACGGACGACTTTTTAACTCATCAGGTTCGGCATTAACGGGAACCTATTATTTCTGGGTCGATCTTGAATCGGCTCTGACGGCTGGATCGACGCTTGCCTCGAACATTCAGGCAACGAACTTCCTCGCAACGCCAACAGCCGCGATTACCGTCACGAATGGGTTCTTTTCTCTCCAGATTCCAATCGGGACGGATGTTGCTGATTTCGCCAACAACGTCTTTTTGGAGCTGAAGGTCCATACGGCGGATGCCGTTGGATCTGCCGAAACGCTTTCACCGCGCGTACAGGTTACGAAGACTCCGTATGCGATTGTGAGTCAAGCGATCGAGCGATCGTCTGCGGATCCGACAACCGGATTTGAGGGGCGCATGTACTACGACACAGACGAGGATGAAATCAAGTTTTATGACAGTACCGCAGATGCGTGGGTGACGCTCGCCAGCACACTTGATGACGCCTATAACAATTTCGGTTCCGCCGCAAAGATTGTCACTGTTGATGATGCAGCAACCGGACTCGAGTTTTCCGTCGAAGCGGCGGGAAATTACACGATTGATCTGCAAAGCACGGGAGATTTTGTGGTGCAAGACGCCGGCTCAACATGGGCGACGTTCAGCGACGCGCAAGCATTTACGGTTGATGGAACAGGAGCGATCACGCTTGCAGCCGATGCGGCTTCCAGTTTTTCGACTTCTGCTGGAGACATCACTCTTGATGCCGAAGCAGCGTCCGTGAACATTGACGGTGGGGAAGCGGCGGTGAATGCTGTTTACATCAACGCTTCAAATGCGGCCGGTGGAATTGATATGGATGCAGGAACGGGTGGCATCACAGTTGACTCGACCGGAACGATTTCGATTGATGGTGCAGACGACATGAACTTTACACTTGCTTCCGGAGCTGCAGGGGAAGATTTGACGATTGCCGTGACGGGTGCCACGGACTCTTCCGTCATCATCAGTTCTTCCGGAACAGGTTCCGATGCGGTTGATATCAATGCGACAGCGGGTGGAATTGATATGGATGCCGCCGCCGCTTCGTCATTCTCAACATCCGTAGGCACGCTGACACTCAGCACAACTGCCGGCGGGACATCCTCAAGCCTCATTCTCCAATCGGTTGACACCTCTTCAGATGCGATTCATCTTGATGCAGACGGTGGCGCCGGATCGGGTATCCATCTTGATGCATACGACGCAACAACAAACACAACCGGAGCGATCACGTTGGACGCCGGTTCATATCTTCAGATCAACACCTACGGCGCGACCGGTCCCGGATCTGCCGGATTGGACGTGAACGTCGGATCTACGGGAACGATCGCACTCTCAACACTTGATGGTTCTGTTTCGATTAACGCGGGTGGATCAGGAACCGCTACGTTGAGTGCGGCTAGCGGTGACGTAAGTATCGACACCACAACTGCAAGCCGTTCCATTACGATCGGTGATTCTGACTTTGCTCGCACGATCAATATTGGTGAGGGAAGCGGTGCGGATACGATTAACCTCGGTTCTGCGGCGGACACGTTCAACTTCGTCTCAACGGAGACAACAAATGATGCCGTCGATTTGACTTTCAACTCGTTGACAACAGCGAATGCATTCGATCTGTCAGCCTCAGCTCTCACCACCGGAAACGCATTGAATATCAGCACAGCTATTACGACCGGAAACGCATTGAACATTTCAATGGTCGGAACAACGGGAAGTGCTTTGAAGATTACAGACAGCACGCAGGATGACGCATCCACACTTCTTGATCTCGATATGACGGATGTAGGCGTGGCCGCACAGACATATATCATGCGTGCGACCTATGCGGACAATGACGACAGCAATGCCGATTTCGTCCTCTTTGAAGATGCAGGGGGAACACAGTTTTCGGTCGCCCATGACGGATCAGTTGCGATCACGGGAACAGCGGCAACAAACGCATTTGCAATCACTGCCGGTGACGTTTCGCTCACTGATGGTTCCGTCTCAATTGCGGATGCTGACAATGAAGCGGGTTTGACTGTTGCAAACGACACGATTACCACTCTTGGTGCGGCTGTTTCCGATGGACTCGTAAATTTTGCTTCCACGTCTCTGACGACAGGAGCATTATTGAATCTTGAACTCACCGAAGGAACACTTAATGGCGGTTGGTACGTTCGCGCATGGGACGCCACGGGCGCTGCGGCAGTGTTCTCAGTTGGTGAAGATGGTTTGACAACCATTGCCGGATCGGCTTTGGGAACAGACGCGTTGGTGGTGACTACTGGTGACGCTCTTATCTCAAGTGGAAATTTTGACCTGACTTCCGGTGACTTCAATGTCGGTGTCATCGACGGACAAAGCGCGAATATTGACGGAGATGCAACTCCAACAGCAGACCTTTTGGTGCTTGGGTCAGGTGACACGTCTTCCACAGACAACGTCGATGCGCTCTATATTGTGAGTAATGTTTCGGGTGCTACCGGTCAGGCAATCCATGTTGACTCTGATTTCACAACCGGTGTTGCCGATAACTATACAGCCATCGGAATCGATCCATTCGCCGCGACCACGACTGCGAATGTGGCAGCGATCGTGCGCGGGTTGAGTATCGGAGATCTTACAGAAACAGAAAACACACTTAACGACATCACTTCAACCGCAATTGCGATCGGCACTGGTTGGGATACAGGCCTTTCCATGGGAAGCGGATTAACCATGTTGGATGACGTTGCATTGAATTTCGGAACAAGTTCTGATGCACAGTTCCGCTGGGAAACAGCTGATGCAGACGCAAACGCACTTCATCTCCTCCTTCCGGACGGTGATGGTACAAACGTGCCGGTTTTCGCCATTGGCGACGCGTCCATGACGGGAGATCTCGGACTCTTTAACGGATTTACCGCAAATACGCTCGCGGTTGTCTCCGACGACGCGGGTGATTACATTGCTGCATCTGTTGCAGATGGCGGTGATGCAACGCTTCGAACAAATACAGGTGATCTCCTCTTGAATATCGCGGGTGCGAATCTCGCCCCATCTGCAAATGATGGCGCCGCACTCGGTATTTCCGGAACCGCATTTAGTGATTTGTTCCTTGCTTCAGGATCAGTCATTGATTTGAATGCTGGCGATGTGACACTAACTCACGGAGCAAATACATTGACTCTTGCTGGCGGAAATCTTGTTTTCTCCGGTCTCGCTGTTGACGTAACAACTGCTGCTGGCGAAGCATTTACTCTTCAGCCAACCGCAACAGCCGTAGCAGACACAGTTGGTGGAGCCGTTTCGTTTACTGCTGGAACGGGTAATGGAACCGGAAATGGTGGAGCAGCTTCTGTGACCGGTGGTCAATCGGGTGATGGTGCAACCGGAAACGGTGGAGCAGCTTCAATCGTTGGTGGTGCGGCTGCATCAACAAATGGTGATGGTGGCGCAGTGAATGTAACGGGTGGACAAGCAGCTGGAAACGGTGGAACCGGTGGTACAGTGACGATTACAGGTGGTGCAGTCGGTGGTGGATTTGCGGGAACCGCCGGAGGTATTTCTATCGATGCAGGAAGCGCAGGGGTTGGTACAGCGGCAAACGTGACAATCGGTGGAACAAACGCTGCGGGAGTGAATATTGGTAACTCCACTGGGAACTTCGCCGTTACCTCTGACAACGTAGACTTTACACTCACAGATGCAACCGATAATGTCTTCCAGCTTGTCAATGCAACCAACGGTCGTGTCTATCTTGACGTGGATGCAGGTGCTGCAGACACAGTGACCCTTGGAAACGCAACAGATGCGACTGTTATTAATGGAGCAACGATCGGTTTGACTGCGGCGACAACCACAACCGTGACCCTAGCCGCCGCTGGTTCGTTCGCGATTGATGCTGGCACGACAGATCAGACCTCAGATGCCATGACCATGGATGTGGATGTGAACAGTGCGAGCGTGGACGGAATTTTCATTGATCTTGATGTCGGAACAGCCCTGTCAGCAGCCGAGACGGCTACGGGTATGCGAATTGATGTCGCGGGTCTTGGTACTGATGATGCTGCTGCCTTTATCCAAGGACTCGCGATTGTCGGAAACACCGCATCGACTGCAGAAGTGAACGGTATCGATTTGTCCGGTGATTTCGACGTCGCGATCAACATTGGTGCCCTGACTGCCGGTGCAGAGGCGCTCGTGATTGCCGATAACAACTTCATTACGATTGGTAGCGATTCCGATGCGCGAATCGCTTATGATGAAGCGGATGATGATGCGCTTGAGCTTACAGGAACCCTTATCTCGATCGGTGATGATCCGGGTGGTGCAACAGCGACCGGTGCCGGCGATCTCATTGTTGCAGATGCCCTCGAAGTGGATGGTCTCCTTGATGCGGATGGAGGTGCTGCCATTGCTGGCGGTGACTTCAATGTCACACTGACAGATGGAAATACCATGAACCTTGCCGGTGATGGTTCAGAAACCGCAGATCTTCTGACCATGACCATGGTGACAACTGACGCTGCAGGTCTTGATGGATCCGTTCTCAACATCACGGCCATTGATGGAACAGCCCGAACAGTTCGTGGTTCCGTCATTAACATGACCTCACAAGGAACAGCCGCCACAGATATTACCCAAGGTTTGGTCGTTGATCTTGCCGCAACAGCAGGTGGACTCGACACAGGTATCCTTATTAGCGCAACTGCTGAATGGGACACGGATCTTGCCTTTGCGAGCACAACACCAGTCGTTTCTGTCGGTGACGGTGGAACTCTCGCGCTTACAGACGGAACCAACAGTCTTATTACCTTTGCCGACGGTGGGACAAACGTCACAGTTGCCCCAGGTGAAGCTGGCACAGGTCTTCTTGGTACCACTGCTCTTGAATGGGACGGGATCTACCTTGGAAGTGACGGAGTCGGTGTGACCTTTGGTGCAGGCCAAGAAGTGGTTGCAAACTATGACTCAGGAACAGATGCTCTTGAACTTGTTGGAAAGCTCGTTTCTATTGGAGCAGATCCGGGTGGTGCCACAGCTACAGACACTGGTGATCTTCTGGTGACAGACGCCCTCGAAGTCGATGGAGCGACAGATCTTGACGGTACACTCGCTGTTGCGGGTGCAACAACGATCGCAAACACCGTCTCTGCAACAATTGATGATGGATCAGTGGCAGCCGTTACAGATGTGTTGACGCTTGGTCACACGGGAAATGCGGCAGTTGCAAACGGAATTGGTGTCGGTCTCGCTTTCCAGGTTGAAGATGCAGGTGGTCTTGAGGAACAAGGGGCAATCGACCTTGTTATCACGGATGTGACAGATGCAGGTGAGGAATCAAAGATGGAATTCTTTGTTCAGGCAAATGGCGCCATTCGAGAAGTCCTCGATTTACAGGGACTTGCTGCGGGAACGGCTGTGGTCACGCTTGCTGGAACTGCTGATGGTACAGATGCACTTGTTGTGACTGCGGGTGATGTTCTCGTCACAGACGGAGATCTCGATCTCTCGGGTGGAGATTTCAATGTGACACTTGATGCCGCTGACGGTGTGAACGTGACAAACGCAGCTGCCACGGCAGACGGAATGACAATTAATTACACGGTCACTGATGCCGCTGGTCTGGATGCATTTGTTGTTAATGCAACAGCTGTTGATGGAACCGACCGAACCGTTCGCGGAGCACTTATCAACATGAACTCTGCGGGAACTGCAGGTACGGATATCATGTACGGCTTGACCGTTGATCTTGCGACCATGGCGAATGCGGCCAGTACGAATGTGGGTATCAACATTGCTGACACGGCTGCTGGATTGGATTCCGAAATTCTCTTTGGTAGCACAAGCCCGACTATCACCATGGCAAACGCAGGAACCTTGACCTTTACCGACTTGGACGCAGGTACCCTGAATACACTTTTGACTATTGCCGACGGTGGGACAAACGTCACAGTTGCCCCAGGTGAAGCTGGCACAGGTCT
>CAYMBX010000010.1:31204-32576 GCA_964388785.1 uncultured Gammaproteobacteria bacterium
ATGTGACAGATGCAGGTGAGGAATCAAAGATGGAATTCTTTGTTCAGGCAAATGGTTCGATCAGAGAGGGACTTGAAATTCTCGGCGGTTCAGGTGGCGGTACGACGGTGACCGTTGCGGACGATTTGGTGGTTGAAGGAATCGTGGACATTGGAACTCAGGAAGCTCTTGGCACAGGTGATTCGTCGCCAGATGTGGCCACAGGCTCGTACTTCACTCTCGGTGCAGTGACGGGTGGTATCGTGGATAACTTCACAAGCGGTTCAGAAGGCCAAATCATCATCATTGAGCACACCGGTTCAAATACAATCGACTGTACGACCACAAGTCTTAACTGTGGTGGTGCCGATTTCACGGCGGATGCGGGTGATGTCACCATGTGGATCTACGAAAACGGAACCGAATGGTTGCTGCTGAACTTCATGGACGTCAGTGATATCCAAACCGGTGCTGACCTTGCTGAGTGGTTCCCGTCTACTGAAGATGTGCAACCCGGTGATGTCTTGGTCGCAAGCGGAACGCCGGTTCATGTGGAAAAGAGTGCAAGTTCTTATCAAAAAGGCTTGATCGGAGTCGTTGCGACACAACCAGGTTTGATCCTCGGTGAGAAAGGCGATTCGACCTTCTCTGCACTCGTCGCTCTCGCCGGACGTGTTCCGGTCAATGTGTCTGATGAAAACGGACCGATCGAAATTGGTGACTACCTGACTTCCTCTGCAACACGCCCCGGATACGCCATGAAAGCGACTTCCACCGGTCCTGTTCTCGGTATCGCGATGGAAGCTCTTGCATCCGGTCAAGGCCAAATTACCGTGAAGGTTGATAACATGTGGTACTCGCCAGCGAGCGAATTGCAGGGCGGAAATGCTTCAGCAGTCACTTCAGTCGGTAGTGTAAGTGCAAGCGATGCTTCCTTCGAAGGTTCCGTTACCGTCGCCGAACACCTCTATGGTTCACGCGATATGGCAGGACGCGCACGCCTCAAGGCCGGTGACAACACGGTGCGTGTGACATTTGAAAAGGAATACGCCCACTTGCCGATCGTGACCTTCTCGGTGCGTTCTGAAGAGCTCGTGCCTGGACGTGTCTGGGTGAGCGATGAGGACCGAACCGGATTTACAATCAACCACTCTGCGGGTTCGACCACTCCGTACGATCTCGAATTCAACTGGATCGCGATCGGTGTGGAAGAGGCGATTGTCTCGATCTCAGACGGAAGCACCGAAGAGGTGACCGTCACCGTCACAAGCAATGTGGTGGAAGAAGGCCAGGTTCAATCAGGTTCTGATGAGACCGAAGGCAACACATCAGAAACAGAGGATGGAACATCAACCTCTGGTGATGAGACCGAAGGCAACACATCAGAAACAGA
>CAYMBX010000011.1:0-4061 GCA_964388785.1 uncultured Gammaproteobacteria bacterium
TAAGATCCTGCTTTTTGGGTTTTAAATTCAACCGCCGAAGCATCTTGTTTGAAAACTCTTGTGATTCAAGTACAAGTGGTACTTCATAGATACTCTCCACATCTGGAGCGCTCAGGGCGTATCCCTCATCTACGTTGCAAAACACAGACAAACGATCAAGTCGTGGCTTATCAAGCACATGCGGACCACGTGCAATAATAAAATCCGCTTGAATTCCCGCTTCATTGAGTGTACGAGATGCGTGCTGTGTCGGTTTTGTTTTCATTTCGCCGATATGGCTGGGAACCGGCAGATAACTCACAAGCACAAACGCCACATCCTTTGGATTTAGTCGCTTCATCATGCGCGCTGCCTCCAAGAACAGCAACACCTGATACTCCCCAACCGTGCCGCCAAATTCCACCACCGTCATTTCCGCTTTATCTTTCTGTGCCGCCTGCTGAATGCGTCGGATGATTTCATTTGGAATATCAGGAACGACTTCCACATCTTCCCCTCCATATTCAAGATTGCGTTCGCGTCGGATCACCTCTTGATACACTTGCCCGGTGGTAATGTAATTAACGGCCTTCATCGAATTTCCCGTGTAACGTTCGTAATTCCCCAAATCTTGATCCGCTTCAATCCCGTCGTCTCCCACAAATACCTCTCCATGTTCCGTTGGTCGGATGGTGCCGGCATCAATGTTGATGTACATGTCACATTTGATGTTTGTGACCTTGAACCCGCGCGATTGAAGAAGTTTTGCAATGGATGCCGACGTAACCCCTTTCCCCACGGAAGACATCACACCGCCAATGACGAAGATATATTTGTGTTTCATAAAAAAATATTATCAAAACGAAAGACCGCTGGTTGAGGCTGTTGGAGATCGCGGTAAAACCGGATGGGATTTCGTTGAATGGGATGTCAGCGCCGGAGCCCTACTGAAACGTAGGGTGTCAAGCTGACAGGGACCCATGAAACGAAAGACCGCCGGTTTTACCGCGGTCTCACTTTCCTTCGATGACAACTCGGACTTCCGCTTCAAAACCGTGCGGGAAGCTAATTTTCACTGTGGCTTCTCCGGGCTCTTTGATCGGATGCTCGAGCGCGATCATACTTTTATCAACCTGCTTGAATCCGTCTTTTTTGAGTGCGTCCGCGATTTGTTGCTGCGTCACCGCCGCGTAAAACACTCCGCTATCGCTCATCTTCTGTTCAATCACCACTTCATGTCCATCCAACTTTGCGGCAATGTCTCCATACACGGATAGTTCCTTATGTGCCTCCCTCTGCAACCGTTCTTCACGCTCCTTTTTTGCGCGCAATGCGTCTGGAGTTGCGGAAACGGCCAGATTCTGTGGGAACAAAAAGTTGCGCGCATGTCCGTCGGAAACCTCAATCACTTGTCCCTCCTTGCCAAGTGATTTCACATCTTTCAGGAGAATCACTTTCATAACGGGCGTATTATAGCAGAGCCCGCAAATCTGACAAAACTTCATCTACATGTGTTTCCGGTTTTACGTTTTCATATACGTTCACGACCTTTCCATCCGGGTCAATCAAAAAAGACGTCCGGTTTATCCCCATATATTCCCGTCCCATAAATTTTTTCTTTCCCCACACTCCATACGCCTTGACCACTTTTTTCTCCTCGTCGGAAAGCAAAGGAAACGGAAGATGATACTTTTGCGCAAATTTGGTGTGACTTTTGACCGAATCAACACTGATGCCGAGCACTGTCAGTTTTAATTTTTTAAACGTTGGAAAATGATCTCGAACCGAACACGCCTCAACCGTGCATCCCGGCGTATCGTCTTTGGGATAAAAATACAACAAAACCCACTTTCCTCTAAAATTTGAAAGTGTATGGTTGTGCCCTTCCTGATCCGGAAGGGTAAAATCTGGTGCTGGTTGTTCTTTTTTGATGCTCATACAGAAGCCAGTTTACCATGTTCAAGTCTGACCGACTGAACAGCAAGTCCCTCACCGTCGTCCGGATGCGCTAGCGCATCGATAAATTCTTCACGATGGCTGATGATCACAAACGTCGTATTCGGACGCGCGCGTTTTTCGTTCAAAAGAATTTCCGCAACTTGCGCCTCCGTTTGCTCATCCAATTCTTCCGTCGCCTGATCCAAAAAAACCACTCCACCATTTTCTTGCGAACGAATTTTTAAAAGCACCCGCGCAAGTCCAAGCCGCGCTTTTTCTCCACCGGACAGCCCGCGCGGTTTTTCATCTAAATTCAACGTCCCTCCTTTACTGAAGCGCCGTGCAAGTCCGAGTTCCTCAAGAACGTCCGCCATCTGCGCATCCGAGATACCCGGATTTCCAAACAATAAATTTTCTTTTACGGTTCCACTCTCAAAAATATAGGGGTGTTGGGAAAGATAGGCCATTTTGGAATAAAGCGAATCAGGTCCGGCTTTTTTGATTTCAGAAACATCGTGACCACCAATTCGAACCGCGCCGTCTGTCGGCTGATAATAGCCGGACATGAGTCGCGTCAACGTAGTTTTTCCATGTCCGCTTTTCCCTTCCAAACGTACAACTCCACCGGCCGGAACACGAAACGAGACGTCATCGACAATCTTCTCATTCTCAAACGCAAGGGAAACATGATCGAGCTCAAACGAAAATGCTTCGATTTCCGATGCACCAACACGCGATTCATCCGCTTCCACTTCCGCATCCGCGTATCCATTAAAAATCTCTTCCATGAGTTCAATCGATTTCAAACTCTCAAGTAATGAGTTATTGCTGTAGACAATTTGATCCCAACTGTTTCGGAACATGCCACTGTATACGAGAGCCGTCACAATCGCTCCGCTCTGCTGCACCCCCATTTCTCGAAGCGCTGCTCCTCCCGCGGTCAGCGCCGCAAGTACTCCCGCGTTGAGCGTGTTTGAATGGAACTGCATTTCTTCGCGTGCATGGCGGCGCTGATGCGTCAGATTCCCTTTTTCCTTCGACAATTCTTCTAATCGACCGGCCATTTGCTCTCGCATGCCGCTTAACACAATGTCTTGGTGAGCAAGAAGCTGATCTTCCACTTCTTGAGCAATTTCTCCTTCTTTCTCATACGATGCATCCACAAGCGGCATACGCTTGCGTTCATTCCTGCGGGAAATTGCGACGGCGATCGGGGCGCTTGCAAGACTGATGAGCCCAAGCCGCCAGTCGTTTGCCATCATCATCGCGAGGCCCACGACCGTGCTCGCCACCGCCGGAGCTTGCGTGCGAGCCACGGAATAAAGAATGTCCTGAAACGCGTCTTGAGAACGCTTCATTGACTCAAGAATTTTTCCGCGATCCTCCCCACGCGTCATTTGCTCTCCGGGCTGAAATGCAAGATCACGCGCAAGCTTCTGATTCAATCCATCCTGCTTTTGCATGATATCGTGCATGAGTCGATCGAAATCCACAGACAGAACCCGACGTGTAAAATTCGCCCCAGCTTCCACTCCCAGATAGCCAAGCGCAAACAAAGCAGCGCTCGCCGGCGTTGAACTGTCCATCGCATTTCCCAACAGCATCGGAGCGATTCCTTCCGCCGCTCCCACCGCCGTCAATCCGGCGGCGAGTTTTATGTATTTACTTTTTTCTTCCCCAGACAAATATGCATCCCAAATCCCTCTCAAAACTTCCAGTTTGCGCAATCCCGGATCCTCGCCTTCCGGAACCAGCCAATCGATCTCACCCGTTTCTGAAACAAGCATCAAATCTCGGACCTGATCCGCAGTGAATCCAAAGCGTTCATACTTCTTTTGCATTTCTGCCAGCACATATCCTTGTCGTTCTGATTCCGGTTTGGTTTTCGCGCGTTTTTCAAGTTTCTCTCTCGTCGATTTAAACGCGTCGATATTTTTGAGGGCATTCATTTGATCGGCCCACATCTCAAGTTGAAAAGACAGATCCCGTTCATCTTCCGTCATCGCCCGATCTCGCACCGCTCCGCTTTTTCCATCATAGGAAATCGCAAATCCTTCTTCCGGGAGAGACTTCACATGAATTTTTTCCGGATCATCTTTGAAATGCGCGATCTTCACAGCCAAAATACGCATTTGTTCGACAAT
>CAYMBX010000011.1:4161-31577 GCA_964388785.1 uncultured Gammaproteobacteria bacterium
GATCATCTTTGAAATGCGCGATCTTCACAGCCAAAATACGCATTTGTTCGACAATGGCGTCGTCACACTCCTCCAGATAGCCCTTCTCACGTACGGCTGCTTCGATCGCGCGCAGCGTGTGTTCCATTTCTGCGATGATTTGTTTCGGAACTTCCGGCAAACCGAAATCGTTGAGCATTTCGTGCTCAATCGTTTCGCGATATTGATCGATCGCTTCTTGCGCATTTTCCGGAAACGGAACTGCCTCTCTGCTTTCCTCTTTCCCCTTGCCTATTTCCTCATCATCTATTTTCCTCGACAATTCCTCCCCTGTTGGCCGATACCCCTCTCGCATAATTAACACCAGTGTATCACAAAACGACTCGTGCGAGTCGTTTTGTTTTGCGAACTACATTCGACACTTTGCGCACTTCTTATCAAACAACATCATCAGCGCGGAGAGACCGACGAGAATGTAAATCAGTCGTACGAGCCAGCCCCAGGAACCAAAAATCACTTCCACGAGGTTCCAATCAAAGAGGCCGACAAGCCCCCAGTTAATGCCCCCGATCCACAGGAGCCAAAAGGCGACGCAATGGACGCCACACTTTCCATCTTTCATAAGAGTGAATAAGGAATTAGAAATACTAAAAATAGTTTAGCATTTTGACTAATTTAAGGCGAAAAAATATCCACAGCTCATTTTAGAAGATTTACCCGTACAATATCTCTAACACCTAATCACCTATCACCTAACACCTTCATTATGATGTCCGATGCGATCAAAAATTTTCCTTCTCAATTTTCCTATGTTCCGACAATTGAGCAATCAAACCATCTCAAATCGTTTGACCATGCGTTTTTCATCGGGATGGGCGGCTCACACCTGGCCGCCGACCTCGCACTGCTGTGGAATCCGAATCTGCCGCTGACAATCTCGTCAGATTACGGTCTTCCCGCACAACTTCAGCATGCCAAACGTCCGCTTGTCATTGCAGGTTCTTATTCCGGAAACACAGAAGAAACAATTGACGGCTATGGACAAGCACGCAAACACAAACTTCCACTCGCCGTAATCGCGTCGGGCGGCAGGCTTATCGAATCCGCCAAAAAAGATCGCGTCCCTTATATTCAACTTCCCAACACAGGCATTCAGCCGCGGATGGCATTGGGATTCGCCCTGCGCGCGCTTCTGAAACTCCTGGGAGATGAAAAAGGACTGACGCTCAGTGCACGACTGAGCAAAACACTTGATCCGTCTCCGCTCAAAAAAAAGGGGGCGTCTCTTGCCAAACAACTCCAAAATTCCGTCCCGATCTTTTACGCGTCTGCACGGAATTTCGCGATCGCCTACAACTGGAAAATCAAAATGAATGAAACCGGAAAAATTCCTGCATTCTATAATCTTCTTCCAGAGCTCAATCATAACGAAATGAACGGATTTGATGTTCAACCTTCTCTCAAAACGCTTTGTCAGCCTTTTTCGTTCATTTTTCTTACAGATAACGCAGACCATCCGCGTGTGCAAAAACGGATGCACATTTTGGAACGGCTCTATCAGGATCGCGGATTGCGTGTGCATAAACAATTGATCGAAGGAAAAAACGCGTTTGAAAAAATGTTTACTTCACTCTTGGTTGCGGACTGGACCGCAGTCGCGATTGCGGAACACTACGGCCTAGAATCCGAACAAGTCCCCATGGTCGAAGAGTTTAAAACATTGATGACAAAATAAAAAAGACCGCTTCGAAAGAAACGGTCAGCTGTCAGACAGAGGCTTGCCCGTCAGCGGCAGTTTTCTCAGATTCTGCAGCAGAGGACCGAGCTCGTGGTCAGTCAACTCCTCCTTGTAGAGAAGGTGACCGACGATCCGCGTGACTCCCTCCTGGTTCAGTTGAATGACCTGCTTCGCCCATTCGTAGACGAGGCTCAGCATGTGCGAGACCTCGTCTTCGATTTGCTCTTGTGCACGGTCGGACCAACCGAAGTCACTGCTGTCAATGAACACTCGATTGAACGTCCGTTCACCGAGCCCGTAGAGCATGACCGCGCGATGCAAGAGTTCGTTCGCGCGGCGGAGGTCGTCCGAAGCTCCGGTCGAGACCTCGCCGAGCATCACTTCCTCGGCCGCCCGACCTCCGAGCAACATCCCGACTTCGGCGAGCACCTGTGAACGCGTGCGCAGATAGCTGTCTTGTGATGCCGGCGCGAGCAGGTTGTAGCCAAGCGCCCCCTTGGACGTAGGGATAATCGAGATGCGTGCCACGCCGGAACCCAGCCCGAGTGCCGTTGCGGCGATCAGATGCCCGGTCTCGTGAACAGCCACGATGTTGCGTTCCTGGTCACTGAGCCGGCGTCCATGATCGCGGTCGCCGACGGCCAGCGTCTCAAGCGCCCGCACGAAGTGCTGCATCTGAACGGCGTCGCTTCCGTCTCGACCAGCCAGGACTGCCGCCTCATTGACGAGGGTGCTGAGATCCGCACCGACCAGTCCGGGCGTCATGGAGGCGATCTTCTCGAGATCAACGTCCGAACCCAAGCGGATGCCGGACGCGTGAATCCTGAGCACCTGCTCGCGTGCAGCACGACTGGGCGCAGGCACTGCGATCTTGCGGTCGAAACGACCCGGACGCAAAAGCGCGGGATCGAGGCTTTCCGGACGGTTGGTCGCCGCAATCACGACCACACGGTCGTCCGTGCTGAATCCGTCCATCTGCTCGAGCAGAGCGTTGAGCGTCTGGGCATGTTCGTCATGCCCTCCGGTTGCCGCACCTGACGAACGATGACGACCGATTCCGTCGATTTCATCGATGAAGAGAACGGCCGGACCGCTGGCGCGTGCTTCTTGGAACAAACTGCGCACGCGTGCAGCCCCGACACCGACGAACATCTCGACGAAATCGGAACCGGTCATGCCGAAAAACGGTACGCCGACTTCTCCGGCAAGCGCTTTGGCGATGAGAGTCTTTCCGGTACCCGGAGGCCCGAACAGAAGCGTGCCGCGCGGAGCCTTTGCACCCAGGCGCGTAAAGCGCCGTGGATCGCGCAGATACTCGACAAGATCGCGCATTTGACGGATCACTTCCTCATGGCCAGCCACGTGTTGAAACGTGACATCTGAAGTCACCCGACGCGATCGATGCGTCATCATCGACAACGCTTTGCGAGGTCCCCTGCTGACCAAGAGAAAAAACAGGAGCAACAAGAGGAATGGAAGCAAGCTGATCACCAGCCCGAGGAACCCCGAACTCGGGACAAACTTGTAGGCGACCTTGTGCTCGATGAGCAGTTCCTCGAGGAGCTTGGGGTCTCCTCCGCCCTCGGCGACCCACCCCTTTCCGGTGTCTTTGGGATACAGCCGAACTTGGCCACTCTCGAAGACGACCGAACTCACCTGCCCGCGTTCAACGAGACCCCGGATCTGGTCATAGGTGACGTGTTCTGCCCCCTTGGAATCCGAAAAGATGAAGAAGTAAGCCAGGTATCCTAGCGCAACGAAGACGAGTAAGCGGAATGCCACTTTTGTTCCCGACATCTCTCAATCCTTCTTTAGAATGAAGGTGCGGCGCGCCGTTTGACGCGACAACGAATATTGTCAAAAAACCCCGCGATTGTCAATGACATGCGGGGATTTTTGTTGTCTTGGGCCAGGACACATTCTAGGCAAACGTCATCCAGAGCAGCACTAGAAATCCAAGCGTGCACAGAGACAGAACCGCGGTGATGAATCCAAGGACGAAAAAGGTTCTTGATGGAATTGATTGCGAGGGTTTTTCTTCTTCGTGAAACATAGCAAGAAACATTACACCACACTGAGACGGGCAAATCCAATAAAGAGCAGAAGGAACAAAACGGTCATGACAAACGGTGCGACCATGGAAACGACATTTTTCTTCTCAGGGTGAAATCCTCGAAGCAAAAGCGAGTTGGTCACGACCGAGACAGAACTGAGCGCCATGGCGAGCCCGGCCAATTCGGGACGTAACAGAATACCGATTCCCGCAAATACGCGTGCGGCGATCGGAATACCAGCAACGTTGTAGAAAAGCGCGAAAAATAAATTCTGCCTTACTTTTGTCATCGTCTCTCGACTTAAACGAATCGCCGTGAGCACATCACGAAGATCACTCTTCATCATCACAATGCCTGCAGACTCCATTGCAACGTCCGTTCCGCTCCCCATCGCAATCCCGACATCGGCCTGCGCAAGAGCCGGGGCGTCATTGATACCGTCTCCAACCATCGCGACCCGCTGCCCTTGTTCCTGAATTTTTTTCACTTCCCGTGCCTTGTCTTCTGGTAGCACTTCTGAAAGAACGCGTGTAATTCCCGCTTGTTTTGCAATTGCCTGTGCGGTCCGTTCATTGTCTCCGGTAATCATGTAAACATCGATCCCCATTTTTTGAAGTGTACGAATCGTCTCCGCAGATGTTTCTTTCAGTAAATCCGCCGCAGCGACAATTCCAAGCATTTGTTCCTTTCTTGCGAGCATCATCGCTGTCTTTCCCGCATCTTCCAACCGCTCGAGCTTACGTTCAAACTTCGCGATATCAAGCCCGATATGTGCCATGAGCCGTCGATTTCCGAGCCAGTACGTTACTCCGTTGATGGTTCCGGATACCCCATGCCCCGGAATCGCCTTGAAGCCCTCTACAGACTGTGTGGCGATTCCTTCCTCCTGTGCATATGCACAGATGCTTTCTGCAAGCGGATGTTCAGATGTTTTCTCAAGACTTGCCGCAATCGCCAGTATTTCGTGCTCATCCATTCCGTTTACCGATTGCACATCCGTAACTTCCGGCCTTCCATTCGTAAGCGTTCCAGTTTTATCGAAAATCATGGCTTGCACGTGTGATGTTTCTTCGAGTGGTTCCCCACCTTTGATAAGAATTCCGTGTTCAGCACCCTTTCCCGTCCCCACCATCACCGCAGTCGGTGTCCCAAGTCCGAGTGCACACGGACATGCAATGACGATCACGGAGACAAACGTGAGAAGTGAAAAACTCAATGACGCACCCAAGAGGAAATACCAGACAAGAAACGTCAGCACAGCCACTCCGATCACCGCGGGCACAAACCATGCGGAAATCCGATCCGCATAAGCCTGGATGGGCGCTTTGGAGCCTTGTGCGTCCTCAATCAAACGAATGATTTGTGCAAGCGCAGTTTCCGACCCGATCTTTGTGGTGCGAAACTCGATACTTCCGTTTTTGTTCAGTGTCGCTCCAACCACTGTGTCTCCTTCTTTCTTTTCGACCGGAATACTCTCTCCTGTGAGCATGGATTGATCGACGGACGTAAGTCCTTTGGTGACAATCCCATCAACGGGAATTTTTTCTCCAGGTCGAACAACCACGATGTCCCCAACCACCACGTCTTCGACCGGAACATCAACCGTCTGGTCCCCACGCAAGACACGAGCTGTTTTCGGCTGGAGTCCCATCAACTTTTTAATCGCGTCGCTTGTCTTTCCTTTTGCCCGCACTTCCAGCCACTTACCTAACAGGACAAAGGTGATGAGAAAGACGCTGATCTCGAAATACAAATCCGGAATCTTGGAACCCATCGGCGCCCAAACTGTCCCGTTCTGGACCACATAACGCAAGAACTCATAGAGACTATAGAGAAACGCCGTTGAAGTTCCGATCGCGATGAGGCTGTCCATGTTGAACGTTTTCATCCGAAGACTCGACCACATGCCTTTATAAAACCCGATACCTAAAACAAACTGCGCGGGAATCGCAAGAAGAAGGGAGATAAATCCCATGCGTGGAAGAATCTGTTCCCCAAACGGCAACATGGGAAAAAATTCAAGCAGCATGAAGTACAAAAGTGGAATGCTCAACCCAAACCCCCAAAAGAAATACCGACCGTAATGCTGAATCTCCGCTTCGCGACGTTTTCGTTCCGCGTCACGGTCTTTGTCATCCGCAACCTCTGCGCGATACCCTGCTTTTTTAACCACCTCTTTTAATTGTTCAACGGTCGTTTGAGATGCATCGAAAACCACACGGGCTTTTTCTGCACCGTAATTCACGTTTGCTTCTTTGACTCCCGGCAGTTTTTTCATTGCCCGTTCAATGAGTCCGGCGCAACTCGCACAATGCATCCCGTAGATATTGAACGCCAAACGCTGGTCTCCCGTCTCCGTAGATCGAGAGTCGATCGCGCCCTTCTGCTCTTGCCCCATCTGTTCCTCCAGCCCCTCCACCGTGACTTCGGCTTTCACATGAAAAACCAATCGGTCAAATGGATTACGTTTCATACCATTGTTTCAATTTTATACTCCCCCAAACCCTCAATTTCTTTCTTCAATGACTCCGTATCCAATGTGCCATCGTGTGTCACGGTCGCCATGCCGGTTGTCGGATCAACCTCGCACCGACTCACCCCCGACAATTCCTGCACGACATCTTCAATAAGCACTTTGCAGGATGCGCAGTGCATCCCGGTAATTTTGAATGTGGTTGTTAACATACTTCGATATTGTTATGAAGCGACGACATTAAGCGTTCCTCGGTACATTCCCATTCCGCAACTGAACACATAACGACCGGCTTTCTCGGGAGTGAACTCCAAGACGTTGTTCTGCTTGTTCAGATAAACGCTTGCGCCCAGTTTCGGAATTTGCAACGCAGATCGGCATCCCCTTCCAATTCCGTTAATCTGCATGCGAACCGGCACGCCGGCTTTGACCGTAAATTCATCACTAGGACTGTAATAAGGCGCGGTATCAATCAAGGACATTTGGATCGTCTGCACTCCGCTAACCAACCGAACGTTCGGATCATTCGCATTCACGGCCACGGCCTGTTCCTTTGCGGGCTCAAAGGTGATCTGAGGAGCAGTCACACCAGCAAGCGCCAATCCATTTTGTAAGTTCCAAATCCCCAGCACGACCACGAGTGCTCCTGAAAACTGAAAGAAAAACTTGCCCGCCTTCCCTTTAAGAGAACTCGAGGCGAATCCGAGCGCCAAAAGCGCCGGAACCGTGCCGAGCGCGAACCCTCCGAGCATGAGCGCGCTTTGTCCGAAACTTCCGGTCGTAAGCGCAAAGACCTGGAGTGACTGGGTGAACCCGCATGGAAGAAAGAACGTTGCGGCACCAAGCAGAAACGGCGCTGACCAATGTTCTTTGCCTTGCGCATCCACGATACGGTGACTGAGTGATTTGGGCATACGCGGCATGCAGGCTTTCAACCATCGTGGAGAAATCTTCAGCATGTCGAGTCCCATGATCAACATGTAAAACGCCGCGAGGATGATCAAACCTCCCGTCACGAGAGGTGAGAACGTAAACGCCTGGCCAAGCACCCCAATCAAGCCTCCCAGCAGGGCATATGCGACGACACGCCCTGTCGCGAATAATAACGCCGGACGCATACGCTGATTCGACGTTGCGCTTGCATACCGTTCATTGAATTTCGCCATACTCGAAAGCAAGAGACCACCTGAAACCGCGAGGCAGGATGATGTGCCCGCCACCACCCCAAGAACAACAGCCGCTGCAAAAGACATCGTTTCCGTCACCGTTCCTCCGGCCACCGAGAATCCGAGTTTTTCCAGAAGGGATCCAAGCAAGAGAACAAGGGCGAATAAACCGATGAGCCGGAAGAGATTCGGACGTTCTTCACATGTCGCTTGAACACGCGCTTGCGTCCATTCTCTGACTGTATATTTTTTGTCATGGATTGCGTTTTGAAGTTGCGGGATGTCCAAAGAACAGCTTTCATCACAGCGAATAACAGCCGTCCCGTTCCCTGCATTGACATCGACCGATTTCAATCCTGGCACGCGTTTGAGTTGCCGTTCGATCGTAATTTCACAGCTGCGACAAGTCATTCCATCGATACATACTTTCATCGTCTTCTCCGGCAGCTGCGCCTGAAATCCTTTTTCGCGAAGCTGCGAAATCAGCGTGCCGATATTCAGCCCCTCATCCGCATCGATTTCCGCGCGTCCTTGCCAGGTGTCAATCCGGCGAACGCCGGTGAATGCGTGCAGCTCTTTTTCAAAGCGTTCGGCATTTTCTTTGGTGAGATTTAAGACCTGTAATTTGATGAGCATAATAATAAAAAACCAAACATGAATTCATTCGAACGAATGACATCGTTTGGTTGATCTAATCCAACAGAACAATGCACGAAAGATGTCTGTGAAGCAAAAATTGACGTATAGAATGACGCCAGCGTTGGAGAAAAAACCGAATGCGTTCGTGGGGGAAAGTAAAACCAAGGATCCGGACAAAAAGAATGGCCGCGAAAAACAGTTGAACAATACTCATGACAGCACTGGTGGGTTGGGACGCGGAAAGACAATGATCGAGACAGGTCACGTCCATGGAACCTTGTGTGGTCGTGGAGCACACATGATCAACGCAGCCGTCGTCCGTTTGTAACGTGTGTTCGACGTAATTCAAAAATCCCATTGAAAAAAACGGGGCGAGGAAAAAGACGATGCTCAGACTAAGTACGACAGACCGAAACATGTTTCAATTTTAAACCAAAACAAAAAAAATGACCAGATACGGTCAGTCGAAGCGGCCTTCGCGAGCTCGGTCCGTGGGCAGGTTGTCCTGGTGGAACGCACTGCCGCGGTGAGCGAGATCGCGCGCCATGTTGAGGCGCTCGGGAGGCGTCGCGCGGTCGATCACGAGCGTGATCAGGCCGAGCGCGATGAACACGAGTGGGTACAGGAACGGGATGTGCTGGTTGAGGTCGAAATCGTCGCTCAGAACCCAGCGGATGTCGACGGCCAGCAGAAGTGCGGCGAGGCCGAACAGGAAGATGCGCGGCCGAGAGAAGAAACGTTGATCAGGCTTTTCGGTTTCCAACTGATACCTCCGTCGCGACACAGTGAACGTCACGATCCACATGAAGATATCACGAAAATAGGATTCCGTCAATCGACGGAATCCCATACGAGTAATGCGCACCCAAGTGCAGTCCCATCAAAAGGATCTTGTAAGCATGCGGGGATTCCACTGGTTTTTTCCTGAATTTCAACCACGTATCCGTCCCGTGCCACGCCCCCATCGATAATCAGTTCGTTTGGTTTGTTCGGTAATTTCTGAAGAAGCCGATCCACTTTTTTTGCCAACGATGAAAAGTACGCTAACAATCTCGGAAGTGTCGGAAGTAGTTTGGCCACCGTTTCCCCACTCCCTTCTATCTTCGCTTCTAACGCATACACGCTTCCATTCCCGCGCGTCGGCACAAGCGTGGTAAAAAACGGAGGATGCGCTATGAAACGCGATCCCAAAATTTGCACCAAAAAAACACCGGTTCCGTATGTTACTTTTGTGACTGCTCTTTTGTGTTCTGTGAGAACACACTGAGCCGCATACGAACTGGCTTGTTGGTCTCCACACACAGCAACGACAGAGAGACGTTTTCCCAAAATCGCCGAATTCAGACGTCCAAAATGTGCACGCGAAGGACAAACACGAGGAAGAATGCTTCGAGGAATCTCAAACGTGTTTAACAGATGCTCGGACCACTCGCGACGACGGAGATCAAACAAGAGTGTCCGTGATGCATTCGTCTCGTCCGTCACATGTGGATGGTCTTCGCACAAATTCCAGATAAGCCAGCTATCAATGGTTCCAAACATTAATCTGTTCTCTTTGAGGAGCGCTTGCGACTTCGGGATCCGTCTCAAAATCCAACGGATTTTCGATGCGGAAAAATACGGATCGAGCGGGAGACCTGTTGTGTCCCTCACAAATGCTTCGACGGTTTTTGTGCGGGATCGGCAATACGCACGGGTTCGCGTATCTTCCCACCCAATCACCGGATAAACCGGACGGCCTGTTTTTGAATCCCAAAGGACAGTCGCCTCCCGCTGATTTGTGATTCCAAGCGCCTGTATGTTTTCGCGGCGAATCCCCGAATCACGTACGGCTTTTTTCAAAACAAATTTAGATGCGCGCAGAATTTCCAACGCATCTTGTTCCACCCAACCAGACTTTGGTCGCTGTTTCCCAATCCCTTTATACGCTTTCGCGATGATCCGATCGTTTCCATCAAATACAAATGCCTTCACCCCGGTTGTCCCGGCATCAAGCACAAGCACGTAACCTGTACGGGATTTATTCGGAAGTGAGCAGGTTTTGAAAAACGGTTTTGGAATCTGCATGTTGGTTGATGATTTGATCAAGCGCGGTCAAAATGGGCAAACGCGGCCGATCATGGCCAAGAAGTTGCAAAACAGAAACAACCGATCGACATCCTTCGCTTGGAGTCTTGCATTCTCCGGTAAGCGCAATCTGACGGCCTGTTTCGCGATTGAACGAACCGGGGCTGAAGGAAGTCGCGACAAAATCTCCGACCCCCGCAGGCCCGCGCATCACTTCCACATCCCGCCCGAGCTGCTTGGCGATTTCACACATCTCTCTGAATCCGTGAGCGGCGAGCCAACCCTTGGCATTCCACCCCCATCCAAGTCCGTCCGCAATTCCCAACACCACCGCATAGATATTTTTCAAAACGGATGAAAGAGCGACGGCTGTTGAGTCACTCATGTGTTCAATTCGCAATGGTGAGTCAACGAACAATTCATGCACAAGTTCGAAGACGCGAATATCCTGTGCGCCAATAACTCCAACACCTGGCAACCCTTCTTCAAGCTCTTCTGCAAGCAGAGGTCCTCCCATGACACCACAAGGCTGATCGGTGTTTAGCGCTTCTTTCAATACAACGTCCATGGTCTTGAGTGTCTCAGCTTCGAGTCCTTTTGCAAGCGAAACCACACAGGTTTCTGAAGAAAGGTGCGGCGCCATATCGGTTGCGACCTTGCGTATCACCCATGAGGGCACACACAGAAAAACTGCATCCGCGCCGGCAACCGCCTCTTTAATCGATTGAACCCCTCCGACGATTTTGCCCGGGTCTTTATCCCATGCCCGGATTTCCGCGCGACCGTTCATAAGACCTGCAAGCGCACCGCCAATTTCTCCAAAACCAATAAATGTCACTTGTTTCATATTAATTTGTTGAACTTCCGATGGCTTCATGAATCGAAGAGAATCCATCACGCGTCAGTAAAGAGACGAGTCCTTTATTGATCTGACCGATCAGTTGCGGTCCTTGAAAAATCATTCCTGTCGCAAGCTGAACAAGCGACGCACCGCACCGAATCTTTTCATAGGCATCACTCGCGGAAAACACACCACCGGAACCAATCAACACAAATCGTTTCCCAACATGTCGATAAAAATGACAGAGAAGCTCATTGGAAGCACGAAAAACAGGTTTCCCACTCAGTCCGCCTTTGGAGAACGGGATGGGTTCATCCGGTTTAATTTCGGGACGATCTCGACGTTTGGTCAAATTTGAAAAGATGAGGCCCTGCACACGATGAGCACTCGCGATCTCAACGAGCGTCTCCAATTCCCCCACGGAAAGATCGACAGGCATTTTCAAAAAAATAGGTTTGTGTGTTTCAATTGCATCTATTGAGAACAAAAGTTGTTCAAGCAACTCAGGGCTCGTATAGGGCTCGCCCCCAAATGCATTCGGACAGCTGATGTTAATGGTCACGTAGTTGGCGACCGGAAGCACACGCTCAAACGCAAATGTATAATCCCTGATCCCCTCCTGTGTTTGACATGTCTCGGGGCTATTTGTTTTTGCCACACTGACCCCGATCGGGATCGTCCGCTCGCGCACGCGTAAACGACTTGCCACCGCTTCACAACCGTCATTTTTCAATCCGTAATACACGAGCAGTGACTGTGATTTTGGAAGCCGCCACAAGCGAGGCTTCGCGTTGCCTGCGCACGGCTTTCCTGTCACAGATCCGATTTCGGCAAATCCAAAACCGATGTCCGGAAGTATCTCCGTCAAATGACCGTCTTTATCAAAGCCGGCTGTCAGTCCAATGGGATTGAGAAATTCCATGCCCAACAGACGCTGCACCAATGCCGGGTGCGTATAATTCCAAAGGACACGTGCCAATGCACGTGCGGAGGCATGATGCCCCATCCACTCCCCAACGGTTGTCATGCGATCATGCACCATTTCGGGATCAAAACGAAATGCAATCGGCTTAAACGCATGACGATAAAGAAACGCCTGTGCCTCGGTTGCAAACATACGCCTGTATTCTACTCCCAACGCGTAGCATCGCCAATCCTTTACCAAATCTGTGTTCTTTGCTAGAATCCGCCGGTAAATTCATCCTATGTCCAACTTTCGAAACATCGCCATTATTGCGCACGTCGACCACGGGAAAACCACCCTCGTCGATGCGCTTTTAAAACAAACGCATACCTTCCGCGACGCAGATGCCATGGGTACAACCATCATGGATTCAAACGAGCTCGAGCGCGAACGTGGAATCACGATTTTTTCAAAAAATGCCTCGGTGGTCTGGAAGGACACAAAAATCAATATCGTTGATACCCCCGGACACGCGGATTTTGGTGGAGAAGTAGAGCGTGTGATGAATTTGGTCGACGGATGTTTGCTGTTGGTCGATGCGAAAGAAGGACCCATGCCGCAGACGAAGTTTGTGCTGAAAAAAGCGCTTGAAGCAGGACACAAAATCATTTTGGTCATCAACAAAATCGACAAAAAGGACGCCCGCATTAATTGGGTGCTCAATAAAACGTTCGATTTGTTTATCGATCTTGGAGCAACAGACGAACAAGCTCATTTTCCGGTTGTTTATGCGTCCGCGATCAATGGGGTTGCAGGTTTGGAACCCAATCTTGAGAGCATGAAAGACGTCACTCCACTGCTGGATACCGTTATTGACTATATTCCGGGTCCTACAGGGGATTCGTCCGCCCCACTTCAGATTTCCGTCGTCAATATTTTTTACGACAATTACAAAGGACGTATTGCTGTAGGCCGAGTGGTGAATGGGACCGTCAAACAAGGTCAGCGCATCAAACATGTTGACCGACATGGAGTCGAGCACATGGAAAAAATTAGCGCGCTGCAAATTTACCAGGGACTTGAACGAAAAGAAGTCGACGCGGTTGGTGCAGGTGAAGTGATCGCCATCGCCGGAATCCAAGAAGTGCAAATCGGTGAATCCCTCATCGATCCTGAAAACGGCACCCCGCTGCCCATCATGCAAATCGAAGAACCCACCGTGAAAATGACCTTCGGTGCCAACACCTCTCCGTTTGCCGGAAACGAGGGAGAATTTTCCACCGCCCGACATCTTAAAGAACGGCTTGAACGGGAACTGCTGAACGACGTTGCCCTGCGGGTCGAAAAAGGCGAAGGCGATTCGAAATTTGTGGTCTCAGGACGCGGAGAGCTTCACCTTGCCATTCTGATTGAAAAAATGCGCCGTGAAGGATACGAATTGGAAGTGTCCCGCCCCCAAGTGATTTTCAAAGAAGAACACGGTGTCGTGTTGGAACCGTTTGAAGCGGTTTCCATCGAGTGTCCGGAAGCGTTTACCGGAACCGTGATTGAAAAAATGGGTAAGCGTAAAGGCGAAATGAAAGACATGAACGTGGAAAACGGTCATGCCTATCTGGAATTTGAAATCCCAACACGCGGACTGATCGGCTATCGAAGCGAATTTCTGACCGATACAAAAGGACAAGGCATTTTAAACACGCTTTTGCTTGGCTATCGAACGAAAGTGGAAGGTGAAATTGTTGGGAATGACCACGGATCAATGATTTCCATGGAGAATGGCGTCACCATGGGTTATGCGCTGACAAACTTGCAAGATCGCGGGTCGCTGTTTGTCGGTGCGGGAGTGAATGTCTATGTAGGAATGGTCGTCGGCCAAAACTCACGTGCGGAAGACATGGAGGTGAACCCGTGCAAAGAAAAACGACTAACCAACATGCGATCAAAAGGCGAAGGAACCGCCGTGCATTTGGAAACACCACGTGAGATGACGCTCGAGCTTTGCCTCGAATATCTTGGAAACGACGAATTGCTCGAAGTCACGCCACAATCGCTCCGTATTCGGAAAAAATATCTTCTCGCCCATGAACGGCGACGAAAGGAGGACTAGGAAGAAAACTCAGCCTCCACATTCCCCTTTGCATCAAGGTACGTTTGTTCCAGGGCGTCGATCGCCGCACTGGTCTGTAACTGCAGTTGTGTCCACGCGGACATAGAAGCGTCTCGAAGCTGTTCGAGGCGCTCTTTTGCAATTTCAACACCGGTTTCCAGTTCCTCTCTTGCTTCCTCCCAAGAGTTGATTGTTTCATCATCTAACTGTTCCACATTCGCTTCCACTGCAAGTCGCAAAGACTCGATATCCGCTTCCAATGCTTCTATACGTTCTTCAAAGTCGGACTCCATTTGGGTTCGTTGCTCACTCGTGGGCTGATTTTGATCTGTTTGTTCATTCGTGTTGTTGACCGTAAGATTTTTTTCTTGGGCGTTTTGTGCGCCCCAGTAGACAAACAGGACAAGTGCAAGAATAGCAAGCAGAGCGAGCATCATCAGAATCGTTGTAGTGACATTTCGTGTATTCATATGGATAGTAATTATCGACTTTACTTAAAAAACGACGCGAAAGAATTGGAATCCTTTCACGTCGGAAATGTTATAACTCACCTTTCATGCTTTGTATGCGTTACCTTATCATCACACTTTTTGGGACAGGTCTTGTCCTTCAACCTGTTGCGGTCCCTCTTTCTGCGGCCAATCCCTATTATTCGGGTTATATTTTTCTTGCGGCGGAAGCAAACGGTGAATTGTGGTATGTGAAACCCGAAACGCAAAAACGGACATATCTGGCCACCGATTACCATGTTCTCTCGTTCATGCAAAAAGGTGTGGGGATACGCGATCAGGATCTAGAAAAAATTCCGATCGGACTCATGCCTGAAGTCACCATCGACACGGATCAAGACGGATTGTCAGATGCGGTTGAATATGCTCTCAACCTCACGGAATGGAAGGAAGACACGGACGGCGACGGAATTAGCGACGGAGTGGAAATCAACAATCATTCAAATCCGAAAGGGACAGGAATGCTTCCCCTCGACATGAATCTGGCAAAAAAACTTGCGGGGATGATTGTGCTGCAAGTTGAGGATCGTGGACAGGCCTGGTACATCCATCCTGTCACACACAAACGTTATTCGCTCGGCACCCCGGCCCAGGCATTCGAGACGTTTGTTCACCTCGCACTTGGCATCAACAACCAAAATCTCGCTAAGATTCCGATTGAATAAACCGGCCTTCCATGATGATTTCCTGAAGTGGTCGACGATCGGAAGGCACCTCCCGTTCTTGAAGATCCGGCGGGAGGTCTTCTTTTTTCCCAGGTTTTCCGATCGCGATCATGGCATGGACTTCATGATCATCAGGCACACCAAGTTGTGTGCGAGCTGCATCATAATCAAATCCTTCCATCCCATGAGCAACCAAGCCGCGGGCGCTGGCCTCGATTGCCAAATTTTCCCACGCAGCTCCTGTGTCAAACGCATGAGTCACACTTGGCTTCCCGTTATAGTCGAATGTCTTTTTTGAAACAACAACTACGAGTGTCGATGCATTGATACACCACTGTTTATTGAAGGCTCCCAAGAAGTTGAAAAACAATTCCCATGAGGGCGTTTCCCGTTTGGCATAAATGAAACGCCATGGCTGATTGTTGTATGAGGACGGTGCCCATCGAGCTGCTTCAAACAACGTCATCAGTTCCTCATCCGTCATGGATTCTCCGCTCAGTGCGCGCGGAGACCAACGGTTTAGGATAAACGTTTGGATTGGATACTTGGATTTGCGTAGCATATGTTTTTAGCATAACAAAAACCGCTCATGCTGCAAGGAGACAGAGCGGAAGGATGGCGAGCGCGGTCATTGCGCCCGCGACCGTGTCGTCGATCATGATGTTGAAGCCACTCCCCTTCTCGCCGACCTTGTCCTCAAAGAAGCGGACCGGGCCTGTCTTCTTTGCGTCGAAGTAGCGGAAGATGCCGAAGGCGAGCAGGAGGATCGTGAGATACCAGAACCACGAAAGTGTAACGAGCGAAAGTGGAAAAACCGCGATCCACATCCCGTGAAGCTCATCGATGTTGGTTTCGTTGAAGTCGCACGAAACACGGACTCCCGTGTGACGTACGCGCTCTCCCCAGAGTTCGACCATGAGCATCTCGGCAGGCTCGATGACCACGAGGCCCGCTGCGAAGGATACAACGATCCCCGCAAGCATGATCCCGGGCGAAAGCTGGTTGGTCATCAACAACGGGATGAGCGCAACGACCGTTCCGGCTGTCCCGCCGCCGGCCCCCTGCTTCCCCATGAGCTTTCCGGGCAGAAACCCACTGAAACCTGTCGAAGAACACGCGAGACAGAACCACCACCAGAATGACATGACGCACCTCCGTTTTTGCGTACGCGAAAAATACCAGACGTCTCTCCATGCGTCAATCAGGCCGTTGCTCAAAAGAGGGAAAATGCAAAAAACGCAACAGATGGATGACCACAAAATACAGAACATACGAACCGAAAACCAGAAAAATCCAATTCATCAAAAAGATGAGTGTGTTCAAAAAAGATGGTAGAAGTACAAGACGTGAAAAAATATCTAAATCCGCAAGTGGTCGAATAACAAAAGACGTAAAAAAAGAAATCCAGACAATTTGACAAAAGCTGCAGACGAAAAATTTGCTGCGTATGCTCAACATTTTTCTTAATTCCGAACGATGGCTCAAATACGCACGCCAAAAAAACGCTGCACCGGATATGAAGAGAATTGTGAGAAGGAAACGCATAAAATTAATTGTACCAAATTTTCCGTTTTTCGATTAAAAATCCTCCGCATGGAGACGGAGGATTTTGTCCTACTTCGCGCATGTGCATTCTTCTTGCGATTTTCCGCACCCGACACACTTTCCATTCTCAAGCTCCATTCCACATGTTGAGCAAGTGGCCATAAAATAGGTGGTTAAGAATTATCCTGTTTATGACGACGAATGATTTCAAAGATTGTTTCGTTAAGTGGGGGTAATGACTACGGTGAACAACCCACTGACTAGCCCTCTGATAGGGAAAAGAAAATACCAGTCTTGATAGACTGGTATTTTCTTGGCAGGGGAGCCGGGGCTCGAACCCGGAATAAAGGTTTTGGAGACCTCCGTGATACCATTTCACCACTCCCCTTCGCATTTCGGACAGGCAAATAATAAACAAATCACCAACTTTTGGCAACCGGTTTGCCTTCCTCGTATCCCGCAAGCGTCTGGACACCAACAACGGCATTTTTGAAAAAGGTTTCCAAATCTCGCGCGCCTGAATAGGTACACGCGCTCCGGAGGCCGGCGGTAATTTCATCCAAAATATCTTCCACGCTTTCCTGCCCCGGCTTCAGATACATTTTCGTCTGACTGACGCCTTCTTCAAAGAATGCACGACGTGCGAGTTCAAACGGATCAATCTGACGATTGCGATTGAGGACGGCCCGGCTTGAGGCCATACCAAATTGTTCTTTGTAGAGCCGACCGTCTGCATCGTGCTGGACGTCGGCCGGACTCTCAAATGTCCCGGCAAACCACGTTCCGATCATGGCCGAGCTCGCCCCCGCGGCAAGCGCGAGGGCAACGTCGCGTGGTGTTCGACACCCACCATCGGCCCAGACATGGGTGCCGTGTTTCCGCGCCGCGGCGGCAACGCGATGCACGGCCGAAAATTGCGGCCGCCCCACCCCTGTCGTCATACGCGTCTTACATGCACCACCCGGACCAACACCCACCTTCAAAATATTCGCTCCCGCTTCGATGAAATCTTCCGCGGCCACAGCCGTCACAATGTTTCCCGCAACAAGAGGCCGATCGGGACCCAACAGACCACGCGCAGTCTTGATGGCTTCGCGCATTTTCTTCTGATGGCCGTGTGCCGTATCGAGCACGACCACATCCACCCCGATTTGTTTCAACCGATCCACTGTTTCTGCGACGCGATCACGCACACGAACCGCAACACAGGTCAGAAGTTCTCCGCGCGTGTTCACAGCCGGCTCATACAACGTCGTTCGCACCGCTCCCTTGCGTGTCATCACCCCGGCAAGTGTACCGTTCGCATTCACGACCGGCACAATCGACAAACGACGCTCAACAAGCAAATCGAAAATCTCACGCGGTGACAGAGAACTGGAAACAGTGATGAGCTGACGCGTC
This sequence comes from uncultured Gammaproteobacteria bacterium, assembly GCA_964388785.1. Classification (GTDB taxonomy): domain Bacteria; phylum Patescibacteriota; class Patescibacteriia; order UBA9934; family GWF2-40-263; genus VGKU01. The sequence continues at coordinate 22,250 of CAYMBX010000011.1, forward strand.
ATCACATCCCGCAGAGGACTATAGCGATCTCGCCGGTACGCATCTGATTCTGTAAAAATTCCAACGGGTTTATCAGAGGGATCCGTAATAATAACCGCCTCATGCGCCCGCTTATGAATGAGGTTCAGTGCGGTTTGAACCGACTGATGTTCCTTCAAAACAACCGGAGTCTCAAACACGTGATGACAGCTCTTCACATAAGTCACAATCTCTTCAATGCGTTCAAACGGAATGTCCTGTGGAAGCACAACTAAACCACCGCGTCGTGTCACCGTCTCCGCCATACGCTTGCCGGCGACAGCTGTCATGTTCGCAACCACAATCGGAATCGTCGTACCGATCCCCTCCACTGGCGTCAGATTCACATCCATCCTCGATTCAATTTCGGAATAGAGCGGCATCAAAAACACGTCTTGATAGGTGAGCTCTTTTCGCTCATCTTCGGGTCGAAGAAATTGCATAGCGTCCCCAGCTTACCTGAACTTCAAAAAAAGAAAAAACCCGTCGGTGATTCCGCGGGTCGTGTTGGGTCATCGACCCAATTCGTATTGTTCCGGTGTCGGATCCCCTTTGCCGCCGACCGGGACTTTCCCGGACGCGGCATGGCACTTGTAACGGATGTTCCAATAGCCGTCCTTGGCTTTGGAGTCCGTGATGTCCACATAGCCGTCCTTGAACACCCACAACCTGAGGTTGGAGGCGATCAACTTGCCTTTTGACGACTTGGACGGACTGGCCTTTGCGGCTGCCGCTTTGGCCGCCGCCGCCGCGGCTTTCGCCTGAGCTGCCGCCGTCTTTGCCTGTGCAGCTTCCTTCTGAGCCTGCGCCGCTTGTGTCTCTGCCGCGGCGGTTTTTGCATTCGCCTCCGCGACGATCTTCATGGCCTCAGCGACTTTCTTCTCCGCCTCGGCCTTCGCATCCTGCGCCTTCTGCTCGGCTTCTCGCTGTTTACGCTCCGCTTCCTCCATCGCGGACTTGAAGTTCCTTTGCTCGAGGAGTTCCATACGCTCCTCGGGACTCAGCGCGAGCGCCTGTTCGAGTTCTTCGAGCTTCGCTGCCTGTGCACTGGCCTCCGCTGTTTTCGTCTTCAGAATCAGCACAAGCAGTGCGGCAAAGACAGCCATGAGAACGAACAGGACAATAACGGTAATCAGCGAAGCGCCGACGATGTCGGATTGGGCATCCCCGTGGTTGGCCTCCGACGTAGATCCGTTGAACTCACGCATCGCCGCCTCCATTGCCCTTGCGAGCTCGCGGCGTGAGTTGCATGCCGCCATCGACATAGGCGACATCGACGCGCCAGGAGTCAATGCTCGCGAGTCCGGCGAGCCGATGCATGGCCTCCACCGCCGCAGGAACCAGATCACCCTGAACCTTCTGTGCGAGCTCGCTGGACGCATCGACGATCTGCGAGGATCTCTCGACCGCTCCCTGAAGTTGCCGGGCAACTTCGCGAAGTTCACCGACCGCGTCCACGAGCGGCTGATGCAGCTCTTTGGTATCGGCGAACTTGAGGATGGTCGTGATCTGTGCGGGCAAGGTCATTTTGGCAAGGACCTCATCTTGAATCCAGGATTCGACAGCCGTGATGCTCGCGGCTTCTTCTCCCATGCGCTCATCAGCCCACGCGCCGACCCACGCCTTCACGCACCACCCGATGATGCTCGTGAAAAACGCGGTTGAAACGGTCCAAAGGTCGATCGTGTGCAGATTCTCGATGAACGCCCCAACAGCTTCGACCGACTGGGACTCGGACGTGACCGAGGGAATCTGGAACAACACCGTGGCCTGTGCCATGAAGACCACCAGGCCGATGAGCGTTCCGATGATCCCCTCGAAGCCAATGACGTTGATTTGGCTGGTGATCCCCGAGTACCTCTCGTGCGTTTGCCGACGCAGCGTCATGAGCTTTGCCTGCACGAACGCATGGATCGCCGCTTCATCCGCGGCGTGTTGGATCTTCTTCAGGATCGCTCTGAGCAGATCCGCCACGACACGCTCGTGCGCCGCGATCGCTTCGTCTTTGAAGGACGGGAGTCGTTCGCGATCGACTGTGTGTGGGACGTCCATGCGTGGAGGTTGGTAGCGCAGGCGACGCGGGACACGCCAGAGCAGATACGGGATCTTGCTCAGCATGTAGAAGAGAAACGACCATGCCACCGCGTTCAAGGTCGAGATGACACTGTGGGTTGTGTGGTAGACGTACCCCCCGATGACGCCGAGCGAGACCAACAAGCCGATTGTCGCGTACATGAATCCTCCTGAGACACGGACCTGACCACTCGCGGAAATCTCCTTTTAGAGGAGGCCTGAATATAACAAAAATGGCCAATTTGTCAAGAAAGTTGAGAATCAAAAATCACCCGGCGAACCGGGTGATTTTTGCGAGCGGCTTAGGCGCGCTCTTCGCGTGGGCGTGCAACGTTGACGACGATCTGGCGTCCGCCGAGATCGGAACCGTCGAGGGCCGCAATGGCCTTTTGTGCATCTGCCTCATTGACGAATTCGACAAAGCCGAATCCGCGGCTACGACCGGTGAACTTATCGGTCATGACGCGTGCGGAACTGATTTCCCCAAATTGGGAAAACATTTCGTTCAGCCCGGCATCATCGGTCGACCATGGCAGGTTGCCCACGAACAACTTGTTCTGCATAGCTGCGAGAAGGAGTTCTTCGTGACTAAGAATTAACGAACCAACTTGCCTTTCTCACTAGCGAGCTAGCACGAACAGGTTACATTGGTCGAAACCAGACTAGCACGGATCGCAAAATATGTCAATAAAAAAGACCCCTTCTCAGAAGAAGAGGCCGACGACGAAGCGGGCGGTGTGTTCGAACCCGCTCTTGGCGGCCGCCCACCACTGGACGCTGACGAACGGCCCGACCGACGTGTAGTAAGTCACGTGCGGACCGAGGATCAGGTCCTTGTTGATGTGCTCGAAGGTGGGTCCCACAGCGAGGCTCCCGGACGGCAACAAAAAGTTGTAATCCAGCAGGTAATAGCCATAGTAATCCACTCGGTCACGGTAGATGTTCACATCCCCCTCGAGCAGGATGAACACATTCTTGTGCAGGGTGATTCCCATCCAGACCGACGCGAGGAACGCGTCACCGCCTTCGGGATCCCAGTTACCGGCCACGCCGATCTGAGGGCTGATCCAGAACTCGTCCGCGATGTTGAACCGCGGTCCGACGTAGCCGAACCACAGCATTGTGTCCGACTCCGGTGCCCAGAACCAATGGACGCTCGTACGAAGGGCGTAGGTGCCGTCCTCCGTGAGCTTTAGATTGTCCACGGCCCCGATGGTCATGACCTGTGCACCGGTCCACTTGGCGGACGCGGGTGCAGCGGGGATGAGCGAGAGGAGAGCCAAGGAAACGAACAGGTGTCGCAAGAACTTCATCGAGGTACCTCCTTTTCGACTCTCGAAGAAGGCGAAACCATAGAGCATTTTTTGAAAATCGTCAAGCATTCCAACATCTTGTGCTTCAAAATTATTGCAGACACTACATCTAGTACTTATCCACATTCAACCCGAATGCGTCCCATGCTATACTCGATGAGCAACCAAACTTGCGAAGTGAAGTCCGGTGGGAATCCGGCACAGTCGCGCTACGGTAAGTGGCGATTCTCTGAAAATTTGCGATCTGCCGGCTTGCGGGCCCTGCCATTTCCTCAACGTACGGATCTTGTACGTTTCGGAAAATGACTGTCCCGTGCGCCAACATCTCATCAAATTTTTCAGAGAATCGAAATAACTACAAGTCCGATCCTTCGCAAACCTCTTCTCCAAGACAAGAGGCCATGGCCGCGTCAGCCGCAGCATTCTCCATACTGCGCTGAGCAGTTTTTTTGTTGCTCAATTTTCTATGTCCATCCTTTCCCCTCGCCCATTTTATCGACCCTTCGAGTACCCGCACTTTTTCGAATATTTTCAAAAACAAAACCAAGCGCATTGGCTTCCTATTGAAGTTCCAATGGAAGGAGATATCCACGATTACCGCTTCACTCTTGAACCAAGCGAAAAACATCTCATCACCCAAATCTTACGCTTCTTTACTCAAAGCGACATCGAGGTCAACAACAACTACAACACGCGGCTCATCCCCGCTTTTCCCAAACCTGAAATCAAAATGATGCTTTCCGCATTTGCGGCGATGGAAAGCATCCACGTCTGGGCCTACTCGTATCTCAACGACTCGCTCGGACTCCCGGAATCGGAATACTCTGCGTTTCTCGACTACGCGGCCATGCGCAACAAATATGACTTCTTTCATGAATTCGAAGTGCGGAATGCGGAAGACCTGCTTCTCAACTTGGCTGTGTTTGGCGGTTTCATCGAGGGCGTGAGTCTCTTCTCTTCGTTCGCCATCCTCATGAATTTCCCGCGTATGGGAAAACTCAAGGGCGTCGGACAAATCGTCACGTGGAGTATTCGCGACGAGAGCTTGCATAGCGAAGCGGTTTGTCGGCTCTTCCGTGATCTCATGATGGAACATCGCGAACTCTGGACACCGGCCCTGCATCAAAAAATCTATGAGGCCTGTCAAGCGATGGTCGCGCTCGAAGATGCATTTGTGGACAGCGCCTTTTCACTCGGGCCAGTTGCCGGACTTTCGGCGGAAGAAATTAAAACGTACATCCGTTACACCGCAGACCGCAAACTCATCGATTTGCGTCTCGATAAACTCTACCACGCACAAAATCCTCTGCCCTGGCTGGAGGTCATGGTCAACGCAAAAGAACACACAAACTTTTTTGAAAACCGAGCCACGGAGTATGCCAAAGGCGCCGTGCTCATTGATTGGTAACATCATTATGCCCTCCACCCTCCTCGACGCCCTCTCCCAAAATAATCTCGCGCTCGCGCGTGACATCTTGCTTGATGAATTCCTGCAATCGAGCGAAACAAAAAATAGTTGGGACAGCCCACATTACAGTGCAGATCGATCTCTTCAAGAATCAATTAGATTGGAGCATGCGCGCGATCGGTTGTTTTCGTATTTCGGACTCGAAAATTTACGCGATCGATATGTCCTTCGCGATGCCCAAAAAACCGTCTGCGAAACGCCGCAAACATTTTATGCGCGCGTGGCAACCGGCATGGCACGCGGTGATCAACCGCTTGCACAGCGTCTCTACGACGCGATGAGTCAACATTGGTTCATTCCGGCGACACCGGTTCTCATGAACATTGGAACGAACAAAGGCCTGCCCATCTCTTGTTTTCTCAATACGGTCCCGGACACGCTCGAGGGTATTTTCGATACGTTTCGTGAAAATGCGTTTTTGGCAAAATACGGCGGTGGAATTGGAACAGACTGGTCGCAGCTGCGCGGACAAAATGCACCACTCAAATCCAGCGGACTCACTTCCTCAGGTGTCATTCCGTTTCTCAAAATCATGGATTCCCAAACGCTTGCCGTTTCAAGAAATTCCATTCGTCGTGGAGCCGCTGCCGCATATCTGCGCGTGGATCATCCGGATATTGAAGATTTTTTGGAGGTTCGAAAGCCTACGGGTGGAGATTTGGATCGGCGGTGTTTGAATTTGAACCATGGAATCGTGATTACGGACGTATTTATGAATGCCGTTGAAGAAGAGGGTACGTACGAACTCATCGACCCACATGACGGCCCAACCGGCCACAAGCTCGACGCCAAGACGGTGTGGCGAAAGATCCTGACACTGCGTGCAGAAACCGGCGAGCCCTATCTGATCTTCGTGGATACAATCAACGAATGCCTTCCGGCTCATCACAAGGAAAAAGGGCTCACCGTTCGACAAAGCAATCTGTGCACCGAAATCGTTTTGCCGACAAACGAAGAACGCACAGCCGTGTGTTGTCTTGGTAACTTGAACTTGGAGCACTATGACGAGTGGAAAGATGTTGCCGAGCAACTGATCGATGACTGTGTGCGTGCGCTCGATAACAACCTGGAAACCTTTTGTGAAATGGCGACACACCCTGCATTTCAAAAGGCCGTGAACTCTGTCCGTCACGAACGTTCCATCGGACTAGGTGTGATGGGCTATCACGGTTATCTCATGTCAAAACACATTCCGTTTGAGAGTGTTCACGCACGGCTCATTAATAAAGAAATTTTTTCTCTGATCGGAAATCTGACAAAATCCGCCTCACGCAAACTCGCGCAGGAACGCGGTCTTCCCCTTGATGGCGGTACTCAGCGCAACACCTACACCACCTCAATACAACCAACCGCAAGCACCAGCTTTCTGTGTGGAGAAGCAACACCATGTGTCGAACCCATTTCCGGAAATGCCTATTTGCAAAAGACGCTTTCCGGAAGCTTTCTTGTCAAAAATAAACACTTGGAACGGTTGTTGGAAAAGAAAGGACTGAATACGCAAGAAATCTGGTCCTCCATTATTATGGCGAAAGGCAGCATCCAGCATTTGGAGGGACTCACGGATGAAGAAAAGGCAGTATTCCGCACAGCCTATGAAATGAATATGCGGGAAATTGTGGAACAAGCTGCGGACCGCCAGCTCTTCATTGACCAATCACAATCGATCAATTTATTTTTCTCAACGCCGATCAGTGGCAAATATCTGCACGATGTTCACCTGCTTGCCTGGAAGCAAAAAATGAAAACACTTTACTATTTGCGATCAGCCGCCCCGATTGAAGCGCGTTCCATCCGTGATTTCAGCACGGAAGAATGTGCGGTGTGCCAATAAAAATAAACAACCATCAGACTTCGGTCTGGTGGTTGTTTATTTTTAGCTTCCTCAGCGCTATTTGGTCACAGGCACAAACAAGAGATCGAGATCGAGATAAAATTCATCATCGATCAAATTGTCTCCCAAGTTCTCGAAAAACTTTCCGGATCCGAAGCGAATGTCGTATTGCGTGCGATCAACCGTTGCCCGACCGGTCAGACGAATACCCTCCTCCGTTGTCTCCACTTTTCCCGGAAATGAAAGCGGCTGCTCAATTCCTTTGATCGTCAATGTTCCGTCAATGCGATAATTCTCATCTTCCAATCCGCTCAGCGATTCGATTTGGATCAATTCGAACGTCGAGGTCGGATCATCCTTCACGCGGAAAAAATCATTCGACTTCAGATGATTCTCCAAGAGTTCGAGAAACTTTCCTTCTTGGTCCAAATTCTTAATGGTTGTCATATCGACAACGACGCGTCCCTCATTGGTCAATCCATTTTCGACCAAGAGTGATCCTTCTTTGGCCTGCACCGTTCCGTTATGTGTCACCTTCACTTTCGACGCCTCCCAGCCGATGTTGCTGTTTGCAACATCAAGTGTATAAGTCCCGTCAATGAACGTCACTGGCTCCGCGACTTTCGGCTGCGACTGAAGCTCGGGTTGAACGGGCTGTTGTTTGGCACATCCGGCGCCCACAAGCACAAGGGTAAAAAAAAGAAGTGCAATTTTTTTCATAATGACGTGAGATCCCGACCAGTGAATAAACCGATCGTCCAGGAAAACGCGACGCGCAGTTTATTCTTCAGGCCGGGTGTTTTAAATAAATAAATGGTGCGCCAAATATACCAAGCCAACGGGCCTTTGACAATGACACCCATTAAATCCCCCACGCCGTCTCCGTATCCCAATGAAAGGAGAAAGCCCTTAAGCCGTGGCTTGTACGAACGAAGCGGGAGTTGTTGATGCGTCCGCGCAATGTTGTCCGCGACGACCTGCGCTTCCTGGACGGCGGTTTGTGCCAACTTGGGGATGATCTGTCCTTCCATCGTGATGACATCACCGAGCGCAAACACGTCCCTCATCCCGCGCACCAATAAAGTCGATTCCACAAAAATGTTGCCCATCTCATCCATCGGAAGCATTCCGGAAAATACGTCCGTGTTCGGCCGTACGCCCGCCGCAACGATCGTCACGTCCGATGCAAAGATACCTTTGTTCGTCACAACCTGTGAGGGATTGATTTCTTGTGCAAAAGCCTCGCGCACGACTTCGATTCCCGACTCCGTAATCCTCCGATTAATATAGGCTTGCATCTCCGGATCCGTGGCCCCACCCACATCTTGTTTGGAATGGATAAGACGGAGCGTAAAGCGTAATTCCGGATGCTGTTTTTTGATCGCCAGCAAAAAACGATGCGCGTCGAACACCAATTCGCAGCCCGTCGGTCCACCCCCGATCACGGTGACGGAAACGGATTTGCTCGGACCCTGCGCCTTCGCAATGATGGCTTTTTTAGCGCGCTGCGCATCCTCTACAATTTTCAACTCGTAGGCATATTCCATCCCTCGAATTAATCGCTCGTTCGTGCGCGAACCGGTTGCAATCACAAGTGTTGAATACGCAAGCATACGCTCCCCCATCCAGACGCACTTTCGATCTGGCTCTATGTGTGTGACTTCCCCACCAACGAATTCAAAGCTGGGCGAACGAAAAAAACTTTCATATCCAAATGCGATATCATGGATGACAAGCGAACCGGTTGCCACTTCGTGTAGCAGAGGCGTAAACGTGAAATGCGGACTGCGACTTACCAGGACGACGCGATATCCTTTTTTGAGAAGCCGTTTGGTTGTATAAACGCCTCCGAAACCTCCGCCAACCACCACAATGGGATGTGAATTCATAACGGGTTCAGAATAAAAGAAAACGACTGCTTGTGCAATCGTTTACTTTGTTTCCTTGTGCGCGGTGTGCTTGCTGCAACGCTTGCAGAATTTGCTGAGTTCAAGCCGCTCCTTCAAGGTTTTCTTATTCTTGTGCGAACGGTAGCCCATGGTTTTGCAAACCGTGCACTCAAGTTTGATCATATTGTCTTGGGACATAGTGCCGTGATGCTAGCAAAAGCTAAGGGATAAGTCAATGGTCCAGCTGAGCTGGATTTTCCATCGAGCTGATCTCGATCTACAACCAACGCTTAGCGTTGGTTCAGGTCATTGAAATCGAGCTGAGCTCGATGGAGCCGAAAGCGGGACTCGAACCCGCGACCTACGGTTTACAAAACCGTTGCTCTACCAACTGAGCTATTTCGGCGGGAATGTTGCTAAGGTCGATAAGACTTTCTAGACTAGATAGAACTTCTGATTTTGAGACCGATGCTAGGCGCGATCGAGCCAGCCTTTGAGCCGTACTTCAACGTACGGCGAAAAGATGGCAAAGATCGCAACAACGCAGCGGGCCAAAATCAGAAGTTCTATGGTGGGCCGGGAAGGATTCGAACCTTCGAAGGCATAAGCCAACAGATTTACAGTCTGTCCCGGTTGACCGCTTCGGTACCGACCCACGATACAATTTGTGCTGGAGCCGTTGACCGGGATTGAACCGGTGACCTCGTCCTTACCATGGACGCGCTCTACCAACTGA
>CAYMBX010000012.1:0-31219 GCA_964388785.1 uncultured Gammaproteobacteria bacterium
AATTCTTCCTTTGGATTGAGGTGGATGCGTTCTTGCAGGAAACGGTGGATGACATTTGGTTCGATGCCAGCATCCATAAGTGCGGATGCACCGGATTCGAACGCGTGTTGCATGTGCGGAAATCGACGTGCCAATTTTTGCATCCGCACAGCTCCAAAATGTCCAAATCGGACCAGGGCTAACCAATAACCCAAATCGTCACGCATACTCCTTCATCAACAGTTTAATCGCTGTGTCGAGAATGGTCGGCATGTGTTCTTCCTCTTTTTGGGTCCAACGTTGGAGCACATAATCCTCCAGTCCAATGTCCGGATGGTCAGGGCGTCCGATTCCGATTCGGATCCGATTCAGAACGGTTCCGGCCGGAACCGTTTCAAGAACAGACTGCATCCCACGGTGCCCTGCGGAGGATCCACCACGTTTTACACGCACATCTCCGAATGGCAGATCCGCGTCATCATAAATGACGACAACGTCTTCGTCGTTGAACCCATATTTCTTTTTGAGTTTTTGAAACGCGCGTCCGCTTGCGTTCATGAACGTTTGCGGTTTGCAAAAAATCACACGTGTTTCTCCGATGTGTCCTTCCGCGACTTCACTTTCAAGACTTTGCTTCAGTTTTAGTTCGACTCCACATCGTTTTACGAGTTCATCAATGACTAAAAATCCGACATTATGTCGAGTGCGGTGATAGGCCGTTCCGGGATTTCCAAGACCGATTAAGGTGAGCATAGATACTTACGCAGAGACGGATCGCGCTATGCGGATGTGTACGCGAATCGGGGTGCCGGAGAGATGGAACGTTTCGGACAGTCGATTCACCAGGAAACGGACGTATCCTTCACTGAGTGTTGATTCGCGTTTAGCTTTGACAATCAAGTCAAAGGTGGGTGGGGCGATGTCTGTTTGTTTGATGCCGAGAATTTTTGGTGGAGAAGGACCTTTTCCTGCGGACGGCGTGTGCGCGTTCAACGCATTTTTGAGAAAGGCATCGAGTTCCTTTTGATCAATCCAGCGGGTGCGATTGCGCTGGACGGTTTCGATCGCATCGAAAATGGTTTTTACCCGTTGTTTGGTCAGTGCCGAAACAAACAACACCGGAGCGATTTTCAGAAACGGAATCGATGCGGCAATATATTCCCGGTACCGATTCATCGTGGTCGTTGTTTTCTGTTCAATAAGGTCCCATTTGTTTGCGATGAGAATAACCCCTGAACCTGAGTCTTTCACAAATCCAGCGAGGGTTTTTTCTTGTGTGCCGATGGATTCGGATGCATCAATGAGAAAGAGGGTAACGTCCGCGGACCGCACCACGTGTTCATTGCGTCGCACGGCTTGCGCTTCAAGCCCGCCCGCCTTTTTTACTTTTCCGGATTTACGCATTCCCGCCGTATCGATGAACAGAAACGCTTTATCGCCCACCCGGAAGAGCGTATCATTCGGTTCGCGTGTCGTGTGGGCGGTTGGGCTGGTGATGAAACGTTCTTCGCCAAGCAGCGCATTGAGCAACGTTGATTTTCCGACGTTTGGTTTGCCAATGACGGCGACGCGAATGGCCTCCTGTTCAGAGGAAGCAATGGGTGGTATTCCACGCTCGATCAGTGTTTCGTAGACCAGATCCAACAGATCTCCCACACCCGAACCGCGCAATGCGGAAACGGCAACAGGAGTCGGAAGGCCTTGCAAATACCATTCGTGTGTATTGACCTGTGCGCGCTCCGTCGGAGTTTCCGCTTTGTTCGCAACAACAATCACCGGGATATTCGATTTTTTTAAAAGACGCGCGAGTGCTTGTTCCTGAGGAAGCGGACCTGTTTTTATATCGACGACAAACAGAATAACATCCGCTTGTTTTATGGCGATTTTTGTTTGTGCAATGGTTTGTTTTTCGATTTCGTCTGTTGCTTCGACGTCGAGTCCGCCTGTGTCGATGACACGGATCACGTTGCCTCTCCACAAACAGTCGCCTTCATTGCGATCGCGTGTCGTCCCCGCAATGTCCGAAACAAGCGCCTTTTGGCGCTCGAGAAGACGGTTAAAGAGAGTTGATTTGCCCACGTTGGTGCGTCCAACAAGTGCGACACGAGGAATGCGTGACGGATTCATATCTGTATTTTAGCTGGTTTGCGCAGAAAGAAAAGCACGGATCAACGCGTCATGTCAATGTGTGGGTATGATGATCACCCAACCTTTGGTGGACGCTGTTGCTCTGTCTGCGTGCTCTCGACAGAGCAACAGCGTCTGTCATGATGGAAGTATAGGAATGCCCAGACTAAATATGACGCAGCTAATGGGAAGGGGTAGGAGAACACCTCTACCGAACCGGCTCGTGCTGTTGAATCAAATGGTGAGGTATTGCTGACAGATACAGTGAGTATGAAAGACTTCCGGGTTGTAGCAACACCTTGTCCACCACCGTTCATGGAAGAGATCGTTACGGGACAATTTTTCTGACCGCATTCTGACGGAGAGTGTCAGAAAAATTCGTCTCGTCGATCTCTCTACACCCAACGTTTGTTGAAAAAAGGAGACTTGCGCAATCGTGTGATCGCGCATAAAATAAGTCGGGATATGGAGAAGCCAAAGATTGATTTTCTGAAGCAAAAATACGAACTGCATGAGACGAAAAAGAATCACCTTCTTTTTTTTAGTCGTCTCTTGGTGATCGTGTTGGTGGTCGGGGCGATGGTCGGAACGGCGTTTTCGTATCATGTTTCAACGACCTCCGAAAGCCAAGCGAATTTTCCCAAGCTTTCCCTCTTTTCAACGATCCGTGATTTTGTGGATGGGAATGATTTAAAGGGAGAAAAAGAAGATCGTGTGAATGTGCTCTTGATGGGAATTGGAGGGGAAGGGCATGAGGGTCCGCAGCTGACTGACACGATCATCTTTGCGAGCTATCAACCTTCCAGTGGAAAGATCGGGCTGATGTCGTTACCGCGCGACATGACCGTTCCAATTCCCGGGTATGGGTACCGCAAAGTCAATCATGCGAATGCCTTTGGGGAAATCGATAAAAAAGGAACAGGCCCCCAACTCGCTTCCCAGGTGATCGGAGAAGTGCTCGACGAGGAGATTCAGTATTTCGTGCGAGTTGATTTTAACGGGTTTGTTGATTTGATCGATGACATCGGTGGTATTGATGTATATGTTGATCGCGGATTTACCGATCCGAAGTATCCGTCTCACGGAAAAGAATATGCGGAGTGTGCGAGCGAGGAATCCCAAGAACAAGAAGAAGTTGTTCAAAAAGATTATTCCTGTCGGTATGAGGTTTTGACGTTCCAGGAAGGATGGACCCATCTTAATGGTGAAACAGCGCTTAAATTTGTGCGTTCGCGTCATGGAACAAACGGGGAAGGTTCCGATTTCGCCCGTTCGGCCAGACAACAGAAAGTGTTGCTTGCGGTCAAAGATAAAGTTTTTTCCGTTTCAACGTTTCTGAATCCCGCACGGTTAAATCGCATTCTGAAAACATTGGAGAAAAATATTGCGACGAATTTGGATGTGTCCGAAATTTTGAAACTTGCACGTGCGGTGAAAGACCTCAAGGAAGGAGAGATGACCCATCATGTGATCGATGCTTCGCCCGAGTCGCCTCTCTACGCGACGACACTGAATGGAGCATTTGTGCTTCTTCCCAAGAATGATGATTGGAAGCCGCTTCAGCGCATCGCCCAGTATATTTTTGAATCGAATCCAAACCAGGCACGTTTTGGAGAAACACCGGACGACAAACCGAAATTTGTGAAAGTGGAAATTCAAAACGGCACAAATGTTACAGGGCTCGCGTTCCGTGCCTCGCAATTGCTCGACGGGCAGGGGTTTGATGTGGTGAAAGTCGGGAATGCAGCGTCGCGTGGATATACGCATACGGTGATTTACGATTTAACCAACGGATTGCGCGCAAAAGAATTGAAGGCTCTGCGTGACTTTCTTCAGGCGGATGTGACGCTTTCGGCAACGGGTTGGATGGTGAGCGGTGAGGTGGTGCCAAAGGAAATTTCCGTTACCGGAGAGGATTATCAAAAATTGGCGACGGAAACGAATGTGGATTTTCTGGTAATCCTCGGTGAGAATTCTCCCAGCGTGGTGAGGGGAGAGAGCGTGACTCCTTGAAATATCCCCGATGATATGCTAGAGTTCCCTCGCTCATTCGGACGTTTGGTGTGCCGTTTTCGGTGACGGTCAAGCGTCTTTGTCGGACGTTTAGCTCAGCTGGTTAGAGCGCTACATTCACACTGTAGAGGTCGGAGGTTCGAGTCCTCCAACGTCCACCACTAAAATCGATCCCCGAGGGATCGATTTTAGTTGACATGGTTTCCTTGTGCCGCCCTCTTTTCTATGTTACGCTGGAAACGATTTTTGTCTGTATGAACGCCTCCCTCGAACAACGTCTCCAGGAACAGTTTGGACAAATCGGCGGATCGATGATTTTTTTCGTTTTAGAGGTGGTGCAGATTGTAGTGATTTCCGCCGCGATCATCATTCCGATCCGTTATTTCCTGATCCAACCGTTTTATGTCAAAGGCGCGAGCATGGAGCCGAATTTTTATGATCATGAGTATCTGATCATTGACGAGCTGTCCTATCGGTTTCGTACGCCCGAGCGCGGGGAGATTGTCGTGTTTCGTTATCCACGCGATCCAAGCCAATTTTTTATCAAACGCGTTGTCGGTCTTCCCGGAGAAACGATCGAAGTGACCAACGGGAACGTCATTATTTACACAGAGGAGCATCCAAATGGAATTGTGCTTGAGGAGAATTATATCGACGATGAGCAGACAACAGGAAAAATACGGACAACCCTTGGCGCAACTGAATATTATCTGTTGGGTGATAACCGTGATGAAAGTCTGGACTCGCGAAGCTTCGGTCCCGTGTCTGTTTCGGGAATTATCGGACGCGTCTGGGTCAGGGGTTTGCCACTTTCGCGTATGGGAACATTTGCGCTGCCAACGTATAATCTATAAACATCTATGCCTCCAAAAAAGAATACCGAAAAAAAAGTAAAGCCCGCGCAAGGAGACGAAGAGGAGGACACAAAGAAATCTTCAAAAGGTGCTCCGGAACTTCTGCGGGGATTCCGTGACATCCTTCCGGAAGAACAGGGACGATGGAATTTGATTCGTGACACCGTGCGCTCGCTTGCGGAATCCTACAGTTTCGACCGTATTGATCTTCCCATTCTCGAGCGATCCGACTTGTTTCAACGCACGATCGGGAAAGGAACGGATATTGTTGAAAAAGAAATGTATGTGTTTACGGATCCGTCCAATCGATCCGTGGCGCTCAGGCCCGAGGCCACCGCTTCCGCGGCGCGTGCTTACATTGAGCACGGAATGCTTGATCGACCGCAACCGGTGAAACTGTGGTATGAGGGTCCCATGTTCCGGCATGACCGTCCGCAAGCAGGACGATATCGCCAGTTTTATCAAGCGGGGTTTGAGGTGTTTGGGGGCGATGAATCGATTATCGATGCCCAGCTCATCTTGATTGGGAAGAAACTGTTTGAAACGCTTGGACTCAACGTGCAGGTGCAGATTAACTCGATTGGGACACCGGAATGTCGGCAAGCCTATTTGGCGGAATTAGTGGCCTACTTCCGACCATTCCGTTCCAAATTACCGGAAGATGACAAACGTCGTTTGCAGAAAAATCCGCTGCGCTTGCTGGATAGCAAAGAGGAATACACCGTCGGGCTTCTGGAAGGCGCTCCGCAAATTTTGGACTGGTTGGATGACAAATCCAAAGAGCACTTCATGAAAGTGATTGAATTTTTGGACGAAGTCGAAATTCCTTACGTATTGAATCCGTATCTGGTGCGTGGTCTCGATTACTACACACACACAGTCTTTGAGTTCATTCCGGAAGGAGAGGAAGGCGAGAAGTCACAAAGTGCTCTGGGTGGCGGCGGACGTTATGATGGGTTGGTTGGTTTGCTTGGCGGCCGTCCGACACCGGCGTGTGGATTCGCGATCGGAATCGATCGCATCGCGCGTGCGCTTGCCGACAAAGGAATTCAGCCGCCTCAGTTTAAACCCGCGCAGGTCTTTTTTGCCCAACTCGGGGATGGGGCGCGTCGAGTGGGATTGCGTTTGTTCGAGCAGTTCCGCAAGGCCGGAATCCCGGTCGCGGAGGCGGCGGGCAAGAACGCGCTTAAGGCGCAGTTGGAAGTGGCGAACAAGTTGGGAGTCAGTTTGACCCTGATTTTAGGCCAAAAGGAAGTGCTCGATGGGACAATCATTATTCGGGACATGGAATCTGGCGCACAGGAAACAGTCGATTCCGCGAAAATCGTTTCTGTGGTGGAACGCAAGCTTCAAAAAGAAACGGGAGTACAGCCGGCGACTCATTCTCCTGTTGCGGAATAAGGGACAACCAGGACTTGACAAAAACCCTTAATATTGGCAAGATTTTGTCGCATTAATTTCATAATAAAAAGGAGTTGATTTTTGTGGTAGAAGTCAAACGCAAAAAAGGTGAAAGTTTCGAGAGCTTGCTTCGACGATTTGGACGTCGCGTCCAGCAAAGCGGAAAAGTTCTTGAAGCTCGCAAGATCCGTTTCTTCGCGGAGAAGCCAAACAAGAACAAGGTCCGTGAAAGCGCATTGCGACGTCTTGAGATGCGAGAGAAACGCGATTACCTGATGCGTATCGGACAGCTCAAGGAAGAACCGCGCAAGCCGGCTCGACGATAAGATTCGGATACGTCCCGCATATGTCCCTCTCTCAACGCATTACCGATGACATGAAGGAGGCGATGAAAACCAAAAACAACGCAACGCTTTCCACGTTGCGTTTGTTGCGTTCTTCCCTGAAGAATAAACAGATCGATCTCCAACACGAACTCAGTGATGAAGAAGTTTTGGCGGTCATCAAAACGCAAGTGAAGCAACTGAACGATTCAATCGCTTCATTTCAATCGGGTGGTCGCGAGGATATGGCGTCGGCGGCGAAAGCGGAGATTGCCGTCCTTGAACACTACCTACCCGCGCAAATGTCGGATGAACAACTGGAGCAGGTTGTCAAAGAGGTCATTGCACAAACGGGAGCGCTGGGCAAACAAGACATAGGGAAAGTGATGGGTGCGGCGGTTAAGGCGGCGGCCGGTCAAGCGGATGGTGCGCGAATTAAGTCCATCGTTGAACGTTTGTTACCCGTGATTGTCTGTGTTGCTATCGGGCTGGGGATGTCCCAGGGTGCGTTTGCGGCGATTGATATCGTTCCCATGCAACTTTCCCAGTATTCTTTTTTGGAAACCGGCATTCGTGTTTTTCGAGTGTTGCTACTGTGGTTTGGACTTTTAGCTGTGAATATGATTTTGCACGGCGGGTTTGATTTTATGACGGCTTCGATGCGAGATAACGCTCACAAGGATGCGTGGGGGAAAATTGCGAGAGGATTTGTCGGTTCGATTGCGGTGGTGTTGCTGTATAGTGTTGCCACAATCGTGATTGAAGTGATTTAGTCACAACACCCAAAACTTAAAATCCAAAAACGAGACCTTCCGTCTCGTTTTTTGTTTATTCATCCACATCTTTGCTACTCGCTTTTAGGGAATTGCGCTAAAATATCCATACAGAATTTTTTTCCCATGCTTGGTCCACTCCGGACACCGTTTCGTCGCACCGCCGTTTTCACGGCAGCATTTGGCGTGCTGGTTTTAGGCGCGCTGCTCTTTTTATTTTCGGCGGATCCTGCACTTGCACAAACCACGCCGTTTGAGCAGTTTGGTCAGGCGTCAAAATTACCCCAGACAGATTTAATCACGGTCATTGCTCGACTCATCCGTACATTTTTGAGCATTCTCGGGATTATCTTTGTCATTCTGATTATCTACGCAGGATATCTTTACATGACTTCCCGTGGGGAACCGGCAAAAACAGACAAAGCAAAGAAATTGATCCAACAAGCCGTCATCGGTTTTATCATCATCATGGTTTCGTACGGGATCGCCACATTCATCATTAACGCACTCTTGAAGGCAACAGGTGGTCAAATCGTGAGTAAGCCGCCGATTGAGAAATATACCGAACCGCTTGCCGGAGCGCTTGGTGCGGGTATCATTGAGAGTCATTATCCGCCGCGTGACGCGCAAGACATTCCGCGCAACACGAAAATTTTCGTGACGTTTAAAGAACCGATCGATCCTACAACGATCATTCAAGGTTACGATAAGAATCTCGGACCACAAGATTCAAATCAATCAAAGCTGTTAAATAATGCAAACGTCTGGATTTTTGAGACCGCAAAAGATAAAGGCCAAAAATTGGGATCTGACGCCGTGAAGGTTGCTACGGACGATGAGTTTAAAATTTTCGTGTTCGACCCGGTTGATCTGCTCGGCAATCCGGCAAGTGATACCAACTATACAGTCGGGCTTCAATCGGGGATTAAGAAGGCCGACGGTAAGAACGCATTTACGGGTGCGTATGCATCTGGATATGGGTGGACGTTTGAGGTCTCAACGGTTGTTGATCTCACGCCTCCGAAGGTCGTCGGTATTATTCCACAAAACAATGCGACAGAACCAATGAACGTGGTGGTTGAACTGACGTTTAATGAAGCGATGGATCCGATTGCATCGACAGGCGTTTTCGATGCTGCTAAACAGCCGAAATTTACGAATATTTCCGTTGTCGATCCTGCGGGACAAACAGTTGAGGGCGCATACAAAATCAGTAATGCGTATCGGACGGTGGGATTCGTCAGCAAAAAGGCGTGTGCGGAAGATCCCTGCGGAAACACGATTTACTGTTTGCCTGGCGGTGTGGATTTGGATGTGATCGCAAGGGCAGCGACGCTTGACTCCGCGAATGCTCCGCAAGCGCAATTGATCGGCGTTTCATACGATGGTCTTACAGACGCCTCGGGAAACTCGTTGGATGGAAACGGAGATGGGTCCGCGTGTGGATCTGCGAATGACACGGTCGCGTGTCCAAATAGCGCGCTCAATGATAACTACCAGTGGGGATTCACAACCACGAATGAAATAAATGACACAGTTCCTCAAGTGGTTTCACTGACTCCAGGGATTAACGGGCAGAATATCGATCAAAATGCACCGATGGGAATCGGGTTTAATACGCTTTTGATGGGATCCAGTGTTGTGAGTAATCACGTCTCGCTGTGGCCGGATCCACTCTATGAAATGTGGTTCGTTCCGGGCAAAACAGATGACCCCGTTGCAAAGACTTCCAACGTGTCAATCATACATCCCGCGTTTATCAGTAATGCGGACGGCGGATACGATTACTATCCGGTTCTGACGCACGGGCTCAAAAGCGCGTATCAAATTTGTATGTATCCAGCCACGCAAAAAGACGGAGCGTGCGATGGGTCCAATCCGGATTCGCCTTACTGCTGCAACGGATCCCCCTCCGCACAAGCTTGTAAAACGATTCAGGGACAAACAACCCTTCCGCCTAATAATCCATAGTCATGCGCTCAAACCGTTCCTCATTTTTGAAAGGGATTTTGCTCGGGCTCATCTGCTTCGGGGTATTTTTGGCCATCCCGTTTTCACTTGGTGTTGAGAACGTCTTCGCACAGGCGCTGACCGCAGATGAACTGTTCGGAGGGGAAGGGGCGAGTGGGGAAACGTTTGCACAGAGTTTGGGTCTTGCAGCCGGACCGCCGCTGCAGGTCATCATCGCACGCATTATCCGGACGATTCTCGGTTTTGCGGGTGTGGTTTTGGTTGTCATGATCATCTACGGAGGATTCCTTTGGATGACCGCCGGGGGAAATGCCACACGGCTTGAAAAAGCGAAGAAGATTCTGACGCAATCAATCATTGGAATGATCATTGTTCTCTCCTCGTTTGCGATCGTTCAGTTCGTGATTTCAAAGCTCGTCGATGCGACGGGTGGAGGAGTTACAGGAGATGAGGACGGTGGCGGCGGGACGTATCCGGACAACGATAAGTTCACCTCATTTTCCCTTTCGTCTGTCAACACGGAGTGTGCTGCCTCGCTCCGTAATCTTCAATTGCAATTTGTTTTTACCAAAGCCGTGAATGCTTCGACGGTTGAAGAAGCAATCGCCGTCAATACGGTGGGAGGAAATGCGGTGGAAGGGACGTTTGTCACCAAAGGAAGCAAGGTCACGTTTACCCCTGCGGCATCCTGTCCCGAACCCAACCCAAATGCAAAATGTTTTGAGGCAAATACGGATTTTGAAATTTCGATCAACGCAAGTCTTCTAAAATCCACAAGCGGTGCTTCGTTGCAGTGCACGGCCGGGGGCGTGCCGTGCGGGAAAATTCCGTTTACAACCGGAAGCGCGGTCGATACGTCCGGCCCCGCCATCGCGATGTCAACCCCGTATAGCGGACAATCCGTCACAGTCGGAACGATTGAACTGCTTCAAGCAAACACGAAAGATGACGTCGGAGTTTCGTCGGTTGATTTTTACGTGATTGACGATAACGAACCTCTGTTTGTCGCTGATGCTGATTTGTATTCCACAAAAGGCCAGCTCACAGGCGGGAATGTTGACAATGCCTTTTTTACTGACATCATCGATGAATGGGATACCGCCGGATATGTAACCAACAAATCGTATGCCGTATGGGCGTCTGCATCGGATTGTGCCGGAAATGCGGCAACCGCGACAAAAGTGTACCCAATTGTTCGTGCGGCGCACTGTGACAACAACGAGATCGATGAGGAATTCGGAGAAACCGGTTTGAACTGTGGAGGTGACCCTGCGAGCCCTGAGTATTGCGGGAAATGTTCCGGAGATGCATGCACGGAGAACAATGAATGTGCTTCTGGTGTTTGCGAGGGAGGCGTTTGTGTGAGCAAGCCACGCATTGATCTGGTTTCTCCTGGGGACGGGGCGGTCGGGAATCTGGTGACGATCGGTGGAAAGGGATTTGGCGCGCAAGGCGGGACGGTGACATTTATCGGAACGGAAGGCACGCAAAGCGTTCAGGTTCAGGCGTATCAATGTAATGGAGAGACGAAATGGTCAGAGAAAGAAATTGTTGTCCAATTGCCAAGCGGTGCGACAGACGGACCAATTGAAGTCACAGCACAAGATGGAAAGAAAGATCGAACCGACGACGAATTTGGCCCGTTGTCGGCTGATTTCGATGTGAATGCGGTGAAGAGGCCGGGGTTGTGTTCCGTGTCCCCCGCGTCGGGGGTCCAGGGTTCTGAAACAACGTTTTCCGGGTTGAGTTTCGGGGCGCAGAAGGGAACATCGTCCGTTTTCTTTAAGAACTTTTTGAGCCCTTCAACCACTTCTTGGGCGGAAGCGCAAATCAAAGCCATTGTGCCGAACATGTCCGCCGGTCAGGTTTTGTCACAAGTGTTTACCGGGGATTACCAATGTATTGATGCGGCAGGAAACAGCCTTGGAAAGACCTGTCAACAAAACAGCGATTGCGGCGAGGGAAACTCGTGTGCGACAAATTGGTGTACAGAGACACTTGCGTTTTGTTCAACGGACGCGGATTGCGGAGAAACGGGAGGAAACTGTACATCCATTCGTGTCGGTTCCAACAAGCTGTTGTTTACCGTGACGGATCCTGCCGGATCTCAACAAGCCCCGACGATTTCGTATGTGGATACGGGATGGAAGGCATGTAACGGCGGCCCCAATAATGCAAAGGTGTGTGCCAAGGACGAGGATTGCGCCGGAAGCAGTTGTGCCTCTGTACCGAATTGGGGGCCGGTCGGTCAATATGTGACAATTTTTGGAACAAATTTTGGAACCAATAAAGGGACGGTGCATTTTACGGGCGGGCTTGGCCAAGATGCGGTGGGGGATACCAATTTCCCCGCGCAATGTGCCGAGGGATTTTGGACGGACACATCTGTCACCGTGAAAGTTCCTTCCGTTTTTCAAACAAATGAATCTCTCAAGCCCGGAACATACCAACTGACGGTAAAACAAACGGGGGGTGTATCCAATGCAGTTGAATTTGTGGTCGTCGACGGTGTCCCCGGGCCTCAGATTTGCAAACTGGATCCCATTTCAGGTCCGGCAGATGCCGAAGTGGATGTTTACGGAGAAAATTTGGGAATTGACGAAGGCCATGTCACGTTTTTCAACACTCAAGACGCTGGATACAAAATTTGGACTGGCACAAAAATTACCGATGCCGTTGTTCCCGGACAGGCACAGAGTGGTCCTCTCAATGTGTTTAATGCTTTAGGGTTCGG
This sequence comes from uncultured Gammaproteobacteria bacterium, assembly GCA_964388785.1. Lineage (GTDB taxonomy): Bacteria > Patescibacteriota > Patescibacteriia > UBA9934 > GWF2-40-263 > VGKU01. The sequence continues at coordinate 12,176 of CAYMBX010000012.1, forward strand.
TTCAAACTCGTTGAATTTCACCGTGGGGAGCTGTCCAAAGGATGTTTCTTGTCCGGTTGGGTTTCAGTGTTGTGGGGATGGAACGTGTAAAGCGCAGTGCGATCTTCCGCCTCCGCAGTCCCATTTTGCCTATCGTGTTTCCACAGGCATCATTCCCGAAAATCCGACCGTGATCGTGGCGTGCGATAAGAAAATCGTGTCTCCGAGTCCTTCGGTCAGCTGGCCGGATTCGCAAACGGTGTGCCCGAATGCTGCGGTGACGGCAACATTCAGCAAGCAGATGGATCAGGCATCCGTGAGTAAGAGTGTGCTCGTGGAACAGTGTACGGATGTGCAGGAAAACGGATGCGGGAGCTGGACGGTTACTTCAGGAACGATGAAAACCACCGAAGTTTCATTTATCTGGACGCCTAATCAGGCATTTGCGGCCGGGGGTCAATATCGGGTGACGATTTTAGGCGGCAATAGCGGCGCGCATGCACATGCCGATGCGGGTGGAGCTCCCATGCTCGAAGATTATAGTTGGCAATTTGCCATCGGACCTCAAGATCAACTCTGTGAGGTGGGTTCGGTGCTTGTGAGCCCGTTTGAGTTTACGGCGGTTGAACAGAACGAACTTGTTTCTTACGGAGCGCTGCTGGTTGCGAAAGGAAAACAATGCATCGTCATCAACCCGAACGAATCCAATATTGCCTGGTCGACCAACTTTTTTGGCGCACAAGTGAAAGAACCTTCCGTCGGCATGGGATTGGATGCGGTGGATGTGGAAGCACTTGAAGAAACTCCCGGAAATCCCGCAAAGGTGAAAGCGGAAGTGACAAATTCACCTGCACAGCCCAGTGGAACTGGGGAGTTGACGATCGATTTCAATGACCCGACCGTCGAAGCATTCTTCCCATCGTGTTCAACGGCCTGTATCAACGTGAAACCGTGGTTTCGTTTTAAATCCGATGTGCTTGTCAGCTCGCTTTCCGGTTCGATCTTGCTTAGAGAGTGTAAAACGGCTTTGTGCGCACCGGAGGAACTTACGGTGGCAAATCAGTTCAACGGATTTGGATGGAATCCGTCCGATAAACCCGGAGTGGTCGAAAAGAGTACGCCTATTTCCATTAACTTGAAGAACAACTTGAAACCGAACACGTGGTATCGCGTGATTCTTGACGGGGAGCAGATTCTGTCTGCATCAAAAGTTCCCTTAAAGGATTCGGGGGTGAATTTCGGCTCCGAGCAAAACTTGTATTATCCAAACGATTTTTCGTGGAAGTTTAAAACAAAGGCCTCAGACGTGACGTGCGGAATCGATAAGGTTTCGGTTTCGCCAAAGACAGAATTGAAAAAAGCGATCGGACAGCGACAGGCATATCTTGCAACCGCCTACGGGGCTCCGGATGATTGCGATGCGTCAGGCCAGGCACTGCAAGATGCGGGATACACATGGCAGACATGGACGGCTACAGACACCCCGGACGAATTTACCGCTGCGGAAGGAGGTTCCTCGCAAGACGTCGCATTCTTGTTTGAAAACGGTGCGATTAAAACCGCTTCGTCCGTTCCACTCGCGTGTACGCCGGCCTGTTTGAACGCCGGAACGCTCGTGAAACAATCGGATGCGATTTGCGGAGACGGTGTTGTGAATGGGCCGGGAAAAGTAAAGTCCGAAGAGTGTGATGGGGGACAAGGCTGTTCCGCTGCCTGTTTGTGGCAAGGGACAGCTGTCTGTGAGGATGCTGCGGGAGTCGGATGTTGTGGAAACAAGAAAGTGGAACCGGGTGAACAATGCGATGATGGAAACACGGTTGGAGGCGATGGGTGTAGCGCCAGTTGTTTGAATAACGGCTCAGGATCTGTGGGTGCAACATGCGGTGACGGCGTGGTTGATTTCGCGTTGCAAACAGGTGGAGAGGATTGCGATGATGGAAATACCGTCTCTGGAGACGGATGCTCTTCCCAATGTTTGTTTGAAGGGTCCGTTCCGAAGGGTGATTTTGCGATTTGCGGAAACGGCGGTGCACCCGAAAAAGGCGAGGATTGTGATGATGGAAATAGTGTTTCGGGTGATGGGTGCAGTGCGCAGTGTTTGCATGAAGGAACGGCTCAGTGCGCATATGTCTGTTCGGATAATCAACAGTCTTGTAAGACAAATGCAGACTGTGGCGCTGGTGCCACATGCGGACCGGCAAAAACGCCGTGCTGTGGCAATGGTCAGAAGGAAGCGGGTGAGGATTGTGACGACTTAAACAATCTCTCCGGAGATGGATGCAGCAAACAGTGTCTTTTTGAAGGATCATCGCTTAGCTACGGTACCCCCTCTTTTTGCGGAAATGGAGGTGCGCTTGAAACCGGGGAAGAATGTGAGGTGAGTGCCGGTCAGACGCTCGCGATCGGCGGATTCGCCGCGGCGGAGATCAGTCTGAACGCGCCCAAGGAGGTCGGGTTGGACGGGGGCACGGCGTATTCAACGATTACTGCAAGCGTAGAGGGAGTAAAAAGCGATCCTGCCATGCTGGGGATCGATTGTTCGTGCAACAGCGATCAATCGTGTGGAGCGTCCACGACGCTTGGATGCGGGACAGGAAGTTGTTGTTTTCAGCGGCCCAAGCTCGGCGCCATCTTGCCGGCAATCGGAGACGGTCCCGGTGGACAAGGATATTGTCGTAATACGGCTGTGTCGGTTGAGTTTGATCAGAAAATGGATTTTGGATCCGCCGGCGTCCCTGAGGGGGCACAACTTGCGAATGTCAGATTGAAGCTGATGAGTAAAGACGGCAAATTGATTTCTCAAAATCCAAGTTTGTGTCCGGCAAGCTATCAAAAAATTGCACACGCGGGCGACGCATCGCAGAATCTTTTTGTCCGTGCATGGAACTGGATTAAGTCGCTGTTCCGCTCGTCTGAAGCCGTGGCGGCGCCCGGAGACTGCTATGTCCCTCTTACATATACGGCCGCGAACACCCAAAACGGGCAGCGTTTCGATTTGAACTATCAAGATCTCCTTGAGCCCAACGCGGTCTATCATGTCGAGATTGTTGGCGACAACAATCCCAATGATTCTACCCTGATCGGTGTCTTGAGTGAAAACAAAGTCGGGTTGTGTCTCAATCCCGCAGGAGGCACGTGTGGAGCGGTCTTTTCGCATAACTTTAAAACAAGCAGTGAGGTCTGTTTGCTTGAAGCGGTGACGGTTGTGGATCACGGAAAAGTAGTGAAGCAGCAATATGAATCACTCAGTCCGTATTTCTTCTCCAAAAAAGGGGAGACACATGGGTTTGAATCCACAGCCATGACCTATCGCGATGGGCTTGGGACGTTTGAGCCGATTCAAAAAACAGGTGCGTATGATTGGACGTGGGCATGGGGTTCTTCTGTGGCGGATGCAAAGGCCGACGAAAATATTATTAGCCAGAAGCAAAATTGGACGGGATATTGTGAGGAGGGATCTAAAGCAGGACAGAACTGTTCTGCGGACGGTGATTGTCCCGGAGGATCTTGTTCAGTTTTGCTTGCGTCAGAAGCATTATTTGAAGCCGTTGGACTCAACGGTTCGGAACATGCCGTGGCGACCGCGACGATCAGCAAAGACACATTCAACAACCCAACCACGCAAGGTACGCAAACATCTGGAACCGCGGAGGTCACCGCGCTTGTCTGCGAAAAGCCCTGGCCGCCACTGAATTCGGCGCTCGGATTCCCGTACATCGAAAAGACGGATCCGACGAAGCCTTCGAATTTCGGATTTTATTATTGTATGGATAAGGGCGTTTTGGGCGATACATCGGATGACCTGCCGGAACTTGCGCCGCCTGTTGATGTCACTTCGGTCGGTACGGCGAAGAAGAAATTTTGTTCCATTACCAACAAGCCTTGTTCCGCAAACGCCGATTGTTCGGCTGGTGAGCAATGTATTGATGTGGACGGCGGTCTGTTCCAAGAGCTTCTCTTTAAGGTGCAAGGAACTCCGGATGCAATTGGGGTGCGTGTGATCCAAAATCCGAATTATTTGTCGCCGGAGACATGGTTTACGTTGCAGGGATTCATGGGTGCATATCAAAAAATGGAGATGGATGGATATCAGGCCATCAAGTCCGGAAACACTGCCTACGTGGCAGCGGCAAACGAGCACGGAGCAAAACTGTATTCGAACATTTATGTGGTTTCTTACAATCCAACCGCCGGAGCGCAAGCGAAAGAAATTTTTGATCAAATTTTGACGAACTGGCGTTTCAATGCAAATACCGACGTCATTACTAATGTGGGTTTGTGTAAAATCGGCAATGCCTACAAACAAGATGTTGCTGGAGAGTTCATTGGTTGTGCGTGGAACGGAGATTGCGTAGATTTAATTGAAGAAAACGGTGTTTGTTCCGCGTCGAAGTTCCCGGCAAATGCGGCTGCCGCTGGAGGAACGGCATGTCCTCTCGATGAATCGAAAAACGCGTTTTGCGACAGCGAGAAGTCAAAGATCCAACGGGATTTGCATCGGCTTACAGATATCGTAAAAATGGTCTCGCTTCTGGCGGATTACGGAGCGAAGAATCGACATTGTTCGGTCACGAAAAATGTCTCTTGCACGGTGAGTGAACAGTGTCCGGGAAATGAAAGTTGTGTGGAAGGATATCCAACGCTCCAGCAAGGGACGTTTGTTCCGGCACTCAGCATGAGCAAATGGGAATCTTGGGATGCGCAGTTTGCAAATGAGCTCGGCGCAGCACTCCCGAGCGATCCGCTCAACGCGTTTTGGAATGCGTGTGCAAAGGTGGGAAGCGGATATGATCCCGCGACCTGTTTTAACGGACTCGAAGGGAAATTTGTCTGTCCGGACAAATCGCACGTTTATGGATATCAAAGCGTTGGGGGCGAAACATATAAGTTGTTTGCGCAGCTTGAATATGGGGGGGCACCGTGGAACGACAAAATCGACCAGTTCCCCACGGATGATGCGACGATTATCGCGGAATACGGAGGCAACGCGAGTGCACCGGGTGTATTGGAAGCGGGATTTGAAGCCGGTACAGTTAAAGCGTGTGTTGGCGGTTCAGAAAACGGAAAATTGTGTGTCAAGAATGCAGACTGTCCGGGAGGTGGATTCTGCGTCTCGACGGGGAAGTTTTGCGCGGACAACAAAGTTTGGGGAGTTTCGACAATTTGTGGAGACGGTGTGGTTGCGATTGGGATTGAAGACTGTGAGCCTGGTCAAATCAGTACAGCGGCGTGTGTTGATGTCAGCACGAAAAAATCTGGTCTTGTTAATGTCACATGTCTTTCGTCCGGACCGAACGCCTGTAAATATCAAACGGCTCCTGAGGCACTCCAAGCCGGGGCGGCTTGTGTTCCATACGTATGCGGCAACGGCGTGCTCGATCCGGGTGAGTCTTGTGATGACGGAGCTGAGAACGGGACATACGGCCATTGCGGAACAAGTTGTAAGCTCGATATCGCTTCCGCAAAATTCTGCGGGGACGGATATCTTTCCGGTGCGGAACAGTGCGATTGTGGATCGGTTGCGAATTTCACTTCCGTTCACAACAATCCAAAAAGTTGGTCAAATTCAAATATTTACGCAAAGGCACTTTGCGCGGTTGCAAACGGCCAATATCAAGCGACTGGTTCCTGTTCGTTCGACTGCAAAATTCCGGGACCGATGTGCGGGGATAACGAAATCAATGGGACGGAACAATGCGATGGAGGTACAGAAACATGGGCAGGAAAATTGTGTTCGGATGGAATCACGACATGTGTTTCTGATAGCGACTGTCCAAGCGGAAAGAAATGCGGAACGGGATCTACGACAAATAAGGCGTGCGGAAGTTCAAAGATTTGTGAAGGTGGCACGAAAGCGGGTCTTGTGTGTACAAATAATACCCAATGTCCCCAAGGCACCTGTTCAAGTCTGAAGTATGATTTAACGCGTCAGCGAAGCTGTAATAATTCGTGCAATTGGCCAGCATGGTCTGCCTGTTTTGGTGGTGAGCAATTCTGCGGAAACGGAAAGCTCGAAGGGAAAGAAGAATGTGACGACGGTAATCAATCGAACAATGATAGCTGTACAAACGCCTGTAAAAAGAACGTCTGCGGAGACAGTCATCTTTATAACGGTGTCGAGTCGTGCGACAACGGAGGCAATAACGTGCTTCCGGGCGCCGCCGTTCCTTGCTCCGCTCCGTATGGAACGACCTGTAATTACTGCAATACGCAGTGTCAGTACAAGACGTATACAGGCACTTACTGCGGTGATGGGGTGATAAATGGTAACGAATATTGCGACGGGACGGCGATGCCCAAGTGGTGTGTTAAAACATCCGGCGGAGTTGTAGAAAAATCGAAGACGTGCACCGCGAATGCAGATTGTGATTCCGGCTTCTCTTGTACAAATGCAGGAATCTGCAACGGCGGAGCCAACAACGGTAAAACCTGTACAAGTGATGCGTCCTGCCCGGCCGCAAAATGCGTCCTGCCCGTTTGTGCAAGCGACTGCAGTGCGGCCTGTCCCTTTACGTTTAAAGAGACGAGTATTCTTGTGCAAAGCGAACAAGAAGGCTCGGAACCGCAGCAAAGCATTGATCTTTATAGTTATCTCAACAAAGAAAAGCTCTCACCGGATAATGCGCTCTTGCATTTGCCCGCGTGTCTTGTCGGGTCAAAAATTACGGCGAACGTCGATAATAAAGACGTGATTCCGCCGAGTGTGGATGTGGTGTTTGTCACGGACCTTTCAGGATCGATGAAATCAGCTCCGAACGGGTCCTCCGCATCCGCACCCAATCGACGCATTGATATCGTGGCAGAGGCGACCGCGGAAGCAATCGATACGCTTTATAATTCCTATCCGACAGAAGGCGGGAAACTTCGAATTGGCCTTGTGAGTTTTGGTGGAAAAGCGTACCCCTATGCGGCTCAGGACGATGTGAAAACCGTACATCCCGAATTGAACGCCAGTCTGCTTGAAAATTCGGGAACCAATAAACAAATCCTCAAATCGATCGCGAAAAATTATCCAAGTGTGTTTGATGGGTGGACACCTACAGCGAACGGTGTGCAAAAAGCAATTGAAATTTTGGAAAAATCTCCAACCAGCAATGTAAAAATCGTCGTGCTTCTTTCTGATGGTGAGCCTTCGTATGCGCTCGGAAATCAAATTGCATGTGACACCAAGAAAAACGTGAATATTGTGACTGAAGATGGAACAAAAACACTTTCCGGTTCAGACTACTGCACGGCGGAAACGCGCTATGGTCCAAATTTGATCAGTAAGAGTCAGGAAAAAGACAGTCTCATCTTTTTCTATTCGGCCGCCATTGCGACAAGCGACAAATTGCGTGCCTACATGGAGCACATGTCGAGCATGAAATGTGATGGAAAAAGCATGACCTCCCTGAGCGATTGCAACGAAGGACTTTACGCCTTTGACGCGGATACAAAGGAAGAGATTAAGGCAATGTACGATCAGATTATTAAAGCGATTTTGAGTGCAACAACAACCGTCACATCAACGCAAAACGGGGTGAAATCCGCCACAGCGGTGACCCCGGTTGGAAACAATGTCTCGATTCCGATTCCGACGAATTTCCAATGCCAGAGCACGGCCTTCACGATGCCTCTGCGCACAACATTCTATGGAACAGGAGCCATGAAATTCGACAACTTTAAATTCACTTACTGTCCGACACAACCGTAAGTATGAACGAGTGGAATGATTACCCCACTGAGTCAAAGTCGATTCCTTGGAAACTCATCGCGATTATCGCGGGTGGGGTGATTGTTGCTATCCTCATTCTTTGGGCGGTTGTCTTCTGGCTTCGAAAAGATGAGAATCAACCGCTTGTGTTATTGGATGAGCGTACTGGTTCGATCGAAGAAAATTGCGACCAGACCGCCGATCCGGAAACGTGTAAAAAAGTAAAACTTGAGGAGAATGCCGTCGTGCAGGCAAATGTGCAGTTGTGTGACATGTTGGAGGGCGACGATCGGGACGGGTGTGTCTGGGAAGTGGCAGTTGAATTGGGGGATCAAACCTTGTGTCAGGCCATCTCGAATTCTGCCTCGCAAGTTTTGTGTGCGGATGAAATCGTTTACGATGCCGCTGTCGCTTCAGGTTCGATCGCTGCTTGTGATAAGATACAAGACGAAATAAAACGTGCGGGTTGCAAAGAGGGTATTGAGCCGGTGACGGTGGAGAATTGTGCACAAATACAACAAGATCCCGCTTATTGTCATTTGCTTTCTGTTACGGAAGATGCGAAAAAGAAGCAGGACCGCCGATTGTGTAGCGAGTTTGCGGGAGAAGATTTTATTGCGTGCGTTGAACAAGTTCTGGTTGACGATCCCGACTTTGACGGCCTGTCTACTTCCGAGGAGCTCGATCTATATCAATCGGATCCAGATCATGCGGACACAGATGGCGATGGCTATCAAGATGGTGCGGAAGTCGAAGCAGGATACGACCCTGCCGGCTCGGGGAAGCTGTGAACCGCTCCTTGATCGTCCAGAGGTGTTGGTTGAGGTGAGAGCAGAAGTAAAGGAAGTGAAAGAGGTTCAAGAGCTGGCATGGTAATGGAATCCTGCTGTTATATATTTAACGTTCATCCTGACAGACGATGCTGATACGCCGCAGGGAACAAGTGCGATAGTCACTTGGCCCGGTGGCGTATCAGCATCGTTCACCAAACATCCTGTGTAATCCACACTTTCATCATTTCTCTATGTTCGACAACCTCAAACAACCCGAAGATATTTTTGCACAGACGGATAAGGAAGCGCCGCAGGTCAAACCCCCGACCGCGCCTCCTTCCGGGGTGCCTGTGCAAACGGCTGTGCCACCGGAACAAACACCGCGCGATCCGGCTCTCACTCCGGAGACCATCCAGCAGCGCGTTGCCCAGATGGGCGCAGAGCATCCTTCCGGTGGTGGAGGTGGGTTAAAAGTTGTTTTGATCGTTCTGACAATCATTGTGATTATTGGCGCTGCTTTCTATCTGTCGTGGCGAATTCTTACCTCAAAAACTCCCGTCACTCCGGCCGTTCCGGAGGAAATTTCACAGCCGACGCCACAGCCGGAACCGTTGGAAACCGTGCCGGAAGAGATCACTCCTGAGTCCGAACCGGAACCCGTGGCCGATCTTGATTCTGACCAAGACGGGTTAACGGATGCGCGAGAGCAAGAGTTAGGGACCGATCTGAATGTGAGCGATACGGATCAAGACGGATTGTTCGATCGAGAGGAAGTCGAAGTGTATTTTACCGATCCATTGAACCCGGACACGGACGGCGATACCTACACGGACGGAGGAGAGGTTGAGAGCGGTTATAACCCAAACGGACCTGGAAAGTTGCTTGAAGTCCCAAGCGCAAGTTAGCAGATGTTTATGCCCGATGCTTCTGCATCAAAACAAGCTCAGATTTTTACCATGCCTGAGGCGTATCGACACGGCAAGGAGGCAAAAATGGTCGAGCCGGTAAAGGAACAAAAACCTGTCCCGATGCCGACCCCAACCCCACCTCCACCAAAACCGCCTTCCGTTCCTGCAAAGCCCCACGTGGCAAAACAAACTCACAAAGCACTCTTGATTTCCGGAGCGATTGTTTTGCTTGCCCTTGCCATCGGAGGATATTTGCTGATTAGGAGTGTTCAACAACCCCAACCGGAACCGACACCAGGCCCTGCGCCACAGCCGCCTGTCGCACAGCCATCACCAATACCCGAGCCCGAGCCGGTTGTCCCCGAACCGGAACCGGAGCCCGTCGTACAAGAAGTGCTTCCCGGAAAAGATTCAGATTCGGATGGGCTGACCGATCTCGAAGAGAATTTGCTTTATAAGACGAACCCCAATCTTCCGGACACAGATGTTGATGGATTTTTGGACGGAAATGAAGTGTTTCATCGTTATAATCCAGGTGGAACAGCGCCCGGCACGCTTTTGGATGCCGGGGCGGTGCGGCTGTACGATCGGCTTGGTATACAGATGGCCTATCCCGCGCCTTGGACAACGATCAGTCTTTCAGAATTTTCGGATTCATTTGAGTCAACAACCGGTGAGGTGATTACGCTAACGAAAATTGGTCCGGCACCAAACGCGGAAACAGCTGCATCCGCCGTGACCGGTTGGATCGAACGACAAGGCGGTCAGGAGCAAATCGTCAAAACAGTTTCCAAGTCCGGTTTTGATCTGTACATCACCCAAGACAAACGCCAGGCACTCATTTTAATCAATGGGATTTCTCTTGAATTCGTCTACGAACTCGGCAATAAACAGACGGTTGATTATTTGCAGACGTTTCAGATGATGCTCAATAGCATTGAAACCGTTCCGGGCGTATGATCTCCGTCCAAGTGAATCAACAGATTCTGCGGGGAGGACAGCGATATCCAAAAGAAAGATTGGCACGCGTTCTGCGCGAAGTGGAGCGTGTGGTGGGGAGGCGATCGTATGAAATTTCGATCGCCTTTGTGTCCCCACGTCAGATGCGCCTGGCAAATCGTCGGTATCGAGGAAAAGACCGCGTCACAGATGTCCTCTCGTTCGCATTGACAGAGCAGAGTGGTGAGTTGCTTTTAAGCTATGATCAGGCGAAAAAACAAGCAAAAGAAATGCCACACAGTGTTCGGGATGAAATCACGTTTTTAATTGTGCACGGGATTTTGCACCTGTTTGGGCATGATCACGAACGTGCAAAAGACGCAAAAAAGATGTTTGCTCTCCAGGAAAAAATATTGACGAACGTAGGTGTCGATCCACGGCTATGATTAATCTGCGACAATTTTTTCGAAGTCTTCGTCATGCGTTTCGCGGAATGTATGTCGTCTTTCGCGGTGAGCAAAGTTTTCGCCTCCAGACGATTGTGGCCCTCATCGTCGTTCTGTTTGCGTTTTATGTAAAGGTGAGCATCCTTGAATGGATTGTTCTATTGTTACTGATTGGGAGTGTCCTTTCCCTTGAGCTCATTAACAGTATTTTTGAACGCATTGTCGATACGTTTAAGCCGAGGATTCACCCTATCGTGCGCGATATCAAGGATATTATGGCAGCTACGGTTCTGGTCGCCTCGCTCTTGGCTCTGGCGGTCGGGGTGATTATCTTTCTGCCGTATCTTCTTACGCTTGTTGGGGGTTAGAGATCACTGTATACTAATCCCAAAGGTCAAGGAGAGACGATTTTCGTATGCAAGAAGAAATTTACGCAGGACTGGACGTAGGTTCGCACGCGGTTCGGGTGGCGGTCGGTAAACTGGTCCCCACTCCGGACGGCAAACAGCAGATGCACATCATCGGCGCGGTTGAGGTTTCCTCAAGCGGAGTCAACAAAGGGACGATTACGAATTTGGAAGACGCTGTTTCTTCTGTTTCCCGCGCACTCGAACAGGCGGAACGCATTACCGGCCTTCCTATTAATTCCGCTTGGGTGGGGATCAACGGCGGTCATATTATTGCCCAAGAGTCTCGTGGAGTGATTGGGGTCGGTCGCAATGACGGAGAAATTCGTGAAGAAGATATCGAGCGTGCGATTGAGGCCGCACGCACGGTTGCAACCCCTACCAATTATGAAATTATCCACGTGATTCCAAAGAGTTTCATCGTAGACGGTCAGCGGGGAGTGAAAGATCCGGTGGGGATGAACGGCATTCGGCTCGAAGTCGACGCATTGATTATTCAAGGTCTCGGATCCCAAATCAAAAATTTAACGAAAGCCGTTTATCGTACAGGTTTGAATATTGAAGATTTGGTTTTTTCCATTTTGGCGACGGCGGAGGCGGTCATTTCCGAGCGGCAGAAAGAACTCGGTGTTTGCGTAGTCAACATCGGTGCGTCCACCACCTCGCTCGTTGTCTATGAGGAGGGTGACGTATTGCACACCGCCGTTCTTCCTCTTGGCTCCGACCATGTCACTTCGGATCTTGCCATTGGGCTGCGTACATCCATCGATGTCGCCGAGCAGGTTAAGTTGCGATATGCCACATGCCTTCCGGAAGAAGTGAATAAAAAGGAAGAGGTCAATTTGGCTGAACTTGGCGCGCCGGAAGATGAATTGGTTGGACGGCGATTTGTTGCGGACATTACAGAAGCTCGAGCTCAGGATATTTTCGAACATGTGGATAAAGAGCTGCAGAAAATTGAGCGTTCCGGCATGCTTCCGGCCGGTGTGATTCTTACGGGAGGCGGATCGAAACTTTCAGGGATCTTGGATGCCGCAAAAGCCACGCTTCGGCTACCCGTTTCGCTTGGAACCGCTATCGGCGTGACTTCCGTCATCGATCGTGCGAACGATCCCTCATTGAGCACAGCAATCGGACTTGTTCTTTGGGGGCATCATATTCGAGGTACTGGTTCGGGAAAAGGGATCGGGCAGATGTTCCAAACATTTGGGGGAGGTTTTGAAAAGGTGAGTAGTGGACTCAAAAAATTGTTTCGTTCGATCAAGCCGTGAAAGAGAATTGAAAGAAGACACGGGTGAGTCTGTGTCTTTTTGATTTTGCAAACTTATTCACATCTGTTTTAGATCTGCTTGACATTCCGGAGACCGGTGTTAAAGTGTCTTTGAATTTTTGTGCTCAAGTAAGCAAAATTTGAACAAATAAAGTGTTCAACTAAACGTATGGCGCAGGTTAAACCCGATATCGAAACATTTGCAAAGATTAAAGTTGTTGGAATCGGCGGTGGCGGCGGGGCCGCACTCAACCGTATGATTAGCGACAATATCAAAGGTGTTGAATTTATTGTCGTCAATACAGATGTCCAGGCGCTCAACAAAAATTTGGCCCAGAAAAAAATCGCCATTGGGAAGACAATTACGCGCGGCCTGGGTGCGGGGATGAATCCGGAAGTGGGCTCACGCGCGGCCGAAGAAAACTCAAACGAAGTTCGCGAAGCGCTGAACGGGGCGGACATGGTGTTTCTCACCTGTGGCCTTGGCGGAGGAACTGGAACCGGAGCTATTCCGGAAGTGGCGAAACTCGCGAAAGATGTCGGGGCGTTAACCGTCGCTGTGGTGACGAAACCGTTTACATTTGAAGGCGCACAGCGTCGTCGGATTGCGGAGGAAGGATTTGATCGTCTGCTGAAGCATGTCGATGCGATCATTACCATTCCAAACGATCGCGTTTTGCAAATCATCGACAAGAAAACATCGCTCATGGATGCGTTTAAGGTTGTGGATGATGTCCTGCGTCAAGGTGTACAGGGGATTGCCGAGCTCATTACCGTCCCTGGAGAAATCAATGTGGACTACGCGGATGTGAAGGCGATTATGGAAAATTCCGGTTCGGCACTGATGGGAATCGGACGAGCAACCGGGGAGAATCGTGCGGTTGAGGCGGCAAAACAAGCGATCGCAAGTCCGCTGCTCGAGCTTTCGATTGATGGAGCCAAGGGAATTTTGTTTACCATTGCAGGTGGAGAGGAGATGGGAATGCATGAAGTGGCGGAGGCTGCCAAGGTGATTACAAGCTCGGCGGATGAAGACGCGAAGGTCATTTTCGGGGCGACGATTGATGACACGCTTGGAGATGAGATTCGGATCACGGTTGTTGCAACCGGTTTCGATTCTCGCGAACGTCGGACGACGACACCGGGCGCGGTCGAAGTGCAAGCGCAGGGAACCTGGACGCCGAATTCATTTTTACGTGTCCGCGAACGTGACGAACAGCCCGCCTTTCAAACGAAGCGATCTCAATCAAATGTTTTTGCCCAAAAACAATCCGAGCCGCGACCGGAACCGGTTGTCCAACGTGTTCCTGAACCAAGACCCGAACCAAAGCCGCCGGTTGTGAAACCAATCATGGTGCAAAAACCGCCACAGCAACAAGAAGAAGATGAGATCGAAATCCCCGCCTTCATTCGGAAAAAGATGATGTAGTTTTTGATGTTTACCAACCTTTGGCGGGCTATCGAGCTTGTTCTGCGCGCTCTCGAACAAGCTCGATAGCCGTGTCAGGATGGGTGAAAGTAAACACACTCGTGCGAAACGTCGAGATTCGACGGGAGAGAAAAGAGAATAGATAGGCGGGGTCCCCAGACCCTGCCTTTTGTATCCAAGATGATCGATATTTGTTAAACTGTCTGCATTCTATGCGTTGTGCTGTGTGCAATCACAAAGATACCCGAGTCATCGATTCGCGACTGTCGACGGACGGAATGAGTGTCCGGCGCAGGCGCGAGTGTGACAAATGCGGATTTCGATTTTCGACCCTCGAGGAAATCGAGTTGTTGGATCTCACGGTGGTGAAGCGTGATGGTCGTCGTGAAGCCTATTCGCGAGATAAGCTGACACGCGGTCTTGAAAAGGCCTTGGAGAAACGTCCCTATACAGACACTTCATTTCAGAAGCTTGTGCACAAGATTGAGCGAGATATTCAGAAAAAACGACGAGGTCAGCTGACGTCTGCCGAATTGGGAGATGTTGTCATGAAAAATTTACGTTCATTCGATAAAGTCGCCTATATCCGATTCGCATCCGTCTACCGATCGTTTGAAGACGTAAAAACATTCGAATCCGAACTGCAAAAATTGCTCAGTTCAAAAAGGATCAAGTCCAACAAATCTTCACGCAATTCTCCCTCGTTATGATGGATCGGCGTACACAAACCATTTTTGTCATCGGCATGGCACTTTCCGCATTTGTGGGGGCGATCGGCGGTGCATTTATGGGTGCGGTTTTTTCGTCCCAAATTTCTTCTCTCAGCCGCCGTTTGGACCGGACGTTTGTTGATCAAACGATTGTCGAGTTGATCGAAGAAGAGAGCGCGACAATCGCCGTGGTCGATCGCGTGACTCCCTCGGTCGTGAGTATTGTCGTGAAGAAAAAGATCGCAGAGTCAGCGGATTCGCTCATTGAAATTTCGAGCGGATCCGGATTTTTTGTCAGTACAGACGGATTGATTCTGACGAATCGTCACGTCGTGGACGAGGAGGAAGTCCAGTTTTTTGTGGTCACAAACGACGGAGAAGAATATCCGGCTTCTTTGATTGATACGGATCCGTTCCTTGATATCGCGGTACTGCGTGTGGACGGATTGTCTTTTTCGGCTGCACCCTTAGGGGATTCAGAGCAGATTCAGATCGGCCAAACCGTCATTGCGATCGGGAACACACTCTCAGAGTTTCGCAACACGGTTACGAAAGGTGTCGTTTCCGGCATTAATCGTCGTGTGACCGCAAGTTCGGCCGCCACAGCGGAAGTGATCGAACAAGCGATTCAAACGGATGCGGCGATCAATCCGGGGAATTCGGGAGGTCCGCTTATCAATCTGCACGGAGAGGTCATTGGGATCAATACAGCCGTGAGTGTGCAGGGGGAAGCGATCGCGTTTGCGATTCCGATCAATCAAGCAAAGCGCGCCATTGAAGATGTCCGTCAGCATGGTCGCATCATTCGTCCCTGGCTCGGAGTCCGTTATGTGCTGGTGCAGCCTGAAACAGGCGGCGAGCAGACGCCGCTCTATGAGTTGGGGGCGATGATCGTCTCAGGAAATCAGCCGGGACAACCGGGCGTTCTTCCGGGAAGTCCGGCAGCGCTTGCGGGATTACAGGAGGAAGATGTGATCATCAAAATCGGAGGAATCTCTCTGACGAAAGAACGCTCTTTGTCTGAGCTTGTTTCCTCCTACCGTCCGGGAGATCAGGTGGATATTACATTTCTTCGAAATGACATCCTTTATACTCAAACAGTTATTCTTGCTGAATACAATCCATAGTTATGCATCGAACAAAAATTGTGTGCACCATCGGGCCTGCCAGCCAATCATCGAACAAACTAAAATCGATGATGCGCGCAGGAATGGGGGTTGCGCGTTTGAATCTGTCACACGGAACGCATCGACAACATCAGCAACTCATGAAGACGATTCGGACCGTGGCGAAATCGCTTCATCTTCACATTCCCATTATTGGAGATATTCAGGGTCCCAAGATTCGGCTGGGGGAACTCCCACCGGAAGGGATCATATTGAAGCAAGGAGAAACGTATACGTTTTCAACCGCGTTCGACCGTTACACGGCCGGCGCGATCCCGCTGACCTATAAGCAACTTCACAAAGACGTTCGTATCGGACACCGTTTTTTGATTGATGACGGTCTCCTTGAGTTAAAAATTGTGAGCGTTTCCGGGAGAACAATTCGAGCGGCGGTTGTGAGCGGTGGAACGGTGACATCGCATAAAGGAATGAATTTCCCGGACTCGCATTTGTCCGTAGGGGCGATTACGGAGAAAGACAAAATAGATGTCGCATTTGCCGTGAAACAAGGGATGGACTGGATCGCACTTTCGTTTGTGAAAAGCAAGGACGATGTACTTCGCTTGCGCCGCCTGATTAAACAGTTTGCGAAAATGGATCAGGTGTTGCCTCGTATTATCGTCAAAATCGAAAAACATGAGGCCATTCAAAATTTTAGCGAGATTTTGGAAGCCGCGGACGCTGTTATGATTGCGCGGGGCGATTTGGGAGTTGAGATTCCGGCGCAGGAAGTTCCTGTGCGTCAAAAAGAACTGATCCACGCATGTCGTATTGCCGGCAAACCGGTTGTTGTGGCGACACAAATGCTTGACTCGATGATTCGCAATCCTCGCCCGACGCGCGCGGAGGTTTCGGATGTAGCGAACGCTGTTTTCGATCATGCGTCTGCGGTAATGCTTTCCGGCGAATCGGCAAACGGAAAGTATCCGGTTCAAGCGGTCAAGATGATGTCTTCCATTGTGGGAGAGGCGGAAGCGTCGCCGTATGACGACGTGAATGTCATTGGGGAAGCACCTGAGGATCCGATTGCTGCAGTTGCGCATTCCATCAAATTAGCCTCGGAACAAGGGGCGATTGATGCGGTGCTTGCCTCGCTGGAACTCGCACCTTGGTCGGAGACGGTTCATCGATCCCATCCCGAGATCCCGCTTTTTATCGGTTGTCCAAATGAAGGCCTCGCTCGTCAGGTTTCTCTGCGATGGGGAAGTTATGCATTTGTTCTCAAAAACGCTCGTGAACACACATTTGCGTCACGAGCGATCCGTTTGCTTCAATCACAGCGTCTCCTTAAAAAAGGCATGCGTTTGGCAGTTGTGCTCGGAGGACGTCACGGTGAAGCGTTCGATGTGGTTACTGTGTGACCTACGGGTTGGTCAAGACGGCGAAGATCGGTGGATGATCGGCTCGTTTCAGTGTCATCACCGTGTCTTCGACCCCTTTCATCTTTACAAACGTGACGCGTTCGATGGTGAGAGTATTTTTTTCTTCGAACGAAAAAGAAGTCCCGTCTTCTTTCTGAAGAATAATTTCTGGCAAGCGAACGGCTGTTTGCCAATTTTCCATTTCCGCAAACGTGGTGAGATCTCGATTTTCTGATGTGATTTTCCAGATCATTTTCGGTGTGCGTGCTTCTGCTTCCTTTTCGGCGGTCATCCATGATTCGCATTTCACATCAATGCACGCACGTACCACAAATGTATATTTTGTGTCCGGTTGTAACCCGGTCTGGTCTAATGAAACGCGATCATGTTCACCGGATCCCGTTTGTGTCCATCCAGACGCGGCATCAGTCACCGTGATCAGAAAATGATTGTAAACCTCCTCTGGTTTGGTCCAGGTCAAACGGATTCCCGTTGAGGAGTTTTCTCGAAACGGGCCGGTTTCAAGTTGTGCGTCCCAGTAGGAGAGCGCTTTTTGGTAAAATTCCGTATGGACTTTGTTCGTGAGGTCAACTGCTTGTTTCGATGAGTACTGAGGATGCTCAAGGAGCCAGACAGCCACAAGTATGGCACAAACGAACAGCGTGCTGATCGCAACGGTGATGAATCGTTTATACTGCATAGATGCAACGTTTTGCTTCAAAATGTGATATGAGTAAAGACGTGTGTTCAAAAATAGCACAGATTTTATGAAAAATGAACAAATGATTCAATGGATGACTTCCGGAATCGTCGGAGGACTCGTTGTGGCGATATTGGGCTGGGCTGGGCTTTCAAGCGGCCGTCTTACGGTTCCGGCTACTCCCGGAACGCCTGTAACGCTCAATCAAACGGGGACCGTACAGGCACTCGACGTTGCAGATGTGGTTGAACGCATCAATCCCGCCGTCGTTTCAATCGTGATTACCAAAGACGTGCCTATCATCGAACAATATTACGAAGACCCGTTCTCGGATTTTTTTTGGGGAGAATCACCATTCCGATTCCGTATTCCGCGCTTTCGACAAAATGGCACTCAGTCGCAGGAAATTGGCGGCGGATCGGGTTTCTTTGTTTCGAAAGACGGCTATGTTGTGACCAATGCGCATGTGGTCTCGGATGAGGATGCGGATTACACAGTCTTCACAAACGACGAACAGCGGTACAGTGCGCAAGTTGTGGCGGTTGACGATGTACTGGATGTGGCGGTATTAAAAGTTGAGGGAACCGATTTTTCGTTTTTGGAATTTGGGGATTCGGACAAGCTACGGCTTGGGCAGGCGGTGATCGCGATTGGAAATGCACTCGGCGAATTTCGTAATACGGTTTCAACCGGGGTCGTCTCCGGACTTTCACGTTCCATTTTGGCTTCAAGCGGGGCTGGCATGAGTGAAGCGCTCGAAAACGTGATTCAAACGGATGCGGCTATCAATCCCGGCAATTCCGGTGGTCCGCTTTTGGATCTTTCCGGACGTGTGATCGGCGTAAACGTTGCCGTTGCGCAGTTTTCAGAAAATATCGGTTTTTCCTTGCCAGCAAATGCGGTCAAGCTTTCGGTTGAATCGATGATTGAGCATGGGAAAGTCGTACGGCCATATCTTGGCGTGCGGTATCTTCTTGTGAACGAATCCATCGCGCAAAAAAATAATCTGTCGGTTGATTACGGTGCGCTTGTAATTCGAGGACAGACGTCGAATGATCTCGCAGTGATTCCCGGCTCGCCGGCGGACAAAGCGGGACTACAGGAAAACGACATCATTCTTGAGATTGATGGACAGAAGGTTGACGCGCAGCACAGCCTCAGTCGTTTGATCCGGCTCAAGAAAGCAGGGGACAGTGTGAAACTCAAAATTTTACACAAAAATGAAGAGAAGGACTTGATTGTCAAATTGGAAGAGAGCCCGTA
>CAYMBX010000013.1:0-30231 GCA_964388785.1 uncultured Gammaproteobacteria bacterium
CTGCCGAATAAAACCCGGCAACGACCTCGCGAGCAAGCTGTGCTTTTACATCACGTGGATTCGCTTCTTCGCGAATGAGCGATTTTGAGATCGCAACAATTTCCTCATCCGGCACATCCGTCATGAGTTCGAATCCGCCGACGATCATGCCGTCGGTCCAACTCATCACCTTCCCAAACATCTCATCCGCACTGTCACTCAAACGAATCATATTTCCCTCACTCTTCCCCATCTTCTTACCGGTTGGATCAACGAGTAGTTTTGTCGTCACCACAAATTTCTCTTTGCCTCTGAGCGCTTTCATGAGCGTGCGTCCAGCGAGCATGTTGAACGTCTGATCATTTCCACCGAGTTCTCCATCCACATCCATTGCGACACAGTCATATCCTTGCATGAGTGGGTACATGAATTCATGGAGATAAATCGGCTTCCCTTCCTCCATCCGTTTTTCAAACATGTCGCGCTCAAGCATTTGCTGGACCGTAAAATTCGAGGAAAGTTCAAGAATTTGCTCAAAATTGAGAGATGCCAACCATTCACTGTTGTGCCGAAGCTCTGCCGGATTCTCACCTTCAAACGAAATAATTTTACTTGCCTGCTGTTTGTATGTTTTTGCGTTTTCCAAAACTTGCTCACGAGTTAAACGAACGCGCGTTGCCGACTTATCAGTCGGATCACCAATCATTCCGGTAAAGTCACCGATCAGGAGGATGATCTTGTGTCCGAGCTGTTGAAACTCGCGCATCTTGCGCAAGAAAATGCTGTGGCCGATATGTAAGTCGGCCGCAGTAGGATCAATGCCAACATACAGAGAAAGTTGTTTCCCTTCTTTGAGTCGTGCTTCCAAAAATTCCCTTGACGGGTAGACATTCTCCACTCCCCGCGTCAACAGTCGTTCAATTTTTTGTGAGTCTGTGTCGATGTTCATACTGTTTGCTTAACGTGAAAGTATTTCTACCTGATATTTTGGACGCAGATCAATCCAATAGCGTTGATCTCTCTTTGTTGTCAGTTTCGCTGTTATCATCTTTTTCTCTACAATGTTCAAAAGTTGTCTTGATATCTTGTCCATTTTGCTCGGCTCAGACGTTTGGAGAAGCCGATCAAACACTCTGACAAATGTCGTCTCTTGCGGCAACTTCATCAGTCGTGAATACAAATGTTTATCAAATGATGGGTAATCTTTATGAAGCATGAGCATCGCATTCCCTAGCAAACGCAT
Organism: uncultured Gammaproteobacteria bacterium; assembly: GCA_964388785.1. GTDB lineage: Bacteria > Patescibacteriota > Patescibacteriia > UBA9934 > GWF2-40-263 > VGKU01. The sequence continues at coordinate 1,223 of CAYMBX010000013.1, forward strand.
CAGATGAATTTTCATTGCCTCCATGTAATAAAGATCGCCACGTTTCTTTGCGATCAGAAATCGATCTGCATACGTAAATACAGCTTCCGCGAACAACCAGTGCATTTTTTCTTTGTATACATCTTTGGGATACCACTTGATTTCTTTCTGTAACAGGGCGTACCGATCATCCGGATCGATAACAATGAGTGCACTCGCATATTCACGAATGGCATCATCGTTTGTCCAGCCTCTAATTTGATGCTCGCGAATTTCTGTAAATGTTTTGCTGGGATGAAGCTGAATGGGGATATTCCGTTTTTTCAATGATTGTTTGTACGTTTTCACGATCTTCTTGAGTTCTGCTCGATCTGCTTCATGTTGAAAACAAAACTCCGCATCCAAATCACTATACTGATCATAATCACCGAGTGGAATCGAACCTGTCAGGATGAGGGAAAGTTTCCCTCGATAGTGCGAATGCTTGGCAAAAAAATCTGTCTCAAAAAAATCGGCGAGTTGTGTGACAATCTCTTTCTGATTCCACCTGTAAAATTTCTGAAAAGACATATCGAGATCCTTCGCTCACGCTCGGGGTGACATGATTATTTTGGTTATTTCATCTCTCTTTTCCTCCATGGTCTTTCGATCCATCGCTTCCAAATTCAATCGCAACTTGGGCTCTGTATTTGAACCACGTACGTTGAACCAAAAGTCAGGATACGTGATCGTAATTCCGTCGAGTTCATTCAACTCCCCTTCCGCATACGTCGATTTCAAACGGTCAATCACCGCTTGTTTATCTTGCACGTCAAAATTAATCTCACCTGAATGTACGTAACGCGACGTAAGCGGACCCACAATGTCAGAAAGCGACTCTTGTTGTCGTGTCATCTCTTGAAGCATCTGTGTCGCAACCGTCACCGGGCCTTCATACGTTCCCGTTTCAAACGCATAAAAAAAATGTCCGGAAGATTCTCCGCCAAACGGTGCATGAACCTCTCGCATTTGTTCTTTAATGAGTGAATGCCCGACACGTGTGACGGAAGGTTTTCCACCCGCTTCCACAATTAAATCGGAAGTGATCTTCCCAGGACGAATGTCATAACAGATCGTTGCAGCCGGATGATCTCGTAAGACAATCTGCGCCAAAAGTCCGCGCACAACCGCAGGCTCCACACGCTTACCCTGATTATCAATAAAGAAAATACGGTCACCGTCGCCATCAGTTGCAATACCAATATCCGCTCCGAGTTCTTTGACCTTCTCTTGGAGTGCATGCGTGTTTTCTTCTTTGAACGGATCCGCTTCGTGATTCGGAAACGATCCATCAAATTCCCAAAACATTCGCGTCACATCTGCATCAATGAGTTGAAACAGTTCGTCCAAATATTGTGCCCCCATCCCATTCGCCGCGTCCGCGACAATTTTGAACCGCTTGATGGGATCATGTCCTGCATGCGTGAACTCAGCTTTGGCCGCGGCTTCAGGGATACCTGAAATCTGCCGTATTTCCCCGGTAGGTCCCTTTTGTTCTTCAAAACCCAATTGGACCATTCGGGCGATTTCCAGAATTCCCGTATCCCCACTCACCGGAATCGCCTTCTCGCGTGTGAGTTTAAACCCGTTATACGCGGCCGGATTATGGGAAGCGGAGACCATCATGCCACCGTCCGCATCCAAATGACCCACGGAAAAATAAAACGCGGGTGTCGACACAAGCCCTACGTCAAGAACGGTCGCACCCTCTTGCATTAACCCTTTCATGAGCGCCCGTTGAAAGCGCACCGAACTTTCGCGCATGTCACGACCGACGACACAAACAATCGGCCTTCCCCCCAATTCCGCCGACCGGAACGTGGCGAACGCACGACCAATCTTTTCTGCTAATTCTTCGGTAATTTCAGAATCAACCAATCCGCGGATGTCGTACTTTTTAAAAATATGGCTTGGAAACGTCATAAACTTGCTGATTGCGAATATTTTCGCTACACTTTTAACAGAAAATACGGAATTTTAACATCTTAAACCCTTATTTATGGAACTCATTTGGATCATACTCGTCATTCTCGTCCTCATCGTGTTGTGGCTCATTCTAACATACAACGGACTCATCGGTTCAAGAAACCGTGTCGAAGAGGCGTGGTCCGATATCGAGGTGCAAATGAAGCGCCGATACGATCTGATTCCGAATATCGTGAACTCCGTAAAGGGCTATGCCAAGCACGAGGAAGGTGTGTTCACAAAAGTGACAGAAGCCCGCGCCGCGGCGATGGGAGCCAAAACGATGGAAGATCACGCCAAGGCCGAAAACATGCTCACGGAAACGCTCAAATCCTTATTCGCTGTTGCGGAAAGCTATCCGCAACTGCAAGCGTCGGAAAACTTTCTTCATCTTCAGCACGAACTCACCGATGCGGAAGATAAAATCCAGGCCGCACGCCGATTCTACAATGCAAATACACGCGATTACAACACGAAGCTGCAAGTCTTTCCAACCAACATGATCGCGGGGATGTTTGGATTTATCAAACGCGAATTTTTTGATGCGCCGGATGTAGAACTTCAACGCCCAGAGGTTCAGTTTTAAGCTATGTACTCTCAGATCACCTCAAACAAACGCAAAACATGGGTGCTCATTTCTCTGTTTACCGTCGTGATTCTTTCATTGGGATGGGTGTTTGGAGCGTGGTACGGCGATCAGAACATGGGAATCATCCTCGCGGTGATCGTTTCAACGATCATGACCTTGTTTGGCTATTATCGCGGTGATTCAGTCGCACTCGCCGTTTCTGGAGCAAAAGAAGTGAAAAAACAAGATGCTCCGGAATTGTATCGGCTCGTGGAAAATCTCGCGATTGCTTCAGGTCTTCCGACTCCGCGCGTCTTTCTGATTGAGGATCCGTCTGCGAACGCGTTCGCCACCGGACGAGATCCCGCACATGCGTCGGTCGCCGTCACGACGGGATTGCTGCAAATCTTAGACAAACAGGAACTTGAAGGAGTCCTTGCGCACGAGTTGTCGCACATCAAAAATTATGACATTCGCGTGATGACCCTTGTGGTGGTTCTCGTCGGTGTCGTAATCTTGCTTTCCGACTGGATGCTGCGCTCTCTTTATTTCAAAGGACGCGACAGTGACAACAAGGCGGCCGGAGTTCTGCTGATCATCGGTCTTGTCCTGGCTATTTTGTCACCGCTGTTTGCCGAACTGATCAAACTCGCGATTTCACGCTCGCGTGAATATCTCGCTGACGCATCCGGTTCGCTTCTTACACGTTATCCCGAAGGACTCGCACGTGCGCTCGAAAAAATCGCCACATTGGATCAACCCATGAAACGCGCAAATCACGCTACCGCCCATTTGTTCCTCGCGAATCCTTTTGATCCGCACGTCACGAAAAAGAAATTTGAACAATGGTTTAGCACGCATCCGCCGATCGAAGAACGGATCAAACGTCTGCGCGGAATTGAAACCTAGCACCTCTTACCCATCACTCAACACCTTCCCATGTCTCACGATATCGTCGATAAATTTTCAACCCATCTCAAAAACGTCCTTACACGCGCGTTGTGTTTTGTGGTTGAAACAAACGAAAAGACGATTCACCCGGAGCATTTGCTATGGGCCCTGGGGACACAACGAGGTTGTCTCGGAGCGGAAATTCTCAAAAAAGCGGGCGTCAAACAAACGGATTTGCGCGCACTTGTGGGTGCGGCACAACGCATCAAGGCAATGCCCGCCGCTCCGATCAATGCCACACTTCATCTTTCGGACGATGCAAAACGCATTGTCGAAAAGGCGGTTCTGACTGCAAACATTTACGGACACCGTTACGTCGGCACGGAGCATTTGCTCTCAGGAATTCTTCAAGTGGAGAATCGGGCGATTGCTGAATTTTTTGAACAACGGAAAACAGATCTCAAAGATGTGCGTCAACAACTTTCCATTGTCCTGAAAAGCACCTCCAAATTCCCGGACATGACAAACACCATGATCAAGGAAACCACGGAAGGAAACACGATGACACAATCTCAGCAACAAGAAGAGGAAGAAAAACTTGCCGCGCTTGAATTTTTCGGTCGAGAACTGACGACACTCGACGCACAAAAAGAAATCGATCCTGTGATCGGTCGAGATGCAGAGATCGACCGGCTTATGCAAATTTTGTGTCGAAGAACGAAGAACAATCCGCTCCTCACCGGAGCGCCAGGGGTTGGAAAAACCGCGATTGTCGAAGGTCTTGCCAAACACATTGTGGAAGGGCGCGTCCCGCCCGCCTTGCTACATAAACGCATTTTTGCACTGGACATGGCACTCATGGTGGCGGGAACGATGTATCGTGGAGAATTTGAAGGACGTCTCAGACAGGTCGTCGAGGAGGTGAAAAAAAACGACGACATCATTCTCTTTATTGATGAAATCCACACGATTGTCGGTGCGGGTGCGGCTTCCGGTTCCATGGACGCGGCGAATATTTTAAAACCCGCACTTGCGCGGGGAGATATCCGATGTATCGGAGCGACCACTCCCGAAGAATACAAAAAACATATTGAATCCGACAGTGCACTCGAACGCAGATTCCAAACGATCATGGTTGAAGAACCCGGTTTGGAAGATGCCGAACGCATCCTGCAAGGACTCACGCCTTACTATGAATCCTTCCATCAGGTCCGTATTCTTCCGGACGCGATCACTCAAGCCGTGAAGCTTTCCAGCCGTTACCTCCAAGACCGACAACTTCCGGATAAAGCCATTGATCTCATTGATGAAGCGGCGGCAAGTGTGCGTATTGCACAAGGTCAGCCAAGCACCATGCAGAAACGTCGCGAGTTGGAACAAGAATTGCAGCGCGTCAAAGATGTCAAGCGTCAAGCCGTCGTGGAAGAACGTTTCCGTGACGCGATTGAACTCAAGGAAGAAGAGGAACGTGTTCGCCGTTTTATCGAGACTGCCTCAGACACCCCCGAACACCGCGCCGTCCCCACCGTGGATGTGCAAGACATTGCGCGCGTGATTTCGCGCATGACTGGAATTCCCCTTCCCGATCTTTTCGAAGAGACACACGAAAGCGCTCAGTCATTTTACACGCGACTTTCAGGAAAAATCGTCGGCCAAGATTCCATTCTCCAAACGGTTTCTTCCACGCTCGCTCGCGCCAAAAGCGGTGTTGTCCACCCGCGTCGTCCGTTGGCTTCTTTCTTGTTTGCCGGACCTTCGGGGGTGGGAAAAACTGAACTGGCCAAGGCGATCGCCCACATTTTCTTCAAAAATCCAAAACAGTTAATTCGACTCGACATGTCGGAATATGCCGAAGGATTTACCGTTTCCAAACTGATCGGATCACCTGCGGGATATGTCGGATACAAAGACCAATCCAACCTGACTGATCGAGTCAAACAGCGTCCGTACAGCGTGATCTTGTTTGATGAACTGGAAAAAGCGCATCGAGACGTTCAAAATTTGCTCTTGCAAATTTTGGAGGAAGGCGAACTTGCGGATGCCACAGGAAAGACAATCAATTTCAAAAACACCATGGTGGTTCTGACCACCAATGTGGGATTGGAAGCATTTGAACGACCCGGAATCGGATTTTCTCAATCCGAAGAAGCCAGTCGGTCCGCGACCGCGCATGACGTTCGGAAAGAATTGGAAGAACGATTCAGGCCCGAACTGATCAATCGCGTGGATACGATCTGTGTCTTCAATCAACTCACCAAAGAATCGATCTCGCGTATCGTCGAAAAAGAACTCCTCGAACTGACGCAACGACTCCATGAACAACAAGCGATCGCGCTGACCGTTCACCCGAACGTATCCGGACATCTTGCAAAACGAGTCGATCTCAAGCTGGGTGCGCGAGGGGTACGCCATTTGATCCAACATGTCGTGGAAAGTCGGGTTGCCGAACGGCTTGGAAAAAAAGACAGACCTTCCCGCCTCCACATTGATTTGCGTCATGCGGAAATTACCGTGACCAAACCTCGTTCCTAATCTTCCTATGCCACTCCCAGCCATCGCCGCAGGTGCCGCAAAAGCCGTCGCTGTTGTCGGACGTGCGGCTGTTGGCGTTGGCAAGGCCGCAGCAGGTGCCGGACGGGCGGCAGGAACCGCCGCGCGAACGGGAGCGCAAGCCACCTCGCGCGGAGCGGCCCGCGCCGGTCAACGTGCAAGCACGATGGGACGTCGGGCGATACGCAGCGGTAATCAGGCCCGTCGTTCCGCCTCGCAAATGCGCAGCCAATTTCAACAAGCCAGACGACAAGCGCAACAGATGCAAAACACCATGGACCAGCTCCCGGATGGACAACAAAACAGTTTTCAAGATCGTGATGAGTTGGATGAGGAACAAGATGAAGAACAAAATGAAGAGACCATGAGCCCGTACGCACAGTTTCGATCCGCAACCGCCATGATGCGACAAGCGCAAGCAGCCCAATCCATGATGTCGATGCAAGGCGTGACCCCACAGGCCTCGATGCCGGGAATTCAGGGAATGAACCCTTCCATGGGTGCGAATCCGATGGCATCTGTCGCAAAATCCGCCTCCAAAAAAATGATCCAGAAATCGCTCGTTTATATCGCCAATTCATTTGCGAGCGCCTTGGAGCTTGCCACCGGAGGAATCGGGATGATTTTCACTTTTTTTATTCGATTTTTGACGCTTGGATGGTACAATGTGCAAATGATGCTCGGCGGTTGGCTCTTGAAAGGAAAAAGCGACATTATCCCGCCGCTCGATTGGGATCCTATCCCAATGCCATTCCCAAAAAAAACGATTGGGGGAAATGACTTAGGAAAAACACTCATGGTATTACTCGCGGATGTTTTTTTGATCATCGCCATCATACTCCCGATCGTCTTTATTGGAACGCTCTTCTCCATTCTTGCCTCTGCCAATCCTTTTTAATCGGAACTTGTGCGGCAAGTTCCGCCCCCTATGTCCGAACGCACAAAGCGCATCCTCCTCATCATCGGATTCATTATTTCCGTGATCGTGATCGCCTTTCTTTTATATTTCGGCTTCTTCCGCACTCCGCCGACTCCTTCCGTTTCCGAACAACCGCTTCCAGGCGCAGAATTCCCGTTAGGAGGCCTCCCCTCTTCGCTTGAGGGCGCGCCCGGGACGATCCAACCAGGGATCGGGACAGAACCGGGACTGACACAAGCGGACGAAATCGCCCGCGGTGGCGAAACGCAAACCACCCAACTCACGACTGGTCCCGTGTTTAACCCGACCCTATCGGGTGACGGATCGTCGATCAATTTTTACGATGAAACGGACGGGAAATTCTATCGAATCGGAAAAGATGGCGCCATTGAAGTCCTCTCCGAAAAAGAATTTCCAGCAGTCCAAAATGTCGCCTGGGATAAAGACGCACAAAAAGCCATTCTCGAATTTCCGGATGGATCAAATGTCGTTTACGACTTTGCCAATGAAACGCAAGTGACTCTCCCCAAGCACTGGGAAGACTTTGATTTTTCTCCAACGACAGACGAACTCATCGCAAAAAGCATCGGAATCGATCCGCAAAACCGCTGGCTTGTTGTTTCCAATGCAAACGGTTCAAACGTCAAAAGTATCCAAGCACTTGGAGAAAACGAAGCGAAAGTCCAGGTGAATTGGTCTCCGAACAATCAAGTGGTGGCATTTTCCGATACCGCGGAAGGTCTTGGCAGTTTCGACCGACGCACCGTGATTCCGCTTGGCAAAGAACAGGAAAATTTCAAAGGACTCACGGTGGAGGGATTGGGTTTCAAATCGCAATGGTCGCCGGACGGAAAAAAACTTCTGTACTCAGTTTCAGGCGCATACAGCAATTACCGGCCGCTTTTATGGGTGGTTGATGCGACCAGCTCTTCCATGGGAGAAAACCGCAAAAGTCTATCACTCAACACCTGGGTAGATAAGTGTACCTTCTCCCCATCTCAACCAACGGCACTTTGTGCCGTGCCGCAAGGGCTTCCTCCAAACGCCGGATTGCAACCGGCGGCATTCAGCGGGTATCCGGACGCACTGTATGAAGTCAATTTGGAAACGGGAGCCACAAAACTCCTTGCGATCCCGACCGGTGAAAAAGAGATGAAAAATTTATTTCTGACAGCAGATGAATCTACACTGTACTTCACCAATGCGGATACGGGGACGCTTGAATATGTGAAACTCAAATAAGTTCTTATGAATAATCGCTGGCTTGCGTTTCTCACCATCGGATTTTTTGCAGTGGTCACTCTCATTTTTTATTGGATCACCACAAATCCGATTGATCTCACACCCCCCGCGAGTCATACGAATCCTATCACCGTCACAGAGCCCACGGTCACGTTTGTGAATCCTTCAAAGGGCGCTGAGAATGCCGAGCTGACGATCATCGAATTTTCGGATTTCGAGTGCGAGCACTGCCAAACCATCCAAACGGCCCTTGATGCCGCTCTGCGGGCATTTCCCGATGAGGTGCGACTCGTGTGGAAAAATCTTCCGAACTCTTCCGCGCATCCCAATTCAATTCCCGCTGCGATTGCCGCGCATTGCGCGGATCGGCAACAAAAGTTTTGGCAGTATCACGACGCGCTCTTTGCACGACAACAATTTCTCTCCGAAGAAACATTCTTACAAATCGCTTCAGAGCTTAAACTCGATCAAAAACGCTTTTCCAACTGTATCGAAAAACAAGAAACTGGCGCGATCGTTCAAAAAGATCAGGAAGAAGGACTCGCACTTGGCATTGTCGCTACACCCACGCTTTACGTCGGTTCGCAGAAACTCGTCGGATCGGTGACCGCAGAAGAGCTCGTAGGCATCATCCAACTTGAACTGCAAAAAACCGATCTATGAGGCGGATCGTCCTCGCACTCTTCCTTTTTGCGCTGACGTTGCCAAATCAGGCGTGGGCAGCACCTGTTTGCGCGTGCTATTTCGGTGAAAAAAATGATTGCCTATACGAATCACTCAATGATGGCGCACAGGAAACGGAGTGTGAAGCCGCCTGCAAAAGCAAATACCCGAACCAGTTAAATACTTTCCAATTTAATGAATCGACCTTCGGCGCAATACTCATTTTTTCAGACTGTGCGAACGCGCACAACCTTGCAACTGAATCAAAACAAAAAATCGATCCGGTTGTTCCCAAACTAAACGTTCCGATTCCTGGATTGGTTTTTACACCCGTGACGGAATATCAAGGCGAGACTTATGTCAACTTCCTGGGTGACTACATTGCGGGCGTGTATAAATATTTAATTGGATTTGCCACCATCGCAGCGGTTGTCATGCTCCTCATTGGAGGTCTGCAGTATGCGGTCGGAGGGGCGGCATCGGAACAAATCGCCAAGGCGAAGGGACGAATAAAGAATGCGGTGACCGGTCTTGTTCTGCTTTTATCCGTGATATTGATTGTGGAAATTATCAACCCCGAACTGACTAAAATCGATCCACTACGTCTCAGGACTGTCGCAGAAATCCCTCCGGAGGCGAAAGATGACCCAGGTGATATTGCCTCTGAATCTTCATTACCTGATGCTCCAAAAACTCCAACCGGAGGAAAATATTTTGACGGTGGACAGATTTGTGGATCACCGGCCGACTGCGTTAAATGGTGCGAAAACAATAGCAATCCCAATGACTGGCCGGATGCAAACAAAAAAACTATTGACCCTTCGCTGACGCAAGTCATCCCCTCTGCCCCTGGTCTCAAACCGGCCAACAAATCGGTACGCGCAACAAAAGAAATGATTGAAGCATTGAAGAAAGCCGGACAAATCGCGATTGCAAAAAATCCAAACTATTTTATTCAAGTTCAAAGCGGATTCCGTCCTCTGAAAACACAGATCAAAATTGTCTGCGATAAAATCAAAAAAGCACAGTCGCTTTCCGAACCGCAACAGTCAAAAGTATTGAAGGAAATCGGCGTGATTGTCGCCTACCCTGGTGGCTCAAATCACGGAAGTGGGATGGCGGTTGATGTCACATTTTGGGAAGGGAACAAACAATTAGTAACCAGCTCCAATAAAGCGCAGGGGAACAAACAATGGAAAGAGGGGGCTGGTATACTTGCGGATATTATGGCGGACGCAGGACTTGTCAGATATGCGAAAGAGATATGGCATTTTGAACTCGAAGGAAAAACGACGAGTCATTGCCGGTGCAAAGGATCAGCCCAATGTCCGTTTCCCGCGACTTGCAGTTTTTGATCCAACTCTATGAAATATCGATCGATCCTCTTTTTTCTCTTACTCATATCCATTCCTGTTTCCGCACGCGCGGAGGCGAGTTGTTTTTGCTATTTCGGTGAAAAAAACGACTGTCAGGAGATAAACGCCGGGACTTCAGGAACCGAGCAGGAGTGTACTACTAATTGTAAAAATCAGTATCTTGATGCATACAAAAGTACTGAATTTACAGACTCACTTCTTTCAAATGCCGCACTGACAATCAAGTGCAATGCCGCGCACGAGGTGGCAAACCCCGTCGAATCCAAACCGGTGACACAAGGTGTTTTGCCTAAACTCAATGTAGACATTCCGGGACTCACGTTTTCTCCGATCTTGGAAAAAGCCGGCGTGCTTGAAGTAAGCTTTCTTGCCGAATATATCAAGGCTGTTTACCAATATCTCATTGCGTTCTCCACCATCATTGCGGTTGTCTTCTTGATTGTGGGCGGAATCCAATGGTCACTTGGGGCCGGCTCATCCGAACAGCTCTCAAAAGCGAAAACACGAATTAAAAATGCCGTGACAGGGCTTGTCCTACTCATGAGCGTCGTGCTGATCCTTCAAATCGTGAATCCACAATTGATTGAACTCGATGCGGTGCTTGTTGAGCGCGTGGAGGGTGTGCCGATTGAAGCGGAAGAACATGCCAGTTCCGTTGGAGATGAATCGGAGGGCCAGGAGATTGATGCGGTAGATTACATAAACTACGCCGTGGGAGGAACGGTAAAACTTCCGTTCGGTCCGGGCGGTCGAAAGGGATTGAACTATGTCAAAACTCCACTCAGTGCAGGAGACAGCTATATCAACCCTCCCCGTCCCTGTTCCGTCCCTGTTCCTTCGGAAGCCGCATCACTCAGCGGCGTGAGTCTTGATACAAAATTTCTCGGTCTGCTTGACTGCAACATTTCCTCTTCAACGAAAAAGAAAAAGCGTGCACCCGAAAGCATTAAAATGGTGGTTCTCCATTTGGGATTTCCGGGAGGGAACGTAAAAGGCATGATGCAAATGTGGTTTTCGGACTACCACTACGGCAAACTCAAAACGTGCAAACAAAACAAGAGTGGAACATTCAACTACGAAGGCTGCCAGAAAAAAGGTGAAAAAATTGTCATCCAACCGACCCTTAAGCAAACGCCGATCGGAAGTCACTTTGCGGTCACGCCGGATGGAAAAATTTACCAAATGGCGGATACACTTCATGTTATGAATCATTGCTGTAAGGAAAATAAAGTTTCCATCGGGATCGATATTCAATATGCAAAAGAAGGAAAAGATTATGTTTACACCGAGGCACAATACGACAGTATCGGAAAATTGATTAAGGGACTCAGCGATAAATACGGATTCCCCATCAACGACTCGACCGTGAAGGGGCATTGCGAACTTGGGACACACGCCGATCCCCCCGATTTCGATTTGAAAAAACTTGGACAAAAAATGGGGGCGAGCTTGAATCCGGCTGCACATCCTGATAAGAAATGCTCATGGCTCTAAAACCGCTTTACGTTTGTTCCAATTGCGATGCACAATCCCAAAAATGGGCGGGGCGTTGTTTTGAATGTCAAGCTTGGGGAACGCTCTCAGAAGTCACCACTGAATTCATACGGCCAAAACAATCCACCTCAGGAAAAACACAGCCGTCCACCAAGCTCTCAGAGATAACCGGCCAAAATGAACACGTACGTTTTCTCTCAGGCGAAACGGAAATCGATCGCGTGCTTGGAGGCGGAATCGTAAAAGGCTCTTTGATTTTGTTATCCGGGGAACCGGGCGTGGGAAAATCCACATTGGTTGCGGAAATGGCAAAACGGTTCGGGGGGCAAGGCCTCTCCCTCCTTTATATCTCGGGCGAGGAATCCGGCGCACAGCTCAAAGCGCGTTTTGTACGTATGGGTGCGGATCTCACACATATATCTTTTCTCGAATCTGAAGCCATTGAATCGATCGTCAAGACGATTGAGAAAGAAACGCCTGATCTTGTCATCATCGATTCCGTTCAAACGCTTGCCTCCGTTGACATGGACTCGCCAATGGGAAGCCCGGCGCTTGTGCGCTACGCCACATCGCTTCTGCTTGAGCTGGCAAAACGAACCGCGGTATCCATTGTGTTGATCGGCCAAGTTACGAAAGACGGGGCGATCGCCGGACCAAAAACCCTCGAGCACCTTGTCGATGTGGTTCTCACACTTGAAGGAGATCGATCACATCCGTACCGATGGCTGCTCGCGACAAAAAACCGATTTGGTGCCACCGATGAAGTCGGGGTGTTTGAAATGACTTCCGGTGGACTCCAGCCGGTGGAAAATCCCTCCGCACGATTTTTGGAAGAACGCGTCAGCGTCCCAGGGTCTGTTGTGGCTGCTATCGTGGAAGGCACGCGCGTGTTTCTTGTGGAAGTCCAGGCGCTTGTTGAAAAATCCGCCTATCCCACACCCGTACGCCGCGCCTCCGGATTTGATGCCAACCGGCTGCAAATGCTGATTGCAATCCTCTCCAAACGGGCGGGGTTAAAACTGGGCGAACAGGATGTGTATGTCAATGTCATTGGCGGTATGAAACTTACGGAACCCGCAGCGGATTTGGCGGTTTGTGCCGCGATTATAGGTGCGTCGAAAAATATCGTCCACGAACGACCTTACGTATACTTCGGTGAAGTGGGACTTGGAGGCGAAATTCGTAAAGTTCCGTTTTCTGAAAAAAGAATTCAAGAATCCAAACGGTTGGGCATGGAACAGATCATGGGTCCACATACGATGAAAACGCTGTCAGATATCTAGCAGGATGAGTTCCCGTCCTCCTTATTCCAAATGGACACGATCAAATGCATGTTTCGCCTGTTCTTTCAACCTTGGATGCTCTGCCAAAAATGGATCTTGTTCAAGTAAATACACGGCATGCTCGTGCGTTTTTTTCATCAAATCCAAATCCGCTTCTGTCGCCAACTTAAAATCCGGGAATCCTGACTGAGCTGTTCCGAAGACATTTCCGGATCCGCGCATCTGCAAATCCTTTTCGGCAAGCGTGAATCCATCGTGATATTTCTCTAAAAGTTTCAAGCGATCCAGAGACGGACCGAACGCATCGTCCGGAAGAAGGTAGCAGAACGACGCGAGATTGGATCTGCCAACGCGTCCACGCAATTGATGAAGCTGAGCCAGACCGAATCTCTCGGCACCCATTACAACCATCATGGTCGCATTTGGGACGTCCACACCCACTTCGACAACCGTCGTCGAAACGAGCACGTCGATTTTTTTGTCACGAAACGCTTCAAGAGTGGACTGTTTCTCCTCCGCACTCATTTTGCCATGCAGCGGTTCAACGCGAAATTCTTTTAATGCCTGCTTCTTCAAAAACGTACATATCTCTTTAACGGACTTCGCCCCAAGCGCATCTGAAGGATCGATCAAGGGACAGACAACATACGCCTGCCTTCCCTGCTTCAATTCGCCCCCGACATGAGACCACATTCCGACTCGTTGAGACGTTGGAATAACAGCGGTCGCGATGGGTTTTCTGCCTTTCGGCAGTTGGCTTATCAAAGAAATGTCGAGATCGCCGAAGATGGTCAGTGCAAGCGAACGAGGAATGGGTGTTGCGGTCATCGACAAAAGATGCGGTGAGCGATCGCTCGATCGTTTCAGGAGTGCGTGGCGTTGTGCCACACCAAACCGATGCTGTTCATCAATCACCACAAGCGAAACGTCCGGGATTTCGATGTCTTCCTGAAGTAATGTATGTGTCCCGATCGCCAAATCGACTTGCCTGGCTGCAATGCGTGTATACATTTCCGTTTTACTGAGACACTCATCTCCCATGCGTCTTTGCGTGCGCGTAAAAAGCGCAACGCGATGCTTCGGAAACCAAGCGGAGAGTGTGGCATAATGCTGTGCGCACAAAATTTCCGTAGGCGCGAGATAGACAACCTGTCCGCCTTGATGCATCACGCTTGCCGCTGCAATCCCGGCAACAACCGTTTTTCCGGAACCCACATCACCCTGCAACAAACGATTCATCGGGTGAGGTTTCGCGAGGTCATTGACAATTTCCCATGCGGCTTTGCGCTGTGCGTCCGTCAACGCAAACGGAAGCGAGGCAACGAATGTTTTTAAATGCATCTTATCCACCGGAATCGCGGGTGCGGGTTGAACGGTTCGTTCGCGACGAACATGTGCAAACATGAGTTGATGCAAAAAGAGTTCGTCGAACTTCAATCGACGGATCGCATCCTGGAGTTCTTCACGCGTTTCCGGAAGATGAATCCCGCGAATGGCAACCGCGAGATCTGGAAGTTGTTCTCTTGTACGAATGGTTTGCGGAAGCCAGTCCTCCAATTCACCGCATGCGGAGAGTGCATGGCGCACAGCTTGGCGTACGCGATGCATTTTCAATGATCCAGAAAGTCGATACACCGGGATCAATCGTCCGGTTAATATCTGTTTTCCCGGCGGTTCATGAAACGGATTGACCATGCATCGACGCATCCGGGCATCAATTTTTCCCGCAACGGCAAGTGGCATCCCCTCTTTTAAGGATTGCAGGAGATATTCCTGATTGAACCACACAAGCGGCAATGTCCCCGTCTTATCTTCTAGAACAGCTTCGATGATTTTCAATTTCCGATTCTTTGCCGGCTTTATTTTGAGACGTTGCACCGTCCCGACAATCGTTACCGTTTCTCCGATTCGAACATTCCGAATTTGTTTTGTCTGTGAAAAATCGTCATAACGAAACGGAACCGAAAATAAAAGATCTCTGACCGAAATAATGTCCAGATTTTTCAAATCCTTTCGCGCCTGTGTACCAATGCCAGGCAATTCTCCAACAGATGAATTCAAATGCACTGCCATACATCTGGCATCCTATCAAACCATCTGAGAATAAAAAATATCTGTTTGTCTGGTGCACCCGGCAGGATTCGAACCTGCGACCCCCAGCTCCGCAAGCTGGTGCTCTATCCAGCTGAGCTACGAGTGCACAAAATCAGACAAACAGATATTTTTTAAACGTCAAAAGCCTATAACTTATACATCCTTCGGGCTATATCTGTCAACCGTTCTTCTGAGCGTGAAAAATTTTCTGCGCAAAATGTGCGCAAAATCTCGCGGATTTCATTTGGGTCCGTTTCTTCGAGTGGGATCGCAAGCATGGGCTGCCATTGGCTGAAAAAATCCAGATAAAGGATGCTTGTTGCCGGCGGGTCATACACGATGGAAAAATCACGCACGGCGTCATAATCATAGTAGGTATCGTCCACCAAAATTCCGGTCGAAGTTACCAAAACAGGTACGCGATCCGGTTCCTTAAACGTGGAAAGCAACATGATCACCCCGATCATTAAAATGATCACGGCGAAAAGAAAATTCGCGGTCGCGATTGCATACACAATCAGTGCAACTCCAAGACAAATCGCCACTAGATACCACGTGCGCGAACGCTCGTGACGCGGAAACTCATCCACTTCCCACTCCAAGAGAACCTCGCCGATGTCGATCAGTTCTTCTTGCTCCAATTCCTCTTCGTTTATGTATTCTTGATCCGCCATACAAGCTTATTTTATGCGTTCTGTGGTTTCTTCACAAGCACAATGTCGGGTTCTTCTCCCGGAAGATGACGACCGAGACGATACATTTCAATATCCTCCGGCACGGCAACGACCCCCTGCTTCAAATAATAATGATTATAGTAGCGTGGTTTTCCGATGGCATCGAATACTTCTTCTCCCGATTCTTCAACCGCCATTTTTCCCCCTAACCGCATTTTGTGTAAATCCCGCAATGTCAGAATAATGATCACGATTACACCGGATAAAAGAATGCTGAAAAGCTGAAACAAAACGGAAGTGATTCCATAAAAATACAGAGCCAGAATCACAATACCTCCAAGCAAAAGCACGATTCCCCATTGGCCTCTGGTCATCCCTTCTTGCCAAAGAACAGAACTGCGGTTACGTTGAACTTCGATTTGTCCCAATATACCAACCGCATCGTCATAAACTTCCGCAGCAGCCGTTTGTTGAAAACGACCTTTCTCAAACACTTCGTATATTTGTCCTAATATATGCGCGTTCTTTTTGTAATAAGCGCCGAGCTCATAGTCATAGGCAATCAAATAATACCCATCGATTAATTCACGTATTTTTCCAGTAAACGTTTCATCAAAATAGTCAGCATACTCAAATAAAGATAACCAGAGCGCGTCCTCTTGTGCCACCGCATCCCGCAATTGATCATAGCGTGCGTTCATCCGTGAAATAAAGAAACCCGTAAAAATAGCAAAAAGAAAGGAGCTCACTGTTAAAATAACATCGATTCCTTCCGGTCTCTCCGGAGGTTCCGGAAAAATCCATGCGAGGATCCCAAATACAAAAATAGAGATGAATCCCCCTTTTATCGCTGTGATATAGGGCATACGATTGCATTATACTCCTCCTTGATCATTTTCGGATAATCGCGTACCCTGTCCACGTCTGGAGAGGTACCCAAGAGGCTGAAGGGGCGGGTTTGCTAAACCTGTAGGTCGGGGTTACCCGGCGCGGGGGTTCGAATCCCCCCCTCTCCGCCATTCGACTGTCGTTTTCAACACAGGACGGTAGTCGCAGGGCGAAGAAAATACGGAGAGGTGGCCGAGCGGTTGATGGCAACAGTCTTGAAAACTGTCAGGGTGAATAGCCCTCGAGGGTTCGAATCCCTCCCTCTCCGCCACCTCAGATAAAACAGTCGACCAAATCGTCTGTTTTTTTGTGGTATAAAGAAGATATGCGAAAAACCATTTTCTTTATCGTCAGTGTCTTCCTCGTAGCTTCGATTGCCATTTTTTTGATATTGAGAAACCCGGTGGATACTCCAACCGTCACGACGCCTTCCGAACCAAGCTCACAAACACCCGAGCCAAAAATTGTTGTGGAACAACTTGAAATTCCATGGGACATCGCATTCCTACCCGAGGGTGATCTGCTCATTACCGAACGTCCCGGTCGGCTTGTGCATGTGACGGCATCAGGCGAAAAAACAACGCTGACGGTCCCGGATGTTTACGCGTTTGGTGAAGGCGGTTTGCTTGGTCTTGCGCTGCATCCAAATTTTTCGGAAAATAGTTGGGTCTATCTGTATCTTTCATCGGGTGGATTTGGGCAAACCACGAATAAAATCATTCGCTACACGATCAAAGATGATGAATTATCTGAATCAAAAACGATAATCGATAACATTCCGGGTGCAATGTATCACGACGGGGGTCGCATGGAATTCGGTCCAGACGGATATCTTTACATCACGACCGGGGATGCGAGCCGATCGCATCTTGCACAGGACAAACACTCTTTGGCCGGAAAAATTTTGCGCATCAAAGATGACGGATCGATTCCGGACGACAACCCATTTGGCACAGCGGTTTACTCGTACGGCCATCGGAATCCACAAGGTCTTGCCTGGGATGATGAAGGACGGCTGTGGGAAACGGAACACGGTCGTTCGGGGATTCGATCCGGATTGGACGAAATAAATTTGATAAAATCTGGAAGTAACTATGGCTGGCCTCTCCTCGAGGGCGACAATACTGCGAGAGGCCTTCAAGCACCTCATGCACACTCCGGGACAGACACAACCTGGGCACCGGCAAGTGCGGCATATCTGAATGGGAGACTTTTCTTCGGAGGCCTCAAGGGAGAATCGCTCTACGAAGCCATTCTCGAAGAGGAGCGCATTGTGGAAGTAAAAGCGCACTTTACCGGAATGTTCGGACGTATTCGTACAGTGCGTGTTGGTCCTGATGGTGCACTTTATCTTACGACAAGTAATCGTGATGGACGCGGTCAACCGCATCAAAGCGACGATCGGATTATCCGTATTGATCCGGAGACACTTAACTGATGCTTCCTTTGGCAAGCACGAATCCCCACACGGTCTCCACTCCCGCTTCTTTCAGTACACGCGCAGCACTATCCATTGTCGCTCCGGAAGTAAAGACGTCATCACATAAAATCACCTTTTTCGGCACTTCGTTCACATGAGCATGAAGCGAAAACACCCCGTCTAATTCGCCGATTTGCCGCGTTGTATGCGAACGAAGCGCTTGAGAAGCGGTAAAACGTGAACGCTGCAGCATGTCAAAAGCAGGAATTGAAAACAGATGTGAAAACCAATCTGTCATCAAACCCGCTTGATCAAATCCCCGTGCACGACGCTTGCGCACGTGCAGGGGCACGGGAGCAAAAACGGCATCCCGCGCATACGGAAGAAAAATCGGGGCCGCACGGATAAGCCATTGTTGAAAAACAGGCTCGATCCCTCGATCCCCGACATATTTCCATTGATGAATGGCTGCACGAATGACCGGATTTGCATAAACGCCAAATGCGGTCAGTCCGTCCAAATAGGTGTCCGCTTTACAGGAGAAACATGTGCGCGTGCTTGTTTCACATCCGCAAAAGGGGCAACCTTTGTCAACAAACGAAGGCCACCAAACCGCGGCGCAAGAAGCACACCAAAGAGTTCCCTCACGCGCGCATCCAACGCAATATCTTGGATACAGGGCGTCTACAACCAGTCGGCCGAGTCGACTTTCCATACGCCGGCTTCCTTGTTGAGCGTTAAACGAATTTCTTGATACTCAATTTTTGTATTCTGCGTCGACCCTTCCGAAATCTCCCGTTGCGTTTGCATCTTCATGGTTGCCTCACCGGATTCTTCATCCATTGACTCCACGACGACCGTCAATACACGTGTTGTGACTCCATAATACGTTTCCGGAAGCGTTGCGTTTTCGACGGTTGTTTTTGTTTGCTCCGCAAAGGCATCAGTCATGAGTGGAAGTAAATCGAAAAGATTCTGAAATTTCGCTTCGTTGGAATAACTGCCGTACCGTTCGGTAAAAGACTTTGCCACCGTGGTGGCGCTTGCAGCTTGTTGACGTGTTTCTTGTTCCTGCTCAAGCTGCTGTTGTTGCGGAGACGGACCATTGTCCGCAATTTCTTCTTGTTGTTCAACAGAGGGTTCTGTCTTCTCTACAACCGGCTCCCCTTTAGGTTTCAAAAGAAACCAAACCCACAAAAGCAACAGAAGCAAGAGAAGAATAAGAAGTCCAACGAGCGTTAAACGTGTTTTGCGTGTCATCATACCTGAAGTGAATCACGAATTTTTTGCGCTTCATCTTTTCCGGTCGATTCCTGGGCGAGCAATGCGGCGGCGGCGTCATCAGCCGCTTTCTGCGCTTCCTTTTCCGGATCAAACGGGGCATCTTCTTCCGCTTGACCATTACTTGTTGTTTCTTCCTCTTGTTCCATCGCCGCCTCTTCTGCCTCAAATTCTTTTTTCGCCTTTTCAATTTCAAGCAGCTGTTGCGGGTTGGTGGTCACGATTTGATCCTCGGTGTAGGACGCGACGATTTTGATCGCCACGTGTTTTTGTCCCGCAAAGAAAATTCCCTCACCCACCCCAGATTCCAAAAGCAAATATTTTTCGCCGTCGGTCAAATTAAACGTCTGCTGAATGGTATCGACGGCGGACGGCGACTGCTTCAACAAAATTTGAAGCGCGGAGTTCGTCACAATCGCCTGGCCATACGGCGAGCGCAAAAAGTCGTTGACATCTTGCGTGATGGTCGTGACACCGAGGAAATATTTTCGTGCACGTTTCACAAGCGCAAAAATAAACTTCGCAGAATCTTCGTTTGTCATCAGCCACCATGCTTCATCAATCACCAGGATGCGCTTCTTCCGTTCCGAACGCGTCACATTCCAAATATAATTCACGATTGTATAAATCGCCGTGGGTCGCAATTCATCTTCCAAATCGCGCACGGAAAACACAACCAATTGATTTTTCATCTCGACCGTTGTGGGCGAATTGAGCAATCCGGAAAACGTTCCATCCGTATATTTTTTGAGACGCGCGACAATCTGCTCCGCCCCCTCCATTCCTTCAAGAACATCTTGTAAATCCTGAATGATCGGTGGCTCGACATCCGCAAGCGAGATCAAGTCCGGTGTAATGTCTTTTTTTGCATACGTTTCAATCAATGCACGATCCAAAATAGAATCCTCTTCCGGGGTGAAACCAAGCTTTCCTTGTTCGCCGATCGGCTGGCCGATCATGATTCGGAGCAAACCTTTGAGCGTAATGACAGCGCTGCGGATAATATCATCAACTTTCGTTCCCTCCCCAATCGCTCTTGGCAAATCAAACGGATTGACTTTCGCGTCCGAGGCAAGCGAGACGTTGATGAATGTCCCTCCCACGGCATCGGAAAGATGTTTGTATTCCATTTCCGGATCGATCACGATCACATCCACGCCCATCATGAGCGAACGCAAAATTTCCAATTTCACCGTATAGGATTTTCCGGAGCCGGATGTGGCAAACACCACCGAATTTGCGTTCTGCAGACTGAAGCGGTCAAATAAGATGAGCGAGTTGTTATGACGATTGATTCCATAGAGAATTCCATTGTCGGAAGTCAGGTCTGAGCTGATAAACGGAAAGGATGCTGCAATCGGTGAGGTGTTCATGTTGTACGCGATCTGCAGTTCATCGTTCCCAAGCGGAACCGTTGAATTAAATCCTTGTTCCGCCTGGTAAAATCCCGCTTTCGTATAAATCAGTTTGCTTCCAAAAAGCGACTCGACCTCCGAGGTGTAACGATCGAGTTCATCTTCGTTGCTTGCGTAAATCGTAATGTAAAAAGAAAACTGAAAAAAGTGTTCGATGCCTTGGGTGAGCGCATCGCGCAAACCTTCCACGTCACGCAGTGCGGTTTCAGCCAACGGATCACGCGGCGCGCCTTTTTCCGCGGCCGCAAAAATTCCTGCCTCAAGCACACCGACTTTTTTCTGCAATTGTTTGAGAATAATGTTCGCCTTAATCGGATAGAAAAACATGGCGACATCAAACGTTTTATTCAGATTGATGAGCGGCGATGCCCAACCAAGCCCGATATGGCGCGGATACGTGATCACAAACAACGTACGGACAAACATGCCGCCGAGTTGCAAGGCGCGCGGCATCACTTCAAAGGACGCCGGCGCGATGATATCCTTGACCGTCACCACTCCACGACGATAAATCCGCTCCTCTTCAAGAATCTCACGTTCTTTTTTTACCTTTTCTTCCTCAGGCTTAATCACCGGCGCCTTTTTGGGAGGAGGCGTCGGCATGGACTGTTGGATTTTGCCTATTTCAATGGGCATACACGGCGTTATTCATGCTGAATTTCAGCCAAATCAGTCAATTTTTCTTCTTCGAACACATCCGGATTATAGACGTTGTAATACAGTTCGATCAGTCCTTGCGTATCAAGGCGAACAGAGGAAAGCCCCATACTGTTAAGCTCGCCGGAAATCACATCGACACGACGAGAGAGTTGTTCAATACGATCGGCCAATTGCTTTTCGTTTAACTTCGCGGCCGCTGCCGGAGAAAGCGCTTCTCCGAGCCGTGTCCAGAAATTTTTCTTCTTGTTGGTGAGCGGATCGTATGGCACGACCAGATAAAATCGCTTCTGCATGATCTGCCCGAGTTCAACAAGTTCTGTCACAAACGTTCGATAATCCGCAATCTGCGCGCGCAAAAGCTCGTTTTCGGTTTTTCGTTCTTGCTCGGAGAGCGCCTGCATGTACGCCTCAATATTCATGCGTCTTGATTGAATGACGATCTGCACGCTGAATTCGAGGCTGTTCAAAAAAGACATGTACGCCTGAATGATCGCCTCCTGTTCATCTTCGGATTTGAGGGCAAAGTTGATGCTCGAAACCAAAATGACCGCCCGTACGGTTCCGTCTTTCAAGATGACCATGTCATCGCGAATCTCCGCAATATCAACATACTGTACAGTTGAAGGTCCCGGTTTTGGTTTCGCTAATTTTTTTGATTGCATCTCAGGCATAATGAGACATTACTCCTCCGGTTTGTACACACCGCCCGTATTCACCACGAGCGTCAGTTCGGTCAATCGTGAGGATGATAACGGAGCTTTTCGTGGCCGTACCGGCGGCGGCGGGGGCAATTCCTCTTTAATAAACGCACGCAAATCACTGTCGGAATAGTTCTTGTCCCACACCCGCAACCGCGGACGCTTCATGGTTTGCAAAATGTTGAGCATGAAGTAGTGAAATACCTGACCGTTAATTTTTGTAAACGCGAAAATTCCAGCGATCGCGATGATCGGAACACCCACCAAAAGAAACGGCACAAACGAAAGCAGCTTAAAAAGGCCGAAATCCAGCAATCCGGCAACCATAAGGATGATAAACTGGCGGGCCGTGATCGGTCCGAAAATTTTATCTTCCGCGTCTATAAATTGTGGAACAACGAATTGATCAGGCATAGAGAGGATTTCCACATTTGGCCTATTTTATCATTGTATCAAAATCGCAAATCCGCGTTTAACTTCATCAGCGCAAGAAATTCCTCTTTTTTCATTCCTTGTGCTTCTCTTTGCAAAACATCATCAAGAGACATCCCGCTCACAAGCGCCTTTTGCGTGACACTTCCGTACAATCGCATGAGCGGCGAAGAACGCAACGCTTTGACACCCTCGACGCGTTTACTGTATCCCTGCTCCTCAAGCAAATTCACGATGTCTTTGAGACGATCGATCGCTTGCCCTGGATCTTTCGCAAGCCGACGAAACTCTATGAGTCCCATAGATTGCAATTCATCGATCGGTCCGGAAAGCCGTGGAGCCGAGTGGATGTCCTGCACACGCGGACGAGAGATGGTTTTGGGCAGTTGGACCGGCTGCACGGTGGATTTCTCGACAACGGAACGCACCTTTTGTGCATCAATTTTTGACTGTTGCTGTTGAAGCTGAAGATGCGCCGAAAGCGCGGCGGACGTTCGACTGAGCGCCGGAGCGGCAGGAGCCACCGCTTCGGTGGGAAGCTTCCCGGTTGTTTGAACGTATCGTTTTGCGAGAATTTTTTGCTCCTGTACTTCAAGTTCACTTCTCTGTTGCTGTTTTTCCTTCTGCATTACGCGCGCGGCTTCGCGCTCTTTTGCGAACTTCTCTCTCTGCACACGTTCAAAAGTCTCAACCGACTTCTCGATTTGTTCCATGACATCTGCAAGTCGCCTACCCGTCAATCCCAATCCTCCGGATTCAACAGGGCGCTCAAACGCAGCACGTGTTTGAAATGCATCGCGCACCCCGCGCACGCGCGCTTCGACAATCTCGAGACAACGGTTTTGAAGCTGTGGATCTTCAAAAACAAACGATTCGCTTTGACAAATTGTCGCAACCAAGTCCTCCGGTTTGGAAGGCAGAGGTTGCGTGCGAACTTCTTGTGTCTGTTCAGCAATCGCTTGAATTTCTTGTTCATCTTCTTCAGAAAAAACGTCAGATTTTTTTTGCTCAGAAGGCTCTTCGACCGCACCGAGCTCGAAATGAACCACCTCCGCTTCCTTTATTTCCCCACTCTCCAATTTGACGGCCGCACGTTGAACTTCAAATGCCTCAACTAACTCTTTTGCCGAATTTTCGTCCATTTCCATACCGCCCAACTTATGCGGACGCTGCAGAAAATTCACCAACTCTTCTCTTGTTTTTTGCTTATCGAGATAATTTTGTAAGAGCATCTCGAGACGATGCTGTTCCACCGACTCCAACGATCGGCCGAGAGAATTGATGAAATAACGAATGAATGTCAATGCCGTCATCGGTTCGCCTGCCTGCGAGGTGCTTTGACCCCACGCAATCAATTCATCACCGAGTCCCGGAATCGATTGGGCGATTGGGGAAAGCACATGCAAAAAAACCGAGGAAATAAGCTGGTTTACCTTCGGCTCCGGAAGAAGAAACTCGAGCCGAATTTGCATTTTCAACTCATCGATGGACAACGCGCCCCCCACGAATCGGTACACAAGCGACGAAAGAAGTGAGACCGCATCGTCACCGGTAAGCGCAAGTTCCTCTGCAATGCGTTCGTATTCAGCGAAAACTTCGTTGGAAAGAAAATACTCACGCACGTCTTTTGTGAGCGTTCGCTGAGCTTGCGTTTGTGAGAGTGCGTTATCTTCCATGTCGTATTAAGACCTTGTTCGGTCAGCGGCCTGTTTAAAGGCCTCTGCAACAGCTTTGATTTGGTCAAGCTCGGCTTGTTGCTGCTGATGGATCGCAGCCAACGCTTGCGCCTCCGCGCGTTCTGGACCTTCGCCCCGTTGCTGCGCGTAGATTTCACTGATGCGACTTCGCTTTTCCTCGACCCCTTTATCAAATTCTGCAAGCTCCGGATCCTGGTTGATTGCCGCGGAAGATTTTGCATTTCGCGCCTGTTCTTCGAGAGCCGCCTTTTCCTCCTGGAGTTGACTCAGGCGATCTCGCATGCGCCGTAATTCACCCAAATCCGTCACACCGCCACGACTAAATTCTCGTTCCAGAGATTTGATTTCCGGATCTCTCGCCTCTGCTTGCCGTGAAAATTCAGCACTTTTTTCTTGTGCGCGCTGTTCTGCTGCTCTGAGCACAGGTCGGCGATCGGTCGAAAGTTTAGACAAATCCTGATTCAATTGAACAAGCTCCTGGTTCAACGTTGAACGATTCCGCTCCATATCCTCGGCAATTTTTCCCCATGCTTCTTGCACCTGCTTTTGTTTTTCTTGCACTTGGTCCGCAACCTGTTGCTTGGCATTTGAGACGCGATCGGCGGAAGCGTTTCCGAAGTTATCGGCAAAAAATCGCGAAACATCCCCGACCTGCTGAATTGGCGGAATCTTTCCATAATTCGGTCCGACCGGCTGCCCCGACGCTCCCGCACGGGGGTTTGCATTTTCCGCGGCCTTTCGTTCTGCATCAAAAGTTGTCTCGAGACTCTTGAGTTGTTTCGCGTATACACCTTTGAAGTCTCCGGAACTGAGCTGCTGCGCAAATTGCGCTTTCAAATTATCAAGCACTCCGGCGATTTCGAAACGCTTTTCGTCCGTTGTATCTCCTTTTTTATATTGTGCCAACAGAGCTGTTGTCGCTTCGTTCACACGAGCAACATCGCGATCTTGAAGGGCAAGTTGAGCCGCCCGTTGGATGGTGGGGAGCGACGCGGATTTCGCAACAGAGCCCATTTCGGCTCGTCGCAACTGATCGTCGTCATATACGTCATATCCACCTTCCATCAACTTCTTTTTATCGACTCCAAACTTTCCTTCCATAAACGCCTTCATCGCGTCCATTTCCACTTCTTTCTTGCCGTCTTTCACTTTCACCTTACCCATGTTAGCAATACGATCTCGGATCTCTTGATCACCAAGCGCTTCTTTCGAAAGATTCTTCAGATCATCAGCAGTTTTCAAATCCGCCGCCGCACCAGTCAGATGCGCGTGTTTCTTCTTAAATGCCTGAATCTTTTCCGTCATGCCAGTATCGCCCTTATACGCCTGTTCCATCTTGGCGCCATAATTTTTCCAAAGCGAACGAATGTCACCCGATTTCTCGAACTTCTCCATGACGTCTTTGTTGCCGAGTGCATCAGCAAAACGCGCAAACACTTCATCTTGCGTGCCACCCAATTTTCCCACAACTCCAGGTGGTGATTTCGCGAATCGATTCAACAAATCCGCTTTCGTCTCTGTACCTTGTTTGCTGAAAGATTCACCTACACGCGCGATCTGTTCAACCCGACGACCTTCCAGTTTGCCGGCTGCTTCAAGATTGCGCCGCGCACGCCATCTTCCAAACGCACCCGTTCCTGCTGCGCCCGCACGCTGACGCGCACGCGCCGCACGACTTTCCGATGTAAAGCGGTTCATCCATTTGGTTCCCTTTACTCCGGAACGGGCCAGCATGCCGGTTCCACGCACCGTTCCGCGCCCAACGGCGCGCACTCCCGCGCCCGCTTTACGTGCGCTCCAAGCCGTTGTCTTCAACGCCGCTCCTTTTCCAAACTGAAGCGCACCCGGACCGAACGCTGCCGCTTTCCCAAGCGTCTTCCCCAAGAATGTATTCCCCATCACGCTGCAAATTTGCTGCGCGGTCTGCAGACCAGCCATAATCATGGCAGATCCGATGACCATGCTCATAAAATGCTGCAGCTCAAAAATTTCCGTCAAAAAGTTGGCTGAGTTTCCGACGGTGCCTGTATCAAACCCCTCGGCGGAAGCTCCGGCTCCTGCAACCGAAAGCGCGAGCCATAAGAAAAACGTGATCACCGGCCCGATAGCCACCAAACATTTAAACTGCTTCCACCAATCCGCATACGCACTGCTCTGCAAAATATCACTTGCACCGCCGGCAAACCATGCAAGCGGTGCGACGACAATCAAAATCCAAAGAGCGACCACGCGATAAATCAAAATGGCAAAAAGCAAAATCATGATCACGAGCACCCAGGCCGTAATAAACACACCCGCAATCGCCGCAAAGACCAGATCCCAATCTGTTGTCGCCTTTCCTCCGGCACTATCCGCAAATGCATTCACTTTGTTGAGCCCAAACATCTCAATGATGTTCCCCGCCAAGATTTCACGAAGTGCATTGGCAAAGGTCAGCATGATCACCTGTCCGAAGTCGATCATGATTCCCGCCAGTGTTTTTGAAAAGTTGATGACAATGGCAAAAATCAACAATTTCGGAACCTGCTGTTGCCATTTGAACTTGCTGTGGCCAAAAATAGTGCCAAACGCAATGACAATAAGCACAATCACGAAAAACATGTTCACGGTATCTCGGACAAGCGCCCATCCGGCCGTGACCACCGGTGAGGTTGAAAACGAGTTATAGAGCATCACCGGGATCATGTATTCAAGCACCACCGCAATAAGTTTTGCGAGAAGTCCCGTAATTGCGGCAGCGATCCAAAGCATGATCGCGCGCACATGACATCCGATATCGCTCCACTCACACGCATGCGCGGGTTCCGGCAATAACAAAAAACCGGCACCGACGAACAACAGCAAAATCGACAACTGTCCGATCGGACGGCTTGTTAAAAATTCATAACGCGCTTTAAGCCATAAAAGCGACGCTAGGATGCGCGCGTTCATGTTCCTCATAACTGCTTAAATTATAGCAGAAAAGAAAAACCTGTGCATGAGAGTATGCACAGGAAAACGTTACGGAAGCTGCGCGTTGCTCGTGTATCCGTTGCCGGTCGCCGAAAGTCCGGTATTTGGATGCCACGCAAGCGAGAGCAACCACTCTTCCCAGGGAGTTCCGTTGTCCATGAGATGACAGATCGGGCTGCTTTGCTTGCAAAACGCCCCTCCCTGCCACCACATCCAGTTCGACATGTCGGGAAACAGCGGATCGCCGTCCATTCCCAGAGTAGAAACGAGAGTGATTTGACTCTCACAGTCTACAGCGAACCGAGAAAAATCAACGACGTAATACGCTCCTACTGAAGTGACGAGATCGTCTGCGGTGAGCGCGCCGCCGAAGCACCCGCCGTTGCCGTAGACGTAGGCCGGAGCACCATCGAGCATCTGCGCGATCCAAAGATGATCGGCAAGAAGAAGGGATTCGGCCGTACCGTCCGCATTGAGATCACCCAGACAGGCAAGCGCTCCGTTTGGACAGGTTGCGCTGGTGTTTACACGCGCAGGAGGAGTCGAATGCGGCACTGACGGAGGTGCGCGATCAGGGTCCGCTTCAGGCATCGGACGAGATTCGGACGGAGGTTCGATTTGTCCGCCCTGGCCGCTCGTGTCCGAAGCAACAAACGATCCGTTTCCGCACACAGACACCGATTCGATACTTAGACAATGCGTCTGCGTCTGGCAATCGCCGACCTGCGTCTGCACCGACAACACGACTCCATCCTCCACCCAAACGATCGGACGCGAGAGGAAGCCGAGCAGGAGAAACGTTTCCCAACTTTTGACCGGCATCGCGACGTTCGGCGCCGCAACATAGACGGCCGGCGTTGTTGCTTCCCTGACGAGAGTGCCTGGTCGAAACTGTGCGATTCCGCTTCTGATCGGCCAGGAGGTCAAGTACAGGTGATCCCATGCGACCGTTCGTGGATATTCCCCGCCGGGAAACGTGAGCCCCCAAGACGCAAGCACTCCTTGCCATCCAAGAGGCTGGACTTGCACACGATAACGATCGTCGCGTTCAAACGATCCGACGACAAGCCACATGGCCCCGTTGGGATCCGTCACCGCATCCACCAGTCCCTGCTCGGAAATCATCGGCCCTTCCGGATAACAATTCAGCTCTTCGTCCGAAATGCGCACGAGATTTGCGAAATCGTACCCATAGCTCCAGAACACCTGCTCGTTGGTGATCCATCGGCGCATGCCGTTTTCGAGGAGATACACCTTCGGGTTGTGCGGCGTGATGACGAGCGTTCCATCCGGATGTGCACGCGCAACCGGAAGCGCCGAACGGTACGACTGACCCAACTCATCGTCCTTCCCACCCACACCGCACACGAAATCCTTGCTTCCGAGCGTGTAGGTTGTGCCATCTGCTTTGGAAAGAAGATACGTCGCCTCGACGGACGTTCCGTTTTCGGCCGGAAGCGACGCGTCACCTTCGTGCAGACCGATGTGTACATGATCGCCCGTGCAGGCGCCGGTACATCCCTCAAATGCGATGAGCTGTCCGACCGCCACGTCGCATTCGTCACACACGAACGTCTGTGCAAGATGCGCGACCGTCACATATCGTCCGTTGCCGATGTCGATGTTCACGTGGTT
This sequence comes from uncultured Gammaproteobacteria bacterium, assembly GCA_964388785.1. Classification (GTDB taxonomy): domain Bacteria; phylum Patescibacteriota; class Patescibacteriia; order UBA9934; family GWF2-40-263; genus VGKU01. The sequence continues at coordinate 30,038 of CAYMBX010000013.1, forward strand.
GCCGAAGGGACTTCCGGTTTCGAGTACGAGATGCACGTGCGCGACGCCGCTGACGGGCGCGTAGATCTCTTCGTTCACCGTGTTTGACGTGTCGAAGTCGAGATCGTGTTTCGTGGAAATTCCCATGTGACTGAAATTTCCACCCGCGCCTTGCGTACACTGCACCACGAATCCCCCAGGAATCGGAAGATGCA
>CAYMBX010000014.1:0-28474 GCA_964388785.1 uncultured Gammaproteobacteria bacterium
AGAACATCACGATTCAGGGATCGACGGGACTTTCGGATGAAGAAATCGAACGGATGAAGCGTGATGCGGAATCGCACGCTGAGGAAGATAAAAAACAAAAAGAAAAAGTGGAGCATCAGAATTTGGCGGAAACCATGATTTATACGGCCGAGAAAATGTTGAAGGATGCGGGGGACAAAGTGACGCCAGAGGAACGAAAAGAGGTTGAAGAGAAGATTACAGCACTGAAGGCGGTCAAAGATGGTGATGACCATGAAGCGATCAAGAAGGCGGCGGACGAGTTGTCGGCTTCGGCGCAGAAAGTGGGAGCGAAGATGTATGAGGGACAGGGGGCGAGTGGGGAGGAGAAAAAAGACGAACCGGTGGATGCGGAATTTAAGGAGAAGAAAGAAGAATAGTCGGCAATGGGTCCCCCGGGATTGCACTTCGCGTCAAATCCCGGGGGTCACATTGTTGAAAGGAAATCGAGAGATCTCGAATTATGCAAAAAAATTACGAATATTTCATGATTAGCCAAGTCGGTGTGTGGATTCGGGATGGGAAAGTGCTCATCTTGGAAGATGCCGGACATCCTGGGGAGTGGGTCATTCCGGGTGGGCGTATCGATACGCAAGAAGATCCTAAAGTCGCGTTTGCGCGCGAGCTCAAAGAGGAGATTAATCTCGATTCATTCAATACAATCAAACGTCTCGACATGGAGGTTTGGTACACGAAAACCAAACGGACGCCGTATTGCGCAGTTGCCTACTTGATTGAAAGCGATCAAAAAGAAATCGCCTTAAGTTTTGAACATACGCAAGCAAAGTGGGTCAGTGAAGATGAACTCAAAGACTATCCGTTTTTGTGGGAATGTGCCGAGCGCTTTTTACGCGCCGGATTTCGCGAGTCGTCTCTTTCTAAAACCTAACACCTCTCACCTAAAACCTTTCGCATGTCCGTTTACGAAAAAATTATTGCAGCGCTTGAGGCGCATGGGTGCGCCTATAAAACACAGCATCACGAGCCAACGCCTACAAGTCAGGACGCGGCTCGCGTGCGCGGTGTTGAATTGCACGCGGGTGCGAAAGCGCTCGTTGTACGTGGAGATAAAACCGGAATGTTTTATCTTTTTGTCATGCCCGCCGATCTGAAATTGGATGGACCGTCCGTACGGGCGTTGATTGGCGAGCGCATTAGTTTTGCGCAAGATCCGCTTGCCGTCACTGGTTGTGTGCCGGGTTCGGTTCCGCCGTTTGGTTCTATTTTGGGATTACAAACGTATGCGGATTCTCGTCTCGCCGAGAACGAGACGATTCACTTTAATGCCGGTTCGCTCACTGATTCCGTAAGCATGCCATACTCCGCCTACATTGAAATCGAAAATCCGATTATTGCAAAGATTGCCAAATGAGTTGTTTTGTCATCCTGAGCCCGTCTCGGCGGGGCGAAGGATCCCGAAAGTCTTGAGATCCTTCGCTCGCCTGCGGCTCGCTCAGGATGACAGAAAATGAACAATCGGGATGACAAGAGGAAAGTTATGCCCAAAGACTATTACCAAACATTAGGTGTTTCAAAATCCGCTTCTCAGGAAGAAATCAAACAGGCCTTCCGCAAACTTGCACACCAATATCATCCCGATAAACAAGGTGGAGATGAAGCGAAGTTCAAAGAGATCAACGAGGCGTATCAAGTGCTTGGGGACGAAAAAAAGCGGGCACAATACGATCAATTTGGTTCATCCGCATTTGAAAATGGTGGATTCGGCGGTGCCGGACAAGGGTTCGGTGGATTTTCCGGATTCCAAGGCGCAGGTTTCGGTTTTGAAGATCTTGGAGATATTTTTGGTGACGTGTTCGGCGGGGGGCGACATGCACGCACTCCGCGCGGAAACGACATTCAAATGGATGTCGAGCTTGAGTTTCGCGACAGCGTATTCGGAGTAGATAAAACCATCACGCTCACAAAACCTTCTGCTTGCGCACGTTGTGGTGGAACGGGTGGGGAACCTGGCTCTGGTATGGAAACGTGCAAGACATGTCATGGGGCCGGCGTGGAGGTGAGTGTGCAACGGACCATACTTGGAAATATTCAAAGTAAACGAACATGTTCGACCTGTCAGGGAGTTGGAGAGATTCCGAAGCAGATGTGTTCGACCTGTCGGGGATCCGGAACGGAACGCTCATCTCGTTCACTCGTCGTCACGATTCCCGGGGGAATTGAGAACGGGGCTGTATTGCGCGTGCGAGGCGAGGGGGAATTTGTGAAGAGTGGTACGCCCGGCGATCTCTTTGTGCGTGTATTTGTGAAGCCGGATCGTCGGTTCGAGCGCGATGGTTTTGATCTTTATTCGGAGGCAAAAATCGGGTTTACGCAAGCGGCGCTTGGAACGGCTATTGATGTGGAGACGATCGATGGGAAGGCTGAACTGAAAATTCCGGGCGGCACGCAATCCGGAACGCAATTTCGTTTGCGAGGGAAGGGAGTGCAGAGCGCTCGAGGTCGCGGGGATCAAATTGTCACCGTCCATGTCACCACTCCACGAAAATTAGACCGTAAGCAGAGGAAGCTGCTCGAAGAGCTTGATTTGAAGGAGTAGATATTACAAACCTCCATCCTGACAGACGATATTGCTCTGTCGAGAGCACGCAGACAGAGCAATATCGTCCACCAAACATTATGTTTCAAATACTGCTTCAAAAAAGCAAAGCTCGACGCGGACAACTTACGACGGCGCACGGAACGATTGAGACTCCGTTCTTCATGCCGATCGCCACAAAAGGCGCAGTTAAGTCTCTGTCGACCGTGGACATGGAGGCGCTCGGAGCCCAAATTTTACTTTCCAACACATATCATCTGATGCTTCGTCCGGGTCTTGAGGAAATCAAATCACTTGGCGGTCTTCACACATTCATGCGGTGGGACAAACCCATTTTGACGGATAGCGGCGGTTATCAAGTGTTCAGTCTTTCACGCATGAATCGTATCACCGAAGAGGGCGTGATATTTCAATCGCATATTGACGGTTCGCGCATTCATCTGACTCCTGAACTTTCAATGCAAATGCAACACGCAATCGGTTCGGATATTCGCATGCAGTTTGATGATGTTGCCGCGGGTGATTCATCGTATGAGCGATACGCCGATGCTATGGAGCGTTCACTGAGATGGGCAGCACGTTCAAAACAATCTTTTCTAAGCCGTACTGATCGTGACGAAGGGAGCAGTGGCGACAAGTCCGCTGGCCCGGAGTCACGATCAGTACGACACCCACTTCTCTTTGGTATCGTTCAAGGTGGGACGCATGAGGATTTGCGCCAACGATCAGCCGAGGGATTGGTCGAGATCGGGTTTGACGGCTATGCCATCGGTGGGCTATCCGTTGGGGAACCAAAGCAAGATTGTTATCGATACACCGAATTCACGACTCGTTTTCTCCCCGAAGATAAACCTCGCTATTTTATGGGCGGCGGGATGCCGGAGGAGATCGTCTACTATAACTCGGTCGGGGTGGATTTGTTTGATTGCGTAATTCCAACACGCAATGCTCGACATGGGTCATTGTTCGTGTGGCAAGAAGATCCATCGACAATCGACTTTGGGCGTGTGGCGGAGCAGGTGATGAATCCTACATTTTATTCTATCAAGCGGATCATTAACGAACAGTACAAATTTGATACGTCTCCTGTGGACACGCGCTGTCCCTGCGAATTGTGCACCAACTACAGCGCCGCTTATCTCCGTCATTTGTTCGTCACGCAAGAACTTCTTGCCTATCGCCTCGCCACCCTCCACAACCTTACCTTCTACCTCACCCTCATGCGCTCGTTACGATCATGGTTGGAGGGAAAGTGAAAACAAGAGGAAAAAGAAGTTCAACGTCCATCCTGACACGGCAGTTAAGCTCGTTCTGCGAGCTCTCGAACGAGCTTTACTGCCCACCAAACGTTTGTATTCGCCCTTCTATTTCGACCTCACCTTTCTGTGCTAAAATAGGATCGCTATGATCCTCCAGCTTTTTCTCATGCGTACGCTGGGTTTTCCGGTCTGGTGGTACGGAAAGGGACTCGCGGAATGTCTCAAATGGCTTTTGACGTCGATTTCTTCCGTTTCCAACAGTCTCGCGATTCGAGTTTGGATGAAAAATTTGTTTGTTCCGATGTATGGCGATACGTCCGCTGCCGGTCGCGCGATTAGTTTTTTTATTCGGCTTGTCATGATTCTCGTCCGCGGCGTCGGCATTATTCTGTACTCGATTCTGCTCATCGGTGTTTTTTTAACTTATCTCATTTTGCCGTTTGCTGCCGTTATCGGAGTGCTCTATCACGCGTCGTCCCTCTTTTAATATGCCGAATTATCGAGTCGTCATCGGCAAGAAACAATATGTGTGGGGACGCGAACTCTCCACACACGCGATTGAATTGCGCCAAGCCCGCAAGCAGGCGGAAGGGTTTGTCGGGGTCATTTTTTTGCTCATTGCCGGCGTCTCGATTGTCGGCTTTTTGCTTCATGGGCTTTTGGCCGATTTTTCGCTTCTCGTTCCAAACGTCGGCGCGTTCTCCCTCTCATTCGGGTTACTTTTTGGGATGCTTGCTGTCGCACACTTGGTCCAAACAACTGCGAAGAAGCATACGATTCCGATCAGACCTCTTTCCGAACCCGCTCCGTCCATCGAACCGTGGCAAGAAGAAAGCACCCCGAATGTGGACGTAGCCTCTCTGTTTGACGCGGACGCATCTTCCGTTGTTGATCAGGCGTTTGCACTTGCCAAGCAGTTCGGTCATGCCCAGGTCGAAGCTCTTCACTTGTTTATCGCCGCGCTTTCAGACGACAATGCGGCTGCGGTTGTCGGTCGCCTTCAGATTCAATTTGAGAAGATCAAAGATCCACTCGGGCGTCGTTTGGCATCCCGCCAACTCGGAGAGAGCACGGCTCTTTCACCAGAGGCGGAAGAGACGCTTCTTGCGGCCTTTGTGAATGCATACATGCACAATCGACAGGTCGTGAATGCATTTGAGATTTTTTACGAAGCGTTTGGGCGCGATGCGTTCATTCAAGAATTGTTTTTTGATCAAAGCGTGACCGTCGAGCAATTTTCAAACATGGTTGCCTGGGTGCGCATTCATGAACAAATGCGCGAACGGTATGAACGGTTTCGACGTGCCGCTCAACTCAAACCGACGGGGGCGATGAACCGGTCCATGACGTCAATCGCGACTCCAACGTTGGATGCGTTTTCTGAAGATTTGACAACCGCGGCTGTGCAAGGTCGGACCGGGATTTTGGTTGGGCGAGAAAAAGAAATTGAAGAAATTTTTCGGGTGATTGAAGGCGGGCGACAAAGTGCCGTGTTGGTCGGATCCGAGGGGGTGGGGAAACAAGCGTTACTTGAGGGCATCGCGGGATTGATGGTTGAGGAATTGGTGCCAGAGATCTTACAAGATAAGCGTTTGGTCCGCATTTCGCTGCCGCAGGTACTTTCCGGTGTGGAACCGCAGGCGGCGCAAGAGCGCATGATGTCTGTGTTGTCCGAAGTGATTCGATCCGGAAATATCATTCTGGCGATTACGGATATTGAACAAATCCCGGGAGATTTGGCAAATCTGCTCGTCGACGTGCTTTCCCGCGGCAGTACATTTGTGATTGCAACGACAACTCCGCAAGGGTATGTCGAATCGATCGAACGTTCCGTGCTGGGTCGTACGTTCGAAAAAGTGACGGTGAATGAGCCGGAAACGTCGGAGGCGATCCGTATCCTTGAATCGAAAGCGCTATCCATCGAAGCACAACACAATGTGTCATTTACCTACATGGCTCTTGAGTCCATTGTGTCCCTTTCGGACCGGTTCATGCACGAGAGCTTTCTTCCTAAAAAGGCCATTGAAATTGCAAAAGAAGTCGCCTTGATGGTTTCAAAAGAACGGGGCGAGCAGGCGCTTGTGACCGTCGAGGATGTCGAAAAGATCGTTTCCGAAAAAACCGGAGTGCCCACAACGCGTGTTGCCGAACAAGAAAAAGAAACGCTTTTGCATTTGGAAGAACGGATGCATGGACGTGTGGTGGGACAAGAAGAAGCCGTGAACGCTGTTTCATCTGCATTGCGTCGCGCTCGTACGCAGCTTCGCAGTGAACAGCGACCGATTGCCACATTCCTTTTTTTGGGGCCAACCGGTGTGGGAAAGACTGAACTTGCAAAAACCGTTGCGGAAACGTATTTCGGCAATGAAGATAATATGATTCGTCTGGACATGTCGGAATACCAACAGGCGGACAGTATTGCTCGTTTGATTGGTCGTCCGGGGACGAATGAGGGTGGATTGTTGACTGAGGCGGTACGTAAACAACCGTTTGCTCTGATCTTGCTTGACGAGTTTGAAAAAGCGGATCCGAACATTCTCAATTTGTTCCTTCAAGTATTTGATGACGGCCGTCTCACGGATGCGGGGGGTCGAACAATCGATTTCACCAACACGATTTTAATCGCCACATCCAATGCGGGCACGGCGTACATTCAAGATGCGGTGAAACAGGGGACTGATCCTGCGCAAATGAAAACACACCTTCTTGAAGAGGAACTGAAAGGGATTTATCGTCCGGAATTGCTGAATCGTTTCGATGGCGTCATCGTGTTTACACCGTTAACCCAAGAGGAAATCGTGGAAATTACCAGACGAATGATCGCCTCGGTGGCAAGTCGGTTGGAAGCGAAAGGCATTCATTTCCGAGCGTCGGAAGAAGTGATCGTTGCGCTTGCCCGGAAAGGATATGATCCGATCTTCGGTGCACGTCCGCTGCGTCGGTTGGTGCAAGAAGAAATCGATAACGCCATTGCGCAGGCACTGCTCAAAGATGAAGTAAAACGTCGGGACACCATTGTGCTTGAACCGTCAGGTATTCGCATTGAACAGGCCGAATCCCTATGATCACACATCTTTTCTTTTGGGGGATTATTTCATTCGCGATCTCCTTTGTTGCCACGGTTTTCGTGAAACAATACGCATTCCGCGGGGGATTGATTGACCGCCCGAAATCCGCACGCAACATTCATACGCGTCCGACCGCGCGCCTTGGGGGCCTCGCGATTTATCTGGCTGTGGTTCTGAGTGTTGCAATTTTGCTTTTCACGGATACGACCCTGACGGATGGAAGAATTCAGGTGATGCATTATTTGGGTTTCTTGATCGGTGGTTTTATCTTGATGGTAGGAGGGGCGGTGGACGACCGGTTCGATTTGCCACCATGGTTATCGATCTGGTCACCACTTCTTTCGATTTTGGTGCTGATCGCTTCCGGAATCGAAGTGGAAAAATTGACGCATCCGTTTGGCGGCGTCATCTATCTTTCCTCGTGGCAATCCGATGTGTTGGTGTTCGTTTGGATGATCGCGGTTGTTTACACAACAAAGTTTCTGGACGGGCTTGATGGGCTTGCGACAAGCGTAAGTACAATTGGCGGACTGATGGTTCTGCTTCTTGCCATGACCGCCGCATACTATCAACCTGATGTCGCGCTTCTGTCTTCGATCGCTGTCGGTGCATTTCTCGGATTTTTATTCTGGAATTTTCATCCCGCTTCTATTTTTTTGGGGGAAGGAGGGAGTACGTTTGTTGGATTCACACTCGGGACGCTCGCGATTATTTCAGGCGGCAAACTCGCCACAGCGCTTCTTGTGCTCGGAGTGCCCCTTCTTGATGCGCTTTGGGTCATTTTGCGACGAGTGCGTAGCGGAGGGTTGAGGCAGGTGTTTCGCGGAGACCGAAAGCACTTGCACCATCGCCTTCTCGATTTAGGATGGGGTCAACGCAAGATTGTGTTTGTGTACATATTCATCGCGACGGCATTTGGCGTGTGTACATTGTTTTTGCAGAGTCGTGAAAAGCTCGTTGCGCTTGTGCTTCTTGGGATCATGATGCTGATTATCGCAGCGGTTCTTGTGCAAAGGGAGAAGCGTGTATGAACGCGAGGATGATTTTCATGATACTGATCTTTCTCATCGGTATAACATGGATGATTGTTGAAATCGGACCATGGAATTCCGTTGAAGACACGCAAGGCTTCTACGTCCTGCCTGCTGCAGAACCCAGAGCGGTCATTCAATATCCAAACGGCACGATTGAACTCATTGAAGTGGCTGATACAGAAAAAGCACGACAACAAGGTTTATCCGGACGGATAAACTCTCAATCAATGCTTTTCGTATTTGAGCAGCCGGCTCAACACGTATTTTGGATGAAAGGCATGCATTTCTCGCTTGATTTTATTTGGCTTGATCAGGGTAAGATTGTTGGGGTCACAAAGAATGCATTGCCTGAAGATCCTCCACACACGTTTTATTCCGCCCCGATTCCCGTGAAGACGGTTTTGGAGGTCCCTGCGGGGACTGTGGAAAAGTACGATTTGAAGGTCGGAGATAAACTTGACATTGAATGGAATCCTGAGTAATATTCGCGCGTTAATTCACTCGCCGGTACACTGCGTGTTTTACGCAGGAATCGCGAATAACGCCGAAATATGAGCAAAATTGCAGTGATCCAGACCGGAGGAAAGCAGTATTTGGTTTCGGAGGGACAAACGCTCAAGGTTGAGAAACTTCCATTGGAAGCTGGCTCTTCTGTTGAGTTTGACGTCCTTTTGATTTCCGACGAAGACGGATCGGATACCAACGTGGGAACACCCACGGTTGGCGGCGTAAAAGTGAAGGCAACCGTGCTTGAACAAGGTCGAGCGGAAAAAGTTTCCGTGATCAAGTACAAGCGCAAAGTTCGGTATCGACGCAATGTCGGTCATCGACAGCCGTTCACAAAGCTCAAGATTGAGCAAATCGCCGCCTAACAAGCGGTGATTTTTTTGGGGTAGGGTGATGACCAACCTTTGGTGGGCAGTGATGTGCTCAGTCTGCGAGCACTCGACTGAGCACATCACTGCCTGTCAGGAGGAGAGGTGGGTGTTCACCACTCAAAATCTCCTCGCTTGTCAGTCGTCTTGGGGAGAGAGAAAAAACGAAAAGGAGAAAACACTTATGGACAACAACATTCAAACGAAAGCGATTCTGCGGGTGCTTTGGGAGCATTTGCGACGCTACAAGAAATCGCTCGCGATCAGCATCATCTGCGTCATTCTGGCCAGTACGGTTGATATCATTTCGCCTGTGCTGTACAAACGGTTCATTGACCTTCTGAGTGCCGGAACGCCGGAATCGGGAGATCTCTCACCGTATATCACCGCCATTGTGCTCATCCTTCTGGCACACATGTTCGGATGGGCGGCTTGGCGTGCCGCGGCATTCATCGAATCCTGGCGCACGCCGCGGGTGATGACCGATCTGGTGCAAACATCGCATCAAGCGATTCATCAACATTCCTATCAGTTCTTTCTGGACAACTTCGCCGGTTCGCTCGTCCGAAAAGTTGGGCGTATCGAACGCGCATACGACAGCCTGAGCGAACAGTTTTTGTGGAAGTTCCTTCCGCTGACAGTTGTCCTCACGGGCTATTTGATCGTCCTGTTCTCCCGCAATCCACTGCTCGGGTGGATTCTGCTGGGATGGCTGATCCTGTTCATGACATTCAACACCTGGTTTTCGCTCTGGAAAACCCCTTATGAAACGAAACGTGCGGAACTGGATTCAGAGACGACGGGTGTGCTCGCGGATTCCGTGACAAACGGGATCACGACCAAACTCTTTACCGGATTTGAGTACGAACGGAATCTCTACCGAGAAATCACGGAACGACTCCGCAAAATGCAGACGTTCACCTGGAACCTGAACGAGACCATGGATGCGATCCAGTCGGCCTTGATGTTTCTGATCGAGTTCGTGATGATGTACGTCGCGGTGCGTCTGTGGCAAAAAGGGCTTGTGACGATCGGAGATTTTGCCTTGATTCAAGGCTATCTCATCAGCATGTTCATGAAAATCTGGGATTTTGGACGGGCGATTCGCCGCACATACGAGGCGTTGGCGGATGCGGATCAAATGGTTCGCATCATGAACCAAAAACCGGAAGTCGTGGATGTGCGTAACGCCAAAACGCTCGATCCGCAGACGGGACGCATCGAATTCCAGAATGTCTACTTCAGCTTCAACAAGACGCGCCGAATTCTCAAGGGTCTCAATTTGGTGATTGAGCCAGGAGAGAAGGTTGCACTGGTCGGCCCATCGGGCGCGGGAAAGTCGACGATCACAAGACTCCTCTTGCGGTTCTACGACATTGAGCGCGGGAAGATCATCATCGGCAATCAAAACATTGCCAAAGTGACGCAAGAGAGCTTGCGTGAGGCGATCGCAGTCGTGCCGCAAGAGCCGATTCTATTTCATCGTAGCGTGATGGAAAACATCCGCTACGGCAGACGCGATGCGACCGATGACGAAGTGGTCGAAGCCGCAAAGAAGGCACGGTGCCATGAGTTCATCCTGGAACTGCAAGATGGCTATAACACATTCGTGGGCGAGCGCGGGGTAAAACTCTCGGGCGGCGAACGCCAGCGTATCGCCATCGCACGCGCGATCCTGAAAGATGCGCCCGTTCTCGTCCTTGATGAGGCGACGTCTTCGCTCGATTCCGAGTCAGAACACCTCATCCAACTCGCTCTGCATGAATTGATGGAAGGCAAAACGTCCATCGTCATCGCGCATCGTCTTTCTACGATCATGGAAATGGATCGCATCATCGTGATCGAAGACGGTGTGGTTGCGGACGACGGGACGCACGAACAACTGATCAAACGCAAGAAGGGAACGTATAAGAATCTCTGGGAGATCCAGGCCGGAGGATTCATGTGACCTTCCAAAATTGGCGATCTTTCGGCTTGCGGGGCCCCACAAACACCTCACCGTAGCACTGCTACATTTCGGTGTTTGTCGCCCCGCTTACCGAAATTTCGTCCAATTTGGAAGGTCACTTTTTGTTTTACAGAAGAATGACAGTCGCGACGATTCCGTAAATCAGGATGCTTGTGAGGTCTTGCAGAACCGTTGCAAGTGGTCCGGCACCGACGGCCGGATCTTTTCGAAAAAGTTCAAAGACTTGTGTGACCAAAAGTCCGACGATTGGCGCCGAAGCCACCGCAAGACACGCCGCGAGTCCGACGGCTTGCGCAAGCAAGCGGTCCTGGAGCCATATCCAGACGATTGCCCATGAAATGAGACCGAACGTCACACCAAACAGAATACCCAGCAAAAATTCTTTTTTGAGATAATTGCGAAATTTTGCGTGGCCGTTTCTGAGATCGCGGGCGTATATCGCTTCGGTCTGTGTGCCAACCGCGGCGGCAATGTATACGATAAACGGAAGAAAAAACGCGACATGCACATTTTGTAAAATGACTTGTTCAAAACGTGAGGTGAGAAAGGAAATGGAGACGCCAATAGCCAAGCCGGTGCCTAATACAGGCGCTCTCAATCGAAAAAGAGTCCCAAGCGACTCGTAATCATCATCGGCGAATTGGCGAATGCGTTTTGTGATCATGCGCTTATATCTTATCAAGAATACGTCGGCCATTCAACGCATCACCAAGACTAATTTCATCTGCAAATTCGAGTGTGGCGCCGACGGGAAGTCCACGTGCGAGACGCGTGAGGCGTCTGCCAAGCGGAGCGAGTTGCTTTTGTAGGTAGAGGATGGTCATTTCACCCTGGGAAGTAGGGGAGAGTGCCAAAATAATTTCTTCAATTTCTGTGTCTCCATGAATGCGTGCATACAGTTCTTTTGCGCGCAGCGCGTCCGGAGTCATACCTTCGATGGGATTGAGTGTTCCGCCAAGAACATGATAAAGGCCGTGAAATGAACCGGTCGCTTCAATGGTTGCGATATCGCGCGGCTCTTCGACGACACATAATATACGAGGATTTCGTTTTGCATCTTCGCAAATTTCACACACGACACGTTGGGTATAGGTAAAACAGCGGGGACACACTTGAATGCGTTCGCTTAAGTTTAAAATGGCATGTGCCATGATTTGCAAATCGGATTTCGGACGTTTGAGGAGATGAAATACATAACGTAGGGCTGTTTTTGGCCCCACGCCGGGCAGTTGCGAAAACGCCGCAACCAGGTTGGAGATAGGCTCAGGAAACTTTCGCATGCGGAGAGGAGGGAATTGATAGTTGAGATGACATCAAAGCGTTTGGTTTAGTGGGGATCGACGGGTTCCATTTTCTTCGCCCTTCCGATCGAAGGTTCTTTCTCCCTCCCCAAAAGCGGCGGAAAATTTCAGAAGAGGGAGGAGGCGGAAAAGAGGAAAAATTCCCGGATTGCACGGACAACTGTTTAACTCCGTTCATCATAGAGATTGTTAAGGGACAATTTTTCTGCACAGGCTTACCATGAGGGCCAAGAAAAATTCGTCCCGTCGCGCTTAGCGCGACACGTCAATCTCTTCTCATTGAACGTTGGGTCATCGGAAGCGTTTACGTACCCAGATTTTTCAGTGCATCCAAGCCGCCCATCTCCTGGAGTTTTTTCGCCAACGTCAGCTGCATCTTCTTTAATGCGTCTTTGTGCGCTTCCACAAGCGCGGATTGCAATTTATCTTTTTCAGACGGCTTTAGGAGTTCATCGTCAATCGAGACGGATTTAATATTTCGATTTCCGTCCACAACCATTTTGACTTTGCCCCAAGCCGCTGACCCTTCTGCTGTGACCTGTCCGAGCTCACTTTCCATGTGTTTTGCTTGCGCGCGCAGATCCTTGATGTGTTTGAGTTTGTTGAACATAAAGTAGGTGTTAGGTTTTAGATGTTAGGCGATAGCACCGCTCGGATTTGGATCAATGGGTGGGGGCGGGATGTCTTTCGGATCGAGCTGGGGGCTCGCGAGCGGTGCAAAGCCGCTGGCATCCGCCGATTTGAGTGGGGCATATCCGGGCCGTGTTTCTAAGTTCATAAACGTCGCGCGTGTGCCTTCGAAAAAAAGTCGTACTTTACCTGTCGGACCGTTGCGATGTTTGGCCACGTGAATTTCGGCAATATTACGTTCCTCCGGCGGAATGTCTTCAATCTGATAATTACGATCCGCCGCCTTTCGATAGATGAACAGAACCACGTCCGCGTCTTGTTCAATGGATCCAGAATCACGCAAGTGTGATAGATGGGGAATGGCCGGTTTGGTTTGTTCGACGGCACGTGAAAGCTGAGCCAGCGCGAGTACAGGGATGTTTAACTCTTTGGCGATCTGTTTTAGTCCTCGGGAAATTTCCGACACTTCCTGCACACGGTTGTCTGAGGCTTTTGCGGAGCGTCCTTCCATGAGCTGCAAATAATCTACCATAATAATCCCAAGCCCGTGTTCCGTTTTAAGCCGCCGTGCTTTCGTTCGCAGCTGCATGACGTTCAATTGCGGACTGTCGTCGATGAAAATTGGTGCTTCGGAGAGTTGGCCAAGTGCGTGCCCAATGCGGGGAAAGTCATCATCTCGGTCCGAAAGCCTTCCCGTACGCAGTTTCCACAAGTCAACGCCAGCCTGTGCACAGATCATACGGTCAACCAGCTGCTCTTTGCTCATTTCGAGTGAAAAGAATCCCACGGGTTTTTTGGCAATGACTCCGATTTGGCGTGCAATATCAAGCGCGAACGATGTTTTCCCCACCGAAGGTCGGGCTGCAAGAATGACAAGGTCTGAAGGTTGGAATCCGGCGAGCAGTTCATCCAAGTTGGTAAATCCGCTTGGAACTCCTCGCAGTTTACCCCGATCCTTGTGGAGTTCGTCGATGCGGTCAAATGCTTCGTGCAAAACGCTGCGAATCGGTGTGAATGTGTTTTTGTTGAATTTTTCCGATACCTGAAATAACGCACGTTCGGCCTGGTCGAGCGTTACGTCAATATCTTCTTCCTCATCATGCCCCATGCGTGCGATGTCTGCGGCGGTTTGCAACAATCGTCTGAGGGTCGCTTTTTTTTGCACAATATCCGCGTAGTGCACCACGTTTGCAGATGTCGGTTCTGTATTGGAAAGTTCGACCAAATAGGCACGCCCGCCAATTTGTTGGAGCCAGGTTTTTTCTTCGAGTCGATTCCCGAGCGAAAGAATGTCGATCGGTTCATGACGTTCAAACAATTCTAAAATCGTTTCGTAAATTTTTTGATGCGCGGGGCGGTAAAAATCTTCGGTTTGGATCCGGTCTGCAACACGCACCATGGCATCCGGATCGATCAAAATACATCCGATAAGCGATTGTTCGGCCTCGATATTTTGTGGGGGCAGGCGTTCCATATCGCTCGCATATTAACATGTTCTACGGAGCGATCAACCGGGCATTTGTGATATAATGTGCAGAACCTGTGACTGCTTCTTCACTCAAATTTTATCGGTGCGTCGGCATGATGGTGGGTGGCATTGTCGGCGTAGGCGTTTTCGGACTTCCGTTTGTATTTGCCAAGACGGGAATTGTGATTGCCATGATTGAACTGTTGATCATGGGGTTTTTGTTGACCGTGTTACAGCTCATGCAAGCGGAAGTGGCGATTCAAACCAACGGCAAACAACGACTTGTTGGATATGTTCGGCGCTATCTCGGAAACAGATGGTCGTGGATCGTAACGATTGCCCTTGCAGGAGGCATTTGGGGTGCGATGCTTGCCTATATGATTGTGGGAGGGAAATTTGTTTATCTGTTTGCCGCACCCGTGCTTGGGGGAACGGAGTTTGTTTATTCTTTGATGGTCGCAGTGGCGGCGAGCGCACTGATTTATCGCGGTCTGACGTTCGCCTCAAAAGCCGAAATCGTGGTTGTCGTCGCACTTTTATTTCTTTTTGTTTTCATTATCCTCGCCTCGATTCCGCATTTGGATCCGGCACAGTGGCTGCCGATTTCGCTTGAACATGCGTTTGTTCCCTACGGAGTCATTTTATTTTCGCTTGCCGGGGTCGGGATTGTCCCTGAACTTCATGACGTGCTTGGAAAGCAATCCCGCTCAAAACTCGGTCCCGTGATTTTGACAGGAATGGGAATCATTATCTTGTTGTATGCGCTTTTTTCGCTTGTTGTGGTTGGTGTAACGGGCGAGTTGACGACCGAAGTTGCTTTTGATGGACTCGTTCCTGTGCTCGGCAATACGTTTCGATTGTTCGCAACAGGGCTGGGAACCCTCACGATTCTATCTATCTATTTCATGCTCGGTATCGAACTCTTGAACACGTTACGTTTCGATTTTCGCATGCGGCACAAAACCGCATGGATGATCGTCGTCATTGTTCCGGTGCTCGCGTATCTCCTGGGAGCTCGCGAATTTATTTCCGTCGTCGGATTCGTCGGATCTGTTTTTGCGGGCACACTCGGAGTACTTATTGCACTCACCTACGACCGCATGAAGCGAAGCCCTGTGTGTCGAGAACATCACTGTTTGAATTTTCCGACCGTATTTACCTGGATTTTAATTGCACTATTTATCGGAGGGATCGGATTCGAGATCTTCTCCTCGTTGTAGATCGTACGCCTTGAGGACGTTCACGAGCAGCATTGCAACCGTCATGGGTCCAACCCCACCAGGAACGGGCGTGAGCGCGCCCGCGATGGGTTCCACCGATGACCAATCAACATCTCCATAAAGAACACCGTCGATTTTGGTTGTTCCAACATCAATGACGGTCGCACCCGGTTTGATCATGCGTCCGGTGATCAATCCCGGTTTTCCAACCGCCACAATCAACACATCGGCGGTTTTTGTTTCAACCCCTGCGGTACCCCTGCGGTTGATTGAGTTCGCATCACAGATTGTTGTCGTAATTTTTTCTTCATTAAGCAAAATTTTTAACGGCTCAGCAAAAAGTGGGCTCGAAACAATGACCGCTTTCTTGTTTTCAACCCCTGCGGTACCCCTGCGGTTGGCAGTGGCGATGAGTTTCATGATTCCAAGTGCGACCGCGGATGCAATCGCCGGTTTTCCCGCCTTGAGTCGTTTCAAATTTTCCGGATGAAATCCGTCCACATCTTTTCTCGGATCGATTTCTGCGATGATTCGATCAGCGTTTTGGGTGGGAAGAGGAAGTTGAACCAAAATGCCGTGAATATCTCTGCGGGCATTGAGTTCCTGAATTTTTTGAATAAGTGATTGTTCGGTTTCCGAGGCGAAATACAAATATTTTTCAAAATGGATCCCGACTTCTTCGCACGCTTTTTGCTTGATGCCAACGTACGTGTGTGAAGCGGGATCGGAACCGACCAAAAGAACCGCTAGTCCCGGTTGAGAGGGGAGGGCGGCGACGCGTTGTTTGATTTTGTCACGGATGCGCTGCGCGAGCGCACGTCCGTCTAGAATCATTGCCATAACGGCGGGATTGTAACAAAAAAACCGACTTACGTCCACGGAGGACTAGAAGTCGGGAAGAAGCTTGATGTCGATCGCCTCGTCCGTGCACCAGGTCATGAATTCGCCGATGCGGGAGGTGTGGAAGATGAGCGTGTCGGGGATGTCCGGCGTCAGCACCTCCTTGTGCGGACGCGGATCGATCTCCAGGAAGCCGTGGAAGTCACGAGCGGGCTTGAACCATCGGAAGCCCAGACGGCGGCTGAGGCCGATGATCGGCGTGTCGTCCCAGGGCGTGACTTTCCGGGAGGAGATCACGCAGGCTCCGATGCTGCCTTTCCAGAGGCGCGCCATCGAGATCCCGATCGATCCTCCGCCGACCTCAGTACCCCTGAACAGGCCGTTGCTGTGAGTTCCGAGCCGCTTCATGAGCGTGTGGTGCCCCGGCCAGTCGACCGGCTCGCGCAAATGCACGTATTGCTCGATGAGCGGCTTGTTCGGATCGATGACGAGCGGGACCGCGATTCCCTGATCGAGCCGATGGGTCTTCTCCGACCCGGGCCGATAGTAGTAGAGCTCGCCGGTCATCACGTCGCCGATGCACACCGCGATCACTTCGCCGTTCATGACGAGCGCGAGCATCGAACCTATGCCGTGGCTCTCGAGCCGCTTGAACTGCGAGGTCCCGTCGATCGGGTCGATCGTGAAGTAGATGTCGGTCCCGGGGATGGAGCAGGGGACGTTGAGTTCGTCCTCCTCGCCGATGATGCCGAATCCCGGGAACGACTCGGAGAGCAGCTTGACGTAGATCCCTTGAGCGAGTTCGTCGACATCGGTTACCCAATCGACTTTCCCGTCAGCCTTGAGCCCTTTTTCCCTGGCGACGAAGGTGAACCGTTTGGCACGGATTGCCTTCATCGCGCGCTGGACCACGTCGCGCATCGCTCTGCCGATGAGCGGACCATTGAGTTCGAACGGAACATTACGTAGCGACACCGCACACCTCCTTTTCGTTCGTTGCGGCAAAACAAAGTACCGCATTAAAGCGGTATTGTCAAAGATCTACCGAAAACAGGCTGTTTATTGATTATTTTGTCAAAGACTATTGACAAAATTGTAAAATTGTGATATATTCTTAGCACAGTTGGAGGCCAGGAGGTCAACAACTGCGGACAAAAACCCAGATTCAGGAGCAGAAAACAGAATGTCCCAGAACACGCAGAAGTTCTTCGCCGGTCTCGGTGTCCTCGCCCTCGTCGTCGGGCTGATCGTGGGCTTGGTCTACGGGGTCGGCGCGTACAACGACTCGATCCGCGAGAGCGCCAAGCAGGCCCTCATGGACGAGATGTCGCCGAAGATCCGCAAGGCCGACAACGTGCTCGCGCAGCAGGAGAAGGTCCAGGCGGACGCCAAGGCGAAGCTCGCCGAGGCGGAGAAGGCCACGAAGCAGGCCGAGACGTCGCTGAAGGCCGCCGAGGCCGCCAAGGTCGTCGCCGACGCCGAGCACAAGGCCCTGGTCCAGCTCGTCGTGGCGATGCGGACGCTCAAGGAGAAGCCGGCGAGCGCGATCGACTACCGCAGCTACGACAAGACCTGCGAGCTCCGCTACGGCTGGCTGACGTCGACTCAGCTCGACATCACGACGTCCGGGGTCAAGATCAGCGGTACGACCCTCGACTACGTCCGCAACGCGGACGGGACCGTCGTGGACGTGCGCCTGAACAACAAGGCCACGACCACCACGATCGAGCGCGCCCCCAACAAGCTCGCCAACTACTAGCTCAGCGCACTCGCGCGAGCGGCAAGAGACACCCGGTGTGTCCGCCGCTCATCGGGTGCGCTCTTGTTTTATTAAAAACTTTCTGACGGGATTTTTTTGGTTGTGTGGTGTTATCGGGCGCTTGGTGGGCAAGAGATGCTCATTCTGCGAGCACTCGAATGAGCATCTCTTGCCGTGTCAGGATTGATGGAAGACCATCCTTAACGGTCCCTTTTCGTCTTCTTAGAAGAAGAGAAACTTTTATGGTCGCAAACAGGCTGCAACTAATCGCGTCAGACACAAATTTAAAGAAAGAACAAATCAATACTGAAGCCCTGGGTATAGAGGAAAACGGTCTGTGAGCTCTTTCACTTCCATACGAATTCGGTTCAATTGATCCAAATCATCATGGTGTGTGATGGCTTGGTCGATCCACTCCGCGATCTGTCTCATTTCTTCCTCTTTCATCCCACGCGTCGTAAGCGCGGGTGTACCAAGTCGGATACCGGATGGATCAAGCGGCGGACGCGTATCATCCGGGATCGCATTTTTGTTTACCGTGATTCCGGCTTGGTCAAGCGCCTTTTCCGCCTCGCCTCCACTTACACCTTTTGGCGTCACGTCGATCAATAACAAGTGATTGTCCGTTCCACCAAACATCAGGCGATAATCCCGTTTTTTGAATTCTTCTTCAAGTATTTTTGCGTTCGCCTTTATTTGTTTTGCATAATTTTTAAACGAGGGGTCGAGCGCTTCTTTGAATGCGACGGCTTTTGCGGCGATGACGTTTTCATGCGGCCCTCCTTGCAAACCGGGAAACACCGCCTTATCGACCGCTTTTTTGTGCTGGGCTTTACACATAATCATTCCGCCGCGTGGCCCGCGTAACGTTTTGTGCGTTGTCGTTGTGACCAAATCAAAATGGGGAACCGGATTGTTCATTTCATTGCCTGCGATCAATCCTGCAATATGCGCGATGTCCGCCATCGTGAGAGCACCCACAGAATCCGCGATCTGTTTGATGCGCACGTAATCAATCTCACGAGAATACGCGGAGTATCCAACGAGAATAAGTTTTGGATGATGTTCTCGCGCGAGCTGTTCGATTTGATCATAATCGATCAATCCGTCAATGGTCGTTTTATAGCGAATAAAGTTCCAAATGTGCGACATGAATGTCACGGGATGACCGTGTGTGAGATGGCCGCCATGCGACAGATCCATTCCCAGGATCGTTTCTCCTGGCTGAAGAACGGCACTGTACGCGGCGAGATTCGCCGGTGCACCTGAGAGCGGCTGCACGTTTACATGCTCCGCACCAAACAACTGTTTTGCCCGATCAACGGCCAAGAGCTCGATTTTGTCTATTTCGTGGCAGCCGCCATAGTAACGTTTTCCCGGTGTGCCCTCAGCATATTTATTCGTTGCAATCGATCCCAATGCTTCAAGTACGGTTTCCGAAACAAAATTTTCACTCGGGATCATCTCGAGCCCCTCGCGTTGTCGTGTCAGTTCTCGATTCAATGCCACAGATATTTCATTATCAAATGTAGTAAGTGTCATAGTTTTGCATTGAGGCGGGGTCAGGGGATCCCGCCTATGGATTTATATCGTCATGATGTCATATCGAAGGGGAACAACGGCGAACGTCCGTTGGCCCCGGAGGATATGACATCATGACGACCCGGAAAGTATATCTGGGCACGTCTGATTACGTCATATTTTTTATCAGTTCACACATTGTACGAGACCCAAATTTCCTTGACAAATTCCTAAAATCTCCCTAGGTTGGATTACCCCGTTGCGCGAGGTGGCACATGTATGAATGCTGTACAAGGGCTGTGCAAGTTGCCCAGCCCGCGTTCGTCGGAGAGTACCGTCACGTCGGTCACTTTGAGCGTTCGGGACTCAGTCATACAGAGCTTCGGCTCATGCTTCTGTCCGGACAGCTGCTTGCGAGCAGGGACGGAGCGCGAGTCGCGCGATGGACGCTGAATCCCGACGGAACGGTTCAGGTTGTGGTCGGCAGGTGGGTTCATCCCGCCAAGTTTCGACCCGCACAGGCTCGACTGCTTGCGTTTGATCCCGTGATTTTCGTTTCGGGAACAAGCGTAGACGGTCGTCGTGGCCTCTTTCGTTTGATGTCGGACGGCGGAGTCGAGCACGTCGCAGATGTGCCTCCCATCGCGATGATGGGCGGCGAGTTCGCCATCGTGCACGACAACACCGACGCGGCAGAGGTGCGTAGAATGTACGGCGGCGACGTCCCCGACGGATTTCCCGTTGATGCACGTTCGTTGCTCACCCCCCTTGCGGACGGGCAAATGCTCGTGCTCGAGCCGATGGCCGGCGCGTGGTACCGATACCTGATCAGCGAGGCAGCCCCCTTTGGGGAGTTTTACCCGGTTCCGTTTCCGTACGCGACGTTCGTCGGGCTCGCGCGGTGGCGCGAGATGACGGTCGTAGGTGTGCGAAGTCATGTCGGGTCCTCGCTCGAACTTTTGGGTCCGGCGTCTACGCATTTCCCCGCGCGTCGGATTCGCGTGGAGGGTGAGCTGGAACAGTTGTGGCAGTCCCCGACGGAACGCGGGATCGCCTGGCTGACGCGACTGAGCATCGAGGGGCGCACACATCGCCGGCTCTTCGTGAACAATCAGCTTTTGTTCCAAGGTGAGTTCACGATGAATCCGGATGATCTCGTTTGGTCGCCGGATGGGAGAACCGCAGGTGCCCACATTCGCCGCGGGTTTGGTGCAGTGGGCCCGAGCACTCTCGTGACGTTCCACAACCAGGTCGGGATTCGTCCCGGTCGTTGGGTCGACGAGTTCATCGTCGACAATCGCGGGGAAACGACCGCCTGGATCGAGACGGACGGCCGCTACTGCTATCCGCTCATCCACGGCGCACCGCACGATGCCGTCGAGATCGCCTGGAACCTGGGCGTTTCGGGGCATGAGATTCACTACAATTGCGTCATGTCGGACGTGATCCAGCGCGTAGCGGATCGCACCGGCACGCGCCACTAACTACTGGGGCCCTCACGCTCCGGTTTTTTTATTTCTTCCTTTTGTCATCTTGAACCCGTCTTTGCCGGGTGAAGGATCACGATGTCCGTAGGGATCCTTCGACTAAATGATAAACGCTCGCTCGGCCAGCTCAGCAGGCCTCAGGATGACAGTCAAATGACAGTAGACCCTTTACAAGCGTATAATTTTTGGGCATACTGTCTGTTCTTATGCGTGAGTGAGCGAGTGGAGAGACAAAGCGCAGCTTTGGCTATCCCGAGCGAACGAACGCAGTATGAATAGTATTCATATGTTCGACCGGATCAATCGAATTCACATGGTCGGGATCGGTGGAATCGGCATGTCCGCACTTGCCAAATATTTTGTTTCAATTGGAAAGCAAGTGAGCGGGAGTGACCTACATCAAACTGACATAATCGATGATTTAATAAAGCGCCGTGTCGCATTCCACGATCTGGGGAAGGACGCAGAGCTGCTTATTTATTCCCCGGCTGTTCCGGAGACGGATTCCCAGCGCATTCGCGCTCAGGAGCTTGGTATTCCCATGCTCTCTTATCCACAAGCGCTTGGAGAACTTTCAAAGCAGTACTCAACGATTGTGGTGACCGGAACGCACGGAAAAAGTACAACCACCGCAATGCTCGGTTTAATTCTCGAAGCGGCCGGATATGATCCGACGGTGATTGTCGGTTCTCTTGTTCCTTCGTTTGAAATGGGGAATGTGCGTGTCGGAAAGGGAAGATTTCTTGTGATCGAAGGGTGTGAACATCAGGCCAACATGTTGAATCTACATCCGGAAATGATCGTACTTACGAGCATCGAGGCGGATCATCTTGATTATTATCAAACGCTCGATAACATTCGTGCGGCTTTTCAAACGTTTGTCGATCGTCTTGCCGGTCGGGGGATGGTCATTGCAAACGCGGACGACTCGGTGACCCGTTCGCTGAGTCTTGCCCATCCTGTCTGGTATGGACAAAACCCAGATGTCCATTATCGGTTTTCCGGACGTCAAATGCGTGAGGGAGTCCAGGAAGTTCGGGTTGAGCGACGTGTTCCACCGGAAGCACTCGGAACGCTTTCATTACAAATCCCCGGGTTGTTTAATGTTTCCAATGCACTTGCGGCAACGGCCGCGGCGATGGAACTTGGGGTTCCATTTGAAACGTGCACACGCACGCTCGCTCGATACACGGGAATTTGGCGTCGATTCGAGCGACTTGGTGAATGGAATCAAGCTCAGTTGATTTCCGATTACGGCCACCACCCGACCGCTATCCGTGTCACGCTTCAAGCGGCCCGTGAGTTGTTTCCGGAAAAGAAAATGATTCTGTGTTTTCAACCGCACCAGCACGCCCGCACACAGACATTATTCGATGAATTTGTCTCGGCATTGTCAGAGGCGGACGCACTCGTCCTTCCCGAAATTTATCGGGTGGAAGGAAGGACGGAAGAAGAGGAAGTTTCAAGCAAGCATTTGGTTGATGTCCTATTGGCAAAACAGCAGAAGCCGTGGGTTTGTTACGCAAAAGATTTTGACGAAGCGGAAGCATTGCTCGAATCCGCGGTCAACGAATTTCCGGAGAGCGTTGTTATCATTCAAGGAGCGGGAAATATCGATGATCTGGCCAGAAAACTCATGAAATAAAACAGGCCGATGGTTGACAGAAGGCCTGTTTTTTGTTACCTTTGCGAGTCGCACAACGTGTGCGCTGAGACCCGTGTATCGAGAGACTCTCTGGGGCGCGGTCGATGTGACCGTGTTTGGCGCGGTTCGCAACTGGAATTTCGCCGGCCAAACGGTTGGGGAGATCGAAGCGCGGAACCCGGGCGTGGTCGCGGATCTCCAGGAAGTCATACGCGAGCTCGACATCAAGCGAGCGCTTGTGCCAAAGCCCGCGTTCAACGCGCGGGTGGTCAGTGCGCGTGATCTCACCAAGGAGATTTTTCCGAACTTCTTTCGGGGCGCGGATGCCGACGGGGCCATCATCACCCAGCCGGGCGACGCGTACTTCCTCGCAAGTGCGGATTGTCTTACGGGTGTGATCTACGACGGAGACATGCACCACGCGGCCGGGCTCCACTGTGGACGAAACGCGCTCGTGGATCGAGATGCGCTCGCGGGTAAACCACCGCGTGAGCACGATTCGGTCATCGACGCAGGAATCCTCACGCTTGTCGATCAAAGCCCGATCAATCTGCGCGAGCTGCGCGTGTTCTTGGCTGCGGGAATCGGTCCCGCATCCTTCACCCACCCAACGACGGAGATGCTGACGTCGCCTGACGGGAGCGTCGTGCCAAACAAGTATCGCGATCAGAATCTCGCACTGCTCCAGTATCTGTGGTGGCCCGACGCGGAACTGAAGAAAGGCGAAGAGAAGGGTTGGCGAAGGATCATTCACGATTTCGATCAGGGTCAGATTGATTTGGTCGGGATCGTGCAAGCGGATCTTCATGGGTACGGGGTCCCACCTGAGAACATCGAGTGGGACGGTCACGACACGGCCACGGACCTCGTTCCCGGAACCGACGACTTCCTCTTCCACTCCTACCGTCGCGACCCGAGCCAGCGCAACCTGGTGGTCGTGAAGCTCCTCGACTGAGGGGCTCTTTTCTTTTAGTATAGGAATGAAGACTATGAAGGAAGAACTCCAAAAAATTTTCGGCCCTCGTTTAAAAGAAAACGAGCCCATGAGTCGACACACGAATTTTCGTATCGGCGGTCCGGCGAGATGGTTTGTAGAAGTCAAAACAGTTGAAGAACTCCAACACGTTTTACGACTCGCGCAAGAGCACCGTTTAAAAACGTGCGTTCTTGGCGGGGGATCGAATATGCTTGTGAGCGATCAGGGGTTTGATGGAGTGATGATTAAGCTTGCAATGCGAGAAATCCAAATCGATGGAACACATGTGCGTGCGGAAGCCGGCGTCCTGTCCGCGGCACTCGCGCGCGCGACCGCAAAGGCTGGTTTGGCAGGTTTCACCTGGGCGATTTCTTTACCCGGCACGATCGGCGGGGCTGTGCGGGGCAATGCCGGATGCTTCGGTGGAGAAACAAAGGATCATCTGGTGGAAGTGGAAATTCTACGAGATGGAAATGTTATGACGATTCCAAAAAGCGAACTAGCATTTGGATATCGTGAATCGGCCATCAAACACAATCATGATGTTGTGCTATCTGCAACGTTTGACTTTGAACCGGGAGACCCTGCGTATCTTCAAAAAGAACTTGAAGAAAAATTAGCCAAGCGCAAATCGAGTCAGCCTCTTGATGCGGGATCCGCCGGCTGTCTCTTCAAAAATTACGAAGTGAAATCCGATGAGGAACTGCAACGGCTCTTAGAAAAACTCGATATACCTGTCGAGATGAGCCAAGCCCGGCGGGTCTCCGCCGGGTGGCTCATCGACCAACTGGATTTGAAAGGAACACAAATCGGGTCTGCGAAAATCAGTGAGAAGCACGGAAATTTTGTCGTCAATACGGGTTCCGCAACCGCGGATCAAATCATGCAGCTTGCGGCGCTTGTGAAAACTCGCGCACGCAACGAGTTTGGCATACAATTGGAGGAAGAAGTTCAGTTCATCACCTAAAATAAGACTGTAGAAAAACTCGCGATCTTTCGTCTCACGGGCACCCGTCGACTCGCTCAACGTAGGATTTACTTACGTTTCGCGAGCTCGACTGCCCGTCGCGCTAAGCGCGACACGTTCAACGAAATCTCATCGAGTTTTTCTACAGTCTCAAAACAGATTACTTAATACTTTTGATTATGCGCATCACATTCATCAAAGCGACAAACATGGAATTGACGGACGCGATCCGGACGTATGTAGAAGAAAAGGTGAATGCATTTGAAAAATTGTGTGAAGAGTTTGATCCGGCGGCCACGCTCGAGGTGGAAGTGGGAAAATCGACACAGCATCATGCCAAAGGACCTTTTTTTCGCGCGGAGATGATGTTGCGTATTCCGGGGAAGGATTTGCGTGCGGAAACGGAAGCGGAAGATTTGTACGAGGCGGTCGATCAAGTGAAAGACCAGCTCCGACGCCAGCTTGCGGACTATAAAGACATGTTGCACGACAGTCGTGTGCGTGCATCGCGTCCCGGTAAAGAATAGAATGACAGAACGTTGTGCCTCCGGGGTCAAGTGGCGTTCGCACTTGTTCCCCTCCGGCACAACGTTCTGTTTTTGAAGATGAAGCGATATGAAATAAAAAAGACCCCGAGCAAAGGGTCAGTTGACGCGATGTCGTGCGACATGATGTCGCAGAGTGCCGACGATGAACACCCGAAGAAAGTGGACGAAGTGTTCGACGGGCATCCCGCCGCGGAGATGATCGAGCGAAGCGACCGAGATGCGTCCGCAGAATTGACCGGAGTTCATGACCGTCTCGATCTCTTCGAGGAGTCGACCGGCCAGGGGGTTGCCGGATTGTTCGACTATCTGCCGGAATTCGGCCCAGGTGAGGAATCGGTCTTGGTTTGTCAGTTCGTTGATGCGGATTTCGTGGTGGGTGGATGTTGCGGGTTCGATCCACCACTCGACTTGAGGACGCCCCTTTTCCTCCAAGAGTCCTTTCGTGATCGCCATGCTGCCTCCGTTTGGGTGACAAGAGGCTAGCGCTATTTAAGACAAGCGTCAAGCGTCGGCTTGTTTTTTTTGTCGGAAAGAGCAATAATACCGCGCGTATATGAGCAAAATTTTGAACCTGATTTTTGGCGATCCAAACAAAAAAGTACTCGCCGCATTGCGGCGTGATGTGGAACGAATTACTGTTCTGGAAACAAGCATGAACGCTCTTTCAGACAACCAACTCCGTGCAAAGACGGATGAATTTCGGAGTCGTCTGCAAGCCGGCGCGTCGCTGGATGACGTGGCGTTTGAGGCGTTTGCGGTTGTGCGTGAGGCGGCAAAACGCACACTTGGCCAACGACATTTTGACGTGCAGCTCATGGGCGGTCTGGTATTGCATCGCGGCGGGATTGCGGAAATGCGCACGGGGGAGGGGAAAACGTTGACATCGACGCTTCCGCTCTATTTGAACGCACTTGCAGGAAAGGGGTGTCATCTCGTGACGGTGAACGATTATCTTGCACGTCGTGACGCCGTGTGGATGGGACAAGTGTTTCATTTTCTCGGCATGAGCGTTGGATGTATTCAGCAAGAAGGTGGGTTGTTATATGACCCAGCGTTTAAACACCCGGAAGGGTCATCCGCAGAAGAAATGGCTGATCAAGAGCGTGACGAAACCGGGTCGTTCCGCGTGCGGGAAGATTACTTACGGCCGGTTCCGCGCAAAGAAGCATACGGAGCAGACATCACCTACGGAACGAACAACCAATTCGGATTTGATTATCTGCGCGATAACATGGCGCCGACGCTTGACCAAATGGTCATGCGGGATTTGCACTACGCGATTGTGGACGAAATTGATTCCATTTTGATCGACGAAGCGCGCACACCACTCATTATTTCCGCGCCCGCGCAAGAGTCAAACGAGTTGTATCAGCGTCTCGCCTCAATTGTTTCGCAACTGAAAGAAAACGAGGATTTCAATGTAGATGAAAAAATGCGTACCGCCACGCTTACCGATCAAGGCATTGAGCACATCGAAAAAATGCTCGGGGTCGATAATTTGTATGCGGTCGGCTCCGGGATGTATGCACGATTTGCCGACACCGCCTTGCGTGCGCGCGCGAATTATCAAAAGGACGTTCACTATATTGTCAAAGATGGAGAGGTTATTATTGTCGATGAATTTACGGGACGTTTGATGCCCGGCCGGCGATTTTCGGAAGGAATCCACCAAGCGATTGAGGCAAAGGAAGGGGTGGAGATCAAAAAAGAGAGTCAAACGCTCGCAACGATCACGTTTCAAAATTTGTTCCGCATGTATGCGAAGCTTTCCGGAATGACAGGAACGGCGGCGACGGAAGCGGAGGAGTTCGGAAAAATTTACGAGCTGGAAGTTACAGAGATTCCAACGAATCGGCCGGTGGCGCGCGAGGATTTACCGGACCGCGTGTATAAAACCGAACAGGGAAAGTTTTCCGCACTTGTTGAAGAGATTAAACAGCGCCAGGAGCACGGCCAACCCGTACTGGTTGGCACGGTTTCCGTTGAGAAAAACGAACAACTTTCGCAGATGTTGGAGCGTGCGGGGGTGACACATGAGGTGTTGAATGCCAAAAATCATGCCCGTGAAGCGGAAATTATCGCGCAAGCCGGACGTCCGGGTGCGGTGACCATCGCGACAAACATGGCGGGACGTGGAGTCGATATTCGTCTGGGTGGAACTCCTGCGGATTCAGAAATCGAACGTCAGGTCAAAGCCTTGGGCGGATTGCATGTGATCGGAACCGAGCGGCATGACTCACGTCGCATCGATAACCAGCTCCGCGGACGCTCCGGTCGTCAGGGAGATCCAGGTTCCACACAATTTTATCTTTCCATGGAAGACGGTTTGATGCGTATTTTTGGCTCAGAGCGTACCAAGGGCATGATGGATCGACTTGGGATTCCCGATGACATGCCGATTGAAAATACGCTGGTGACCCGTTCCATTGAAAAAGCGCAACAGCGCGTGGAAGGACATCACTTTGACACACGCAAACATTTGCTTGAATACGACGACGTGTTGAATAAACACCGTGAAGTGATCTATGCGCGTCGGCGTGAGATTTTAGAAACATTTGCAAACAACCCCGCACAATTACGCGATCGTCTTTTGGATATTGTTGAGGGCGAAGTCGAACAGATGGTGTTGTTTCATATGGGAGGGGAGGAAGACAAAGGAGGACAGGAGGTGACAAAGGAGGACAAAAAAGAAATCATCGAGACAGTGAGCACGATCATTCCGCTTACGAATGAGCAAAAATTGCGTCTCAAACAGATTGAAGGGGAAAATTCTTTGGACAAAAACGGGCTTGCGGAAAAGCGGTCGCGCCTGATTGAGGCGATTATGCAGATGATTCGCGAATTTTACGACCAAATGTCCATGCTGTTTTCCGAGAAACAAGAGCTGTTTCATATTGAGCGCGGGGTTATTTTGCGTGCGATCGATACATTATGGATCGATCATTTGGCTGCCATGGGAGCGTTGCGTACCGGGATTGGTTTGCGCGGATACGGTCAACGCGATCCTCTCATTGAATACAAAAAAGAAGGATACAACCTGTTCCAGCAATTGCTCGGCGCGATCAATTATGAAATTACATATACGTTTTTCAAATACGTGAAACACGCAGTGGATATGCGTGTGCAAGCGGAACTCGAAAAATCGGTATTTGAGCGGCGGGGAGTGGTGATGAGCGGAGCAGAAAAGGGAGGAGACGGCGGGCAGGGGAAGACACGTGAAGACAAAGGAGGACAGGAGAAGGTTGGGCGTAATGATCCCTGTCCGTGTGGGAGCGGAAAGAAATATAAGAAGTGTCATGGGATATGAAACGTGTCGTGACGCTTTGTCTTAT
>CAYMBX010000015.1:0-21510 GCA_964388785.1 uncultured Gammaproteobacteria bacterium
AAGAAATATAAGAAGTGTCATGGGATATGAAACGTGTCGTGACGCTTTGTCTTATTCGTCAGGGGACACACATTCTTCTTGGTCACAAAAAGCGTGGTTTTGGGGAGGGGAAATGGAATGGATTTGGAGGAAAAGTGGAATCGGGCGAAACAATCGAGCAAGCGGCGAAACGCGAAGTCTACGAAGAAACCGGATTAGTTGTGGAAGCACTTGAACGCATTGGACAGGCAGAGTTTGAGTTTAAAAACGATCCGGTTATTCTCGACTGTCATATTTTTGCAACGGATCAATTTGTGAATGAACCAATCGAAACGGAAGAGATGAAGCCGAAATGGTTTCATGTGGATGAACTTCCGTTTGATTTGATGTGGGCTGATGACCGTCATTGGTTTCCGCTTTTTTTGGCGGGAAAAAAATTCACGGGAAAATTTTGGTTTGACGGTCATGATATAATTACGCGGTTCGAACTGAGCGAAGTCCGAAACACTTAACATCTAAAACCTCCTCCGTTATGTCCCAATTGAACGAAGTGTACCAGCGTATTCAGCAGAATAAGAAACGCCAAAAAGAAATTCGCCAGATGTTGAAAGATGAGTTGACGCACAATGCGCGTTATCAAGAATTATTGGAGGAGGTAAAAACGCTTCGTGAAGAGAAAAAAGGGATTGAACAGCAGGTGCGTGCGCAGAGTTCGGATGCGGAGGAATTGGAAGAGCTAAAGATTGAAATTCAGACCGACCAAGAACTGCTTGCGGATGTTGCGTTGAACATGTTCATGAAAGAAGAAACGGTTGAGATTGTTGATGAATACGAGCAGACCTGGCATCCGGTCTTCAAAGTCAGTTTCAAAAAAACGAATTGAGATGGCAGTGTGCAGGACAGATCTGTTCTCAGATCGCCGCTTGAGGCGGCTTAGTCCTCGCCACTGTATCGAATTGGTGGATGATTGAATGTGTGATCGAAGTGGCTGCGGATGTCTTCGAACAGATCTGTCCTGCACCGGGGCACACGCTCTTGACGTAACATCCGCAGCCGCATGGTACAAACGCGAGTACACATAAACGCTTCATGCGGCGAGGACTAAGGCGGCGCCACCTTTCCGTCGCGTTTTTCTTCTATAAACGCCGCCGGTTACGGAAAGAGCGTGTGCCACGGTCAGGTCAAGACCGGAAATGTAATAGTGGTGTCCACTTGCATGATCATCTCGCTTCGCTTACACTTGCGCCCAATATGCAAACTTGGAAATTGAAGAAAAAAACCCGACAGAAACCTAAAAAGAATTGGGGAATTCGATTGACAGCGGTTTTGATGCTTGTGTTGACGGTCGTGTTTGCCGGTTATAGTTTTCCCGCGTACTGGAATAACGCGGCAAATGCCATGCGCATACCAGATGCACTTCGTATGCCCGAAGAATCGTTTCGGCTCGGGCTCGATTTGCAGGGCGGGACGCACCTTGTGTATGACGCCGACATGAGCCAGATTTCCGAAGACGAGCGGCTCGAAGCGCTTGAGGGTGTGAAAACCGTGATCGAACGGCGCGTTAATGCGTTTGGTGTTTCAGAACCAGTTGTTCAGACCACCACCACAGGCGGCACCTATCGTTTGATTATCGAGCTCGCGGGTATCACGGATGTCAAACAAGCGATCGATCAGATTGGAAAAACACCCGTTCTTGAATTCAAATCACCAGGCCAAGAATTGGAGCGCGAATTGACGGATGAAGAGAAACAGAAACTTGAAACGCTTAAACAAGAAGATCGCGAGGCGGCGCAGGCAGTCTTAAAACGTGCGCTTGGCGGAGAGGATTTTGACGTATTGATCTCGGAGAAGAGCGTGCAAACACTTGGCGGATCCACATTGTCGATCACACAAGACTCGGCCCAATACGGAGATCTTTACAAATCCATCAAAACGCAAAATTTAAAAGCCGGTCAGATTTCTCGACTCACGCACGAAAGCGAGGAAGGCATCTCTCTTTATCGAGTGGAAAGTACGGAACCGGCAAAGGAATTTTTGCTTTCGCATGTTCTCGTTTGTTTTGAAGGGAAAGATCGCTGCGCAAACCCGATTCCGGAAATCGAAGCGTCCATCAAGATTCAGCAGTTGAAAGATCAAGCGACTGCAGAAAACTTCGCGACGCTCGAGGGAGCGGAAGATTTGGGATGGGCGACAGCCGACCAATACGTGGACAGTTTTGCTCTTGCTGCAAGTTCGCTTGAAGTCGGACAAATTTCGAATGTCGTTGAAACCAATTTCGGCTTACATCTTATCCACAAACGCGATGAACGTACGGTTCCTTCTGTGACGATCAAGCGGATTCTCATGCCGCTTGCCAATGAATTTGATGTTGTTCCGCAAGCATCCCCGTGGCTTAATACCGCTCTTTCAGGGAAACAGCTCAAAAGCGCTGCTGTTCAGTTCGATCAGCAAACCGGCGCTCCAAACGTGGTGTTGAATTTCAATACGGAAGGTTCCGAACTGTTCGGTCAACTGACCGAGCAATATGTCGGTCAGCAGATCGCCATTTTTCTTGATGGTCAGATCATTTCCGCGCCTGTTGTGCAGCAAGCCATCTACGGAGGTCAGGCGGTGATCACAGGTGACTTTTCGCTCGATGAAGCCAAAGCGCTCGCCCGCGATTTGAATGCGGGGGCACTGCCCGTACCGATTCAGTTATTGTCCCAACAGACGGTGGGTCCAACGCTTGGAGCGGTTTCACTGGAAAAAAGCATCACCGCCGCCTTGATTGGTTTTGTCTTGATTGGGATTTTTATGGTGGCCGTGTATCGCCTCTCCGGTTTGATTGCACTGCTCGCGCTGACCTTGTTCGCCTTTATGAACTTGGCCGCGTATAAATTCTTCGGAGTCACACTGACGCTCGCCGGCATTGCCGGATTTGTGCTTTCGATTGGAATTGCGGTGGATGCTAACGTCCTCATCTTCGAACGTTTGAAAGAAGAGTTCGCCTCCGGCCGTGATTTCAAATCGGCTTTGGATGAAGCCTTTTCGCGCGCATGGGCGGCGATCCGCGACGGGAACCTGACTACGCTTATTGCCGCAGCTGTTCTGTACTGGTTCAGTTCGAGTTTTATTCGAGGATTCGCACTCACGCTTTCCATCGGCGTGCTCTTGTCCATGTTTACCGCCATCGGTGTTTCACGCGTGTATCTCAAAAATCTGTTCGGTTGGAAATGGGCGCAGCGGCCACAGCTCTACTCGATAAAGAAGTCTTCCTAAGCATATGAAGTTCAACATTGTTGGTCACCGACGTATCTGGTACACCATTTCAACCGTCTTGGTTGCATTGAGCATCGTCTTTGTCTTTTTTCCGGGTGTGCGATTTGGAATCGATTTTACCGGAGGGAGCCTGAGTGAAATTAAATTTACTCAGCCTGTTTCAGTTGATGAACTTCGTCGTTCGCTTGGGGCGGCCGGCTTCCCGGAAGCGACCATACAAGAAACGGATGAACAGGGTTATCTCATTCGTACGCCGTCGCTCAGCGAAGAGGAGCACCAAACAGTGCTTGGAGCGTTGCGCGAAACACACGGAGAATTGGAAGAACAGCGTTTTGATTCGATCGGTCCAGTGATCGGTTCCGAGCTTCGACGCACCGCTATTATCGGAGTCATTTTGACGCTTACGCTTATCGGATTATATGTCGCGTGGGCGTACCGCAAGGTGACTCAGCCCGTGGCCGCATGGAAATATGGGGTTCTCACGATTCTTGCCGCATTTCATGACGTGATTGTTGCGATCGGACTGTTCGCGCTCGCTGGTTCTTTTTTGGGATGGGAGGTGGGAACCTCATTTATTGCAGCTATTTTGACCATTCTCGGTTACTCAATCAATGACACAGTGGTTGTTCTTGATCGTACACGTGAGAACCTGTTGAAAGGGATTTCGCATTCATTTGCGGAAACCGTGGAACGAAGCATTCATCAGACATTCTGGCGATCGTTGAACACGACACTCACCACGCTTCTTGCGCTTGTCGCCATTTTTGCCTTCGGCGGTGATAGCACCCGTCCTTTCGCATTTGCGCTTATTGTCGGTATCGCCGTCGGCGCTTATTCCTCCATCTTTTTGGCAAGCCCGCTATTGGTAACTTGGGAACAGCGGAACAAATAACAAAGTTTTAGGTGTTAGGTGCTAGGTACGTTCATCCTGACAGGCCTGTGGTTCCTCGATCTACGAGCTCTCGATCGAGAAATCACAGGCCTACCCACGTGAGTTCGTTACACATCGTTTAGAGATTATCCAAAAGCGATATAGATTGTGGAACAGGCGACGTCCGCCTGTTTTTTTGCTATCATATCAGTGAGGCTCTATGCTCTCGTTTTTTGCGATACCGCTTGTCGAACAAACCGTAACCGCTGCACCGGCGGCTTCTGGTTTTTTTGCGCGTCCGATTGACGCAATTTTTTTCGATTTGTTTATCTGGTTCGGCTGGATTCCGATCGCTTCGACGTTGATTTGGGGGTTTGTGCAGATGTGGCTGAACTATCGAATCGGACAATATGTGCAGGGATACAAATTTGTTCTACTTGCCATTGATGTTCCTTCCGCAACAGAGCAGACGCCAAAAGCTCTCGAAAATCTTTTCACGAACATCTACGGCGCGAAGTCTTCTTTGACGTGGAAAGAAACGTGGATTGTCGGAAAGGTCCATCCGGTTTTTTCGTTCGAGATTATTTCTTCCGAAGGGTATATCCAATTTTTGGTCCGCACGCAGACACGTTTTCGCGATGCGATCGAAGCCGGTATTTATGCGCATTATCCGGATGCAGAAATTACCGAGGTGGAAGATTACGTAAACTATTTTCCAAACGATTTTCCCAATGAGGAATACGAAATGTGGGGAGGGGAATTTACATTGGATCGAGATCAAATTTATCCCATCCGGACGTATGTTGATTTTGAAGACCGCTTAACCGGTGAAATTAAGGATCCGCTCGGGTACACGCTGGAGCAGTTGGCGAAAATGAAGCCGGGAGAACATTTCTGGATTCAAATTTTGATTCAGCCCTCCAGCCATGATTGGATCAAAGCGGGAATCAAACGGATTAACGATTTATACGGAAAAAAAGAAAAGCCGAAAGAGAGCGCAATTGTCGGTGCCATCAGTTCGGTGTTGCGATGGCCGATTGAACTTGTTGCGGAGGCGACTTCCATTGATTTAAGCGGGTTGTTTGGGATGTCAACAGAAGAAGCGAAAAAAGAACCGATGCCGTTTTTGCCGCTTCAGGAAACAAAAGAAGCAGAAGCGATTTATTACAAAATCAGTAAAGTGGGATTTGGAACGAAAATTCGTATTTTGTATGTGGCGCGCAAAAACGTGTTTGTGAAGGTTGATCGAACGACCATGGTGAAAGGGATTCTCAACCAGTACACGAATTTGTCTTTGAATAAATTTACGCTTTTTATCCCGCAGGTTCCGAAGGATGATTATTTTTGGATGCGTTGGGCTTATACACGAAAGCAGAGAACGCTTATGGCCGCGTATAAAGGACGTAGCTGGGGCATTGGTGCCAATCCGGTCTTTTTGAACGCAGAGGAACTTGCGTCGCTTTGGCACTTCCCAACCATCGGATTCAAAGCACCGCTTGTGAAGAAGGCCGAAGCGCGGCGTGCAGAACCACCGGTCGGACTTCCTATTACCCACGAAGAACAAACGCTTCCGGGAATGTCCGCCCTGTCTTCCAGCGAGCCGGAATGGACGCCTATGCCCGATTTACCGGTTGAATCTCAGGACTCAGACGACCACCGTGAACCGCCATCAGAACCGTCTGCGCCAACAGATGCCATTGGGTCCGCTGAAGTACCCAAAGTGGCACCCCCAACACAATCACGACAAGACGAGACGTATGTTCCACCCAATCTACCAATCTAGGTATGTCCTATAACCATGACCATGAAAACGAAGTGACCTATTTTGCCAAAACGAATTTTCGTAATTCGATGGTAAAGTTTGGGATCAAAACGGATGACCGGCGTCGACACGTCTACGTGATCGGAAAAACCGGTATGGGAAAGACGACTCTGTTGGAGAATTTTATTTTGTCGGATATTTATGCCGGTCATGGGTGTTGCTATGTCGATCCTCACGGAGACACGGCGGAAAAGTTGATTGATTACATTCCAAGTTCACGTATCAACGACGTCGTTTATTTCAACCCGGCGGACGTAGATTATCCAATCGGATTTAATATTCTCGAAGCGGTCAGTGAACGACACAAGCATTTGGTGGCAAGCGGCATGATGGGTGTGTTCAAAAAGATCTGGGAAAACATGTGGTCATCCCGCATGGAGTACATTTTAAATAACACCATTCTTGCACTTCTCGACAACCCTGGACAGACGCTTTTGGGAATTAACCGCATGCTTTCGGACCAGGATTTTAGAAATCGCATCATTGGGAATGTGACCGATCCCGTTGTCAGACAGTTTTGGCTCAAAGAATTTGCTTCCTACAACGATAAGTACGCTCAAGAGGCTGTTGCGCCAATTCAAAACAAAATCGGTCAGTTTTTGTCGGCATCGGTGATTCGAAACATGGTGGCGCAGGTGAAATCCACGATTCATATCCGTCAAATCATGGATGAGAATAAGATTTTTATCGTCAACCTCTCAAAAGGTCGTATCGGGGAGGACAATTCACGTTTGCTCGGAGGTTTGCTCATCACCAAATTACAACTTTCAGCGATGGAACGCGTCGACATTCCGGAAAAAGAACGCAAAGATTTTTATCTGTATGTGGACGAGTTTCAAAATTTTGCGGTGGAGTCGTTTGCGGGGATTCTTTCCGAAGCGCGAAAATACCGATTGTGTTTGACGATGGCGCACCAATACATTGCGCAGTTGACGGACGAAGTGCGTGAAGCAGTGTTCGGAAACGTTGGGACGATTATCACGTATCGTGTGGGCTCGCCGGACGGGTTGTACATGGAAAAAGAATTTGCCCCGCGTTTTTTGCCGGAAGACATTATCAATTTGCCGAAGTATAACGTGTATTTAAAGTTATTGATTGATGGAGTCACAAGTCAGCCGTTTTCTGCGATCACGCTTCCTCCAATTTCACAACGGACGTCGTCTGCGGATCGTGTGATTCGTGTTTCACGCGAGCGCTACGCGAATCCACGAAACGAAATTGAAGAAAAGATTCTCAAATGGAGTGGTATGGAAGAGTCAGATATGGAAACAATGCTGAAGGAGGCGGCGGAAAAGAAAAAAGCGGCCAAGGATTCAAAGAAGCCGCGATTCGAATATAATTGTACGCGTTGCAACAAAGAGATGGTACTTCCGGTGGAGTTAGATCGTTCTCGACCGATCTATTGCGAGGATTGTAT
Organism: uncultured Gammaproteobacteria bacterium; assembly: GCA_964388785.1. GTDB lineage: Bacteria > Patescibacteriota > Patescibacteriia > UBA9934 > GWF2-40-263 > VGKU01. The sequence goes on from CAYMBX010000015.1 coordinate 7,348, forward strand.
TGAGATTGTGCGTGAGGAACGCAAGAGTGGCAAATCAAGGCGACCAGATCGTCCGATCGCACCACCAAAGTCAACCAAACCGTCAGAGGGAACCGTGATACCGCAACCAATGAAAGAAGAGCCAATCTCACTTTCATCGTTGAAACCTCCGTCAAAGAAAGAGGGACCGGAGAGGCAGGAGGAGTCTGTAAAAGAGCAACCCCGGGAAATTCCGCGCGAGCCATCAGTGTCCGAGGCAAAACCTGTTCATGAAACAAGATCTGAAGAAAAGAAAAAGAGAAAGCGTAAACGCAAAAAAGGTCCGTCAACACAAACAGAAGCGCCGAGTCAGCTAAGGCCGAGTCCACGTGTTGAACAAGTAAAGCCCGAGATATCTGTTCCGCTGACGACTCCATCAAAACCAACACAAGAAACAAGTGGAACGATACGTTCTGGACAATCCATTAAGTTTGAATAACGTGTATGACGATTTGGCAAGCGATTGTCCTTGGATTGGTTCAGGGTGTGACGGAATTTCTTCCGATTTCGAGTTCTGGTTTTTTAGTATTGATTCCCGAACTGTTGGGGTGGGAACTTCAATCGGTTTATTTTGACGGAATTGTCCATCTCGCCACCCTTTTCGCGATCGTTGTTGCTTTGTGGCCCGAGATCAAAGAGGTGATCCAACGACAAACACAGGTGATGTGGTGGCTAGGATTGGGGACGGTTCCCGTCCTTGTTGCGGGATATGTGATTCAGGAGGTGTGGGATATTTCATTTCGCTCACTTGAAATCGTGGCATGGTCGTTTGTGGTGTGGGGGATCGTCTTATTTCTCGCGGATCGTTTTTCGATGCAGAAGAGGGATGGAATCGCACGTGTTGGATGGCAGCGTGCGCTTGCCATTGGTTTGGCACAGGCGATTGCTCTGATCCCGGGAACGTCTCGTTCAGGTATTACCATTACCGCAGGCTTGTTCAGCGGACTTTCACGACAAACAGCTACCACATTTTCGTTTCTGATGAGTATTCCGATCATTGTTATTGCGGGTCTGTTAAGCTTGAAAGAAGCGATCGATGCTCCCCAAACGATCCGTCTGTTGCCCGTGCTGATCGGAGGCGTGACGGCATTCATTTCCGCACTGTTGACGGTCCGTTGGCTGCGAGCCTGGCTGGGAAAACGGACGTACCAACCGCTTGCGATTTTGCGCGTGGTGATCGGCTTGTGTTTGTTGCTCCTCGTGCGGTAGTGTGTGGGGGTATGGCCCACTACGAACTTCGGGACCCCGTTCATCAACGCATTCCATTTTCCAAATTTGAACGCACAATTATCGACCATCCGTTTTTTCAACGGCTGCGTTTTATTAGTCAGCTCGGTTTTTTGCAATCGTATGTCTATCCCGGCGGTGTGCATGATCGTTTTACCCATGCGATCGGCGCGATGCATGTCGCCGGACGGCTTTATGCGCACATGATCACCGGTTCCGAATTGATTACGCAATCACTCACCGCGAAAGAAATTGAATCGCTGCGTTCTCGTGTACGGATCGCCGGGCTTTTGCATGATCTCGGGCATGGCCCGTTTTCGCATGCAAGCGAGTCTGTCTTTCCGGATGTCGCCTCTCTTCCGCTTGATTGGTCGTGGTGGAAGAAACGGCCGAAGCGGCAAGCCGTCCATGAAGATTATAGTGTTCTTCTGATTCAAACGCTTGCGGATGAAGGTCTGTTCGATCGTATATTCGCTCAAGATATTTGTTCCTTTATCCATAAAGATGTTCTGCCTTCCACTTATATTGAGGAGTTGATGCGGCGCGTACCTGGGTTAAAATCTGTTTTGAAAGGGATGATCTCGGGCGAAGTGGATTGCGATCGCATGGATTATCTCTTACGTGACAGTTACTTTTGCGGAGTGGCATATGGCAAGTACGATCTTGATTGGTTGATCACCGCGATGGGAATCGCACAAAAGGACGGCACGTTGATCGTCACACTTTCTGAAAACGGTGTGCGTGCCTATGAGGACATGCTCCTTGCGCGTTACCACATGATTGACCAAGTCTATTACCACAAAACGAAAGCAGGATTTGCTCATTATTTGGAAGAAGCGATTCGCAACAAGGAAATTCCACTTGAAATTCCTCTCGACCCGTATGCATACGCGCAACTGCGTGACGGGGCGGTCATTGAACAAATGTTTGAGGCAGCAAAAACACCGGAGAATTATTGGTCATTCCATCTCGTAAAGCGCCAACCCGCAAAACGAATTTTACGGTTGCACAACCAGAAGAAAGACGAATCGGAACTGCTCGTTCGTTTGCAGGAATTTTGCGATGCGCAGAACATTCGCCATTTCACACATACCGTTTCAAACGAGTTATCGAACTTGGGAGAAGGGGAATCCGATCGCGCAACCATGATTTATGTGGCAAAAAAGAACGTGAACGGCGTGGATTATGTGCCGGTGTTTAAGTATTCCGACTTGTTGCAGAAGTACAATGAAAAACTAAACTTTACGGACTTTTTTGTGTTGCGCGAGGATGCGGAGAAGTTCGAGCAGGTGAGACAAGTATTTGTCTAAGAACGCCATCAATTCTCCTATGCAATTAAACGAAGCATATCAAAAGGTGTGCGATGAGGTGCTCGGGGATTCGTCAGTGAAAAATGACATTCATTTTGCACTCCTCGCGTTACATGAGTCTGCAACCAAAATATGGCAAGCGGTTGAAAATCGACAAGATGAGAAGATTCGATACCGAACGGTAAGTGCACTCATTTCCGTATTTTATCTCATGCGAGAGTTAGGGATTGAAAATCCGGAAGAGTGTTTAGTTCAAAAAATGGAAGAGATGAAAAAAGAAGTCAGGTGATCGGTTGCCACAAAACTCCGTTTTTGTTAGTATTTCGTTTCGAACTATGTCCGAAACGCGCAAAAAAGTGTTGGTTGGAATGAGTGGCGGGGTCGACTCGAGTGTGTCGGCGGCTTTGTTGTTGGAGCAGGGATATGAGGTAATCGGAGCATTCATGAAGAACTGGTCGGGTGATGTCAACGGCCCGGAATGCAAAGATCCGCATCGAATCGGGGAAGAATACCAAGAATGCGGGTGGAAAGCTGAGCGTCGAGACGCGGCGCGCGTCGCAGCCAAACTCGGGATTCCGTTTGTGACATTAGATTTTGAGAAAGAGTATAGACGCGACGTCGTTGAATATCTGTTTGCCGAATATCAAGCCGGTCGCACGCCAAATCCGGATGTGATGTGTAATAAGTTCATTAAGTTTGAGCGATTCGTGCGGGCGGCGGATGAACTTGGATGTGATTACGTTGCGACAGGACATTATGCAAGAATCAATGAAGGGAAAATGCAAATGTCCGTTGATGCAAACAAGGATCAAACGTATTTTTTGTGGGCGATCAATCAGAGTGTACTTCCGCGTATCCTTTTTCCTATCGGTCATCTCACCAAACCGGAAGTTCGACAGAAGGCGCGTGAACTCGGACTTGAGGTTGCTGAGAAAAAAGATTCAATAGGCATCTGTTTTGTGGGTGAAGTCCAGATGTCCGAGTTTTTGCGTGCGCGCCTGCAGCCACACGCAGGAGATGTGGTGACAACCGACGGGAAAAAAGTCGGCACGCACGAAGGGGTGAATTTTTATACCATTGGCCAACGGCATGGGTTGGGAATCGGCGGAGGAACGCCGTATTACGTTGTTGAGAAGCGTTCTGCGACAAATGAACTGATTGTTTCCAGTCATTTCCATCCGCGTCTCTACACAAAAAAACTCCTCGCAAGTCAGTTGAATTTTTTAGTTGATCCGTCTGTATTTGAGGAACCGATTTCCTGCCACGCGCGCATTCGCCATCGACAACCGCTTCAGGCATGTCGTGTCACCCAAAAAAACGACACGTGGCATGTCGAGTTCGATCAACCACAGCGCGCCGTCACCCCCGGCCAGTCGATCGTGTTATATCGAGACAATATCGTATTAGGCGGGGGGATCATTGATTGCTCGGTCTAAACGTTCTTTCTGGTTGAGTTTGTTTCTCGTGCATGCACCAACAACTCTGCGAGCGGGTGCAGTTCATCCGCAATTAAAATCGTACTAACAGAATTCCAAAGTTCAGCTAAATGTTTTTGTCGAAACTGATCAAAATAACGATCACTTTCGGTCTGTGGAATCATCAGCACATTGAGCGCGCCTTCTTTCATCATTTCTTGATCTCCGATTGAATCACCCATAATGAGCAATTCATCCACGCGTGCCTGGCTCAGTGTCTGAAACCGCTCAACTGCCGCGGGTTTTGACGAACTGACGACGACGTTTGGTTCGTAACCCGTGAGTACGCCTGCTTCGTTGAACCTCAAACGCGTCGCCGCGACCGCGGCTTCCAGACCATGATGATCAAGACAGGCGTGAATCACCTGTTCCAGCCCGTAACTGACCATGACACGGTGTGCCATGAGATCAAACAATTCGCGCACGCCTTGGCGGAGCATGATGCGAGTTCCCGCCTCTTGGACATGTTGTTTCGTGAACCCTGCACGCATAAAACGGCTGACGGCGCGGCTGGTGAGTGCTCCCTCGATCGCGCCACGATTCCGGCGATCGTATGAAGCGAGAAACCAATCACGGTCGGTGAGAGAAGAGACGGTTACTGGTTCGTGAGAAATACTCATGTACCATTGCACGTCCCGCTCGTCTTCCTGGCGCTCGGGTTCCGGCATCAGATCGGCCATAACCATCCATTGCGCTCGGTGGTTGAGTGTGCCGTCAAAATCAAAAACACCATGCGCGACGTGAGACGCATTATGCAGCAACTCTTCTTCAGAGAACCGTGTCACAAAGAGATTTTTTTGACCGGAGGAAATCGCCTCAAGAAGTTCAGGGAAGGAGGATCGGGTTTGTAGCGAATACATAGGTTGTCCATTCATGAAACGGGGCGGAAGGTCCTTGGGTGGGATCGACCGTTGTTTGAGAGATAGAAGGAGGGTCGGTTTCTGAGACGTTCAACGCATTTGGAACAAGCAGATACTCTTTTTGTCCTTTAAGGTGGGTTTGAATATTTCCCGTCACGGGAGCGACGGTGACGAGCTGTTGAAAATCGTAATTGATGAAAATCGCTTCACCTTTCATGAGCGCATTTTCTGTTTTGTGCGTATCGATAAAAACCGGGGCTTTTTCCTCGTTTTTTACCACGATACGTCCTCGTGTGAATGTCAGGACACGCTCGTCCTCGAACAGTCGACTTAGCTCAAGCCGGGAACGTTCATCCATTGTCACGATGATTCGTTCCCCGATTTTGATTGCAAGATACTCGTTATCGCCTGTTTCCAATATTGTGCCGCGTGGGAAACGCGTGCCTGCTTTATGATCGGACTCTTGGGAAGCGATGACAGCGACAGCTTGTTGAGGAGGTAAATCAAAACGGCGCCAGGCAAGCAGACCCACCACGAGAACGCAAAAAAAGAGTGCAGTAAGTTGTGGGATGGTCGGTCGAGTCATGGTAGAATAATACCATATGCTTTATTTTTTCTATGGAGAAGAATGTCCGCATTGTCACAATGTGATGCCGATTGTGGATAAGTTGAACGAGGAAGGACTGTCAATTCAAAAGTTTGAAACATGGCATAATGAGGAGAATGCCAGGATGTTTGAGGAAAAAGACAATGGGGTGTGTGGAGGAGTTCCGTTTTTTTATAATGAGGAAACCGGCTCTTCGATTTGCGGCGAAACCTCAGAAGAAATGATTCGGAAATGGGCGTCGGGAGAAAAAGTATAGTTATGGCTCACCAACCTTTGGTGGACGATGTTGAGTTGATTCAAAATTTTCTATGGACGCCTATTTCCTCAGTCGCATATGCAGAATGTAAAGAAATTTGGCCTCGCGCTCGCCATGCTCATGCTTATCGGTTCGGGGTGTGTTGGAGCATCTGTTTCGCAAACATCGCCTGACGAAGCGGCGGCTTTACTTCATGTGCAGCCCGGTGATGAAATTGCGATTCGCGAAACCGTGCTTGGAATCGGCGGTCCGTTCGTGAAATTTTTCAAACGACAAGATGCGGAACTGACGTTAGTGATTCAGCAGTGGATGGCCGGGGTGCAAGCGGAGATGAATTGGAATCGTGAACTGCAACAGGAGACGGAAGATTCAAAAAAAGCTAGGGAAGCCTACGAAGCCCAATATGCGAATGCACCGATCGGTTCGGAGCTTCCTCCCAAACCAGAGCCGGTGCTTGAAACAATCACACAAAGTGGAACACTGACGACCAAGTCGCTTGCGGATGCATTACATGTCTTTTTACCCATCTTTTGGAAAACGGATGAAACGCTTGGAGAAGAATCCAGCTTGATTTGGATCTCCCAAAAGCAGTACGACGAGCTGATTCAGACACGCCGCACGAAAATAAATCTCGGGCTCTTTGATGATTCTGTTTCGTATGCCGTCGGTTTGACGGATCAGGTCAAGCAACTTGTGGAAAAGCTGAAAGGCGCGGAGGAAACGCCTGAGGGAAAAAATGTTCTCGATGTTGAAGCCGATATTGAGTGGGGAACGTATGATCTCGTGGTGGACGGAATAGTCACAACTGTTCAAACGATTCAGGCGCAGAATGCTTTTGCGCGCTATACCATTCTTGCCAATCGTCAAAACCCGCTCATCCTGGAAATCATGCTTTCTCCCGCGTCTCAAGGTTCGCTGCACCTCTTTAGTCGCGAATCGATCGGCGAGTCGTTTTGGGGTTATGAGGTTGTGTCCATTACTCATGCAGACGCGTCAACCAATGAGGATCAACCTCAACCGTGAGGTCCAAAAAGACTTTTTGATCGAGCGCTTGCTCGAGTTCGCGACGGGTCGATTGACCGATCTCTTTGATTCCTTGTCCGCTTTTTCCGATAATCATTCGTTGATAGCGTTCTTCGGTCGTGAAAATGGTGGCGGCAAGATAGAGCATGCCGTTTTCACGCTGATCTAAATCCGTCACCTCGACATGTGTGGTATACGGAACTTCCTGGCGCAAACGCAGGAATAATTTTTCACGGATCAGTTCTGCAAACCAGACTTTATTCGGAAGATTCGTCAGTTGGTGTTTCGGATAGTAAGCGTCTCCTTCCGGCAACAGTTCGAACAGGCGCGCGATCAAGGCTTCCATGTGCGTACCTCGGATGGCCGAAACTTCCACAACCGCGTTGTACTCCGCTCCAAGGTCACGATAAAAATCCAAAAATGGTTTTTTCTTTTCGTCGATTTTATTGATAATCAAAATGCGTTTTGCATTTGAGCGTTTCACGAGTCGTTGAACTTCTCGTTCTTCGTCGCCGATTTCTCGTGTCGGATCCACAACGTGTCCTATCACGTCGACCTCTTTAATGGATTGATCGAGAGATTCCAACAAACGTTTGGTCAACGCGTCTTTCTTTTTTTTGAGAAAACCCGGCGTGTCGACAAAGACAATCTGACCCTCATCCCGCGTCAGGATGCCCTGAATCGGCAAGCGCGTGGTTTGGGGTTTCGGAGTTGTAATGGCGATTTTAGAGCCGATCAGAGAGTTCAACAGCGTTGATTTCCCGACGTTTGAACGTCCGACCAACACGGCAAATCCGGATTTTGGCATAATTTTCAGCTATTTTTTTGAGAGTTTGGTGACGAGTTCAACATGTGGCGTGTGCGGGAACAGATCTACCGCTCGCAGGTCCTCTACGTGATAGACCTCCTGTAATTGTACCATCTCCCGCGCAAAATTTTTTGGATTACATGAAATATAGACGATTTCGCGCGGCTGGATGCGCAGGAGATCCTCCAGCGCTCGATCGTGCATCCCGGACCGCGGGGGATCAAGAATCACCACATCCGCACCGTGCACAGACCAGTCGTATCCTTCCGTGGCCGCGACGTGGTATTCAACGGAAACATTGTTCATCTCCGCATTCAATCTTGCGTCTTCAATCGCTGATTCATTGAGTTCGACCCCGATGGTCTGTTTCGCGTGGCTGGCCAGTGCGGTTGAGAAGAAGCCCGTGCCGCAGTAAAGATCGAGGAGTGTTTTTTCCGAGAGGTCACCGCAATACTCGTTTACCGTTTTCAACAACCAGGGAGCCGCGTACGAGTTTGTTTGAAAAAACGCTTGGGGACTGATTCGGTATCGAATTCCTTCCATTTCTTCCTCAATCCACCCGTTCCCGGTTAGAATACGCGTTTCATCGCCGAACGAAACATCCGAATCCGTATGATTCACGCTCCAGGCCAGTGTGGACAGACTTTCGCCGGGGTGGAACGTTGTGAGCGCGTTGGATTCATGTTCATGGGTTGGTGCGCTCGTAATGAGATTGATGAGAGTCTCCCCGAGCGTTGTCGAGCGAATGACGGCCGCCCGCAAAAATCCTTCGTGTGATTTTCGATCATAAAAAGACAGACCGCATGATTGAACCCAGGCACGCAATTCCTTAAACAGCGATTCGATGCGCTTGTCGGCAATAAAACAGGTGTGATCGTCGATCACTCTCCACCACTTGCCTTTTTGCCGCAATCCGACGCGTCCCTCGAAATCAATCACAAAATCCATGCGATTGCGGTAGTGCTCGGTTTTGGGGGAGGGAATGATCGTGTCGCATTGAAGGTTGAGATGCTTTAACGCAAATGAGCCATTGAGATCACTCAACTTTTGTGCGAGTTGATTTTCGTAAGGGATGTGCGACCATCCGCAGGATCCGCACTCGTTTTTTTTTGGACAAAGAGAAGCCATAACGGGCTGACTATAGAGGAAAATGGCTCGTTTGAAAAGGGAAGCCGATTCCGTTAAACTAATAGATATGTTAACGATCGTGATTCCAACAAAAAACGAAGAGGTGTTTCTTCCAAAACTACTTCAGTCCATTCGACATCAAACGTTCCAGCCAGATCAAATCATTGTCGCCGACGCGGGTTCCACCGACCGCACATGCGAAATCGCTCGTGAGTATGGGGCGCGCGTTGTTAAAGGTGGACTTCCGGGGCCGGGAAGAAACCTTGGCGCAAAGCACGCTCAGTCAGAATTGATTCTTTTTTTGGATGCGGATGTGGAATTGCGCGATCCGGAGTTTTTGGAAAAATCCGTCGGAGAGATGTTAGAACGAAAATTGGACCTGGCAACGTGCGATGTGTTTCCTTTATCGGATGATTTCGTCGATCATTTTATGCATCAGGCGTATAATACCTATGCACGCGCGTGGGGATCACTTTATCCGCACGCACCCGGATTTTGCATGTTTGTTCGACGCGACATGCATGAAAAAATTAAGGGGTTCGATGAGACTGTATTGTTTTGTGAGGACCATGATTATGCGCGTCGTGTACGCAAACTCGGTAAATTCGGCTTCTTGAAGTCAACAAAAATTCCCGTATCCATTCGACGCCTGGATCGGGATGGACGGATGAATATCGCGGTTAAGTATATGCTCGCCGAGCTGCATCTGGCATTCCTTGGTCCCATTCGCCATGACAAATTTAACTACACGTTCGGCCATTCACTGAAAGCACTCAAAAAAGATCGTTCCGATACCTGAGTTTGGCATATGCCCAGAAAGTCCATTCAAGCAAAAGACCTACAATGGCTTCATGTCAGCCGCGTGAGCGAGCCGGATTTTGCATTACTTCAGTCTCAGTATAAATTTCACCATCTTGATTACGAAGACATACGCGCGGAAGCGCATTTGTCGAAAGTCGACACATACAAACACTATCTTTTTTTCGTTTTTCAGATCCCAACGTTCCATGCAAAAACGAACCGTGTCGGAAAGGAGGAACTGTATATTTTTCTGGCAGAAAATACGGTTGTGACGGTTACGCATAACACGATCAAATCTCTTGACGATCTTTTTGATCGTCTCGACCGAAACCACCGTTTCCGTTCCAGCATGATGGCAAAGGGCTCTGCATACCTGATGTATCAGGTGCTGATGGAGGTATTCCGTCAGAGTCGTGACATTGTGACCGCGATGACGCAAGAAGTCGCTAGATTGGAGGACGAAATCAGTCATCGTCACTCGAAAACCATTACGGTGGATTTGGGACATGCGCGTCGTAATGTCCTGTATCTTCGCCATGTGATCGATCCACAGCGGAATATCATTTCCAGTTTGATCAATATTAAACGTCCGTTTTTCTCCGACGACGTGTTCGTCTATTTAGATGATCTCCAGGATTCTTTAGATACGATTTGGCTGACCGCTGATAATTTGAAATTGCTGCTCGATGGTTTGTTTGATGTCAATGAAGCCTTGTTGTCGCATCGGACCAACGAAGTCATTACCGCGCTCGCCATTATTTCCGCTTCGCTCATGATCCCAACGCTGATCGCCGGATTTTACGGAATGAACGTCCCGTGGTTGCCGTTTGCACACAGTGCGCTGTTTGTCTCCGTGTTGTATCTGATCAGCTTCATTGCGATTCTCGGAATTGCGATGATGATCGTGCGAAGATCAAGAAGATGAGATATGCGTATTCCCGTTGTCGTCCAGTATCGCCACGTCCATCTTTCCGAGGAGGATTTTCGTTCATTGTTTGGCGATCGTATCCTCTCCGCACATGGACAAATTGGCCATTTCGGCCAATTTGTCTCTGATTTGAGTGTGGACGTGCATGGTCGTACGGGTATTCTCGCCTCCGTGAAAATTTTGGGTCCGTTTCGCTCGCAGACACAGGTGGAACTTTCTCTGTCCGAAGCAAGCGCGATCGGGATCCATGCGCCGGTGCGACTTTCCGGAGATTTAACACGAAGCAAAAGTTGTACACTCAAAGGTCCATCTGGAAGCATTCGCGCGCGTTCGTGCGTGATCAGTCCTGCGCGCCATCTGCACGTGAATGATCAGACCGCAACACGTCTTGGACTCACACATGGTCAGATCGTCTCACTGCAAACGGATCACGAGGTTCCGCTTACACTTGATCACGTCACAGTCCGTGTGCATCCCACGTTTTCAAATGAGTTTCATTTGACGTCCGATGAGGCTGCACAACACTGGCTTCACACCGGACATCAGGTCCAATTATGCGACTCCTCACTCTCATCTTAACGTTTCTCTTCGTCCCATCCATCGGCTTTGCTGCCGGAGCGGATTTGAGCATTTCAGCTGATGATATTCGATTTTCAAAGGAGGTCCTGGTCGCAGGACAGACGGTCCGGTTGTATGCACGGATTCACAACGTAGGGGATCAGGATATGTCCGGATACATCACTTTTTTCCAAGGGAACACAATTTTGGGTAATTCCCAAGTTGTCTCACTTTTCAAAGAAGGGGTTCCAGACGAAGTGTATATCGATTTTATTGTGCCGGCCGGAGAATTTAACATCCGTGCCGAAATCAAAGGAACGGAACCAACGGACGTAAATCCAAACAATGATGTGGCGATCACAGGGATGATTGTTCCCGTGCAGGACGGAGACGGTGATGGCATTCCTGATGGAAAGGATAATTGCGTGAACGATCCGAATGCGGATCAAGCGGATGCAGATCAAGACGGGGCGGGGAATGCCTGTGATCCGGATGACGATAATGACGGGATTTCGGATGAGGTCGAGGCAGAAGTGGGGACAAATCCAGCACAAAAAGATTCCGATCAGGACGGCGCGCTGGATCCGGATGATGCGTATCCCAGCGACCCATCAAAACAGAAAATTGAACCGGCACCCCCCGTGAAAAAGGTCTTTGAACAAATCGTCAACCAGGTCGCCGAAACCATTCAAACAAAAGAAGAGCAAGAAGAGATCGAAGCGTCTCCAGAGATCCAGATCGAGCCCTTGACCTTTTCTCCGAACGCGGTGTTTGCATATACGCATGACTCATGGGATACGTTTACATTCACGGTTCAGGGAGTCGACGCGAATTATCATTACGAATGGGATTTTGGGGACGGAGTTCAATCAAATAAAACGGAGGTGACACATACGTTTCCCAAAAGCGGGGCCTATTCCATTACTCTCAATGTGCGGGATGCACAGGGGAGGATGTCTTCTGAAGAAACGGTTGTGCTCGTGCCGTTCTTCTCTCTCCAAAATAAACTCATCCTCGCGCTTGTTGCCTTGTTGGTGGGTCTATTAGCCCTTGGTGGGTGGATCCTTTGGCCTCGGAAAAAAAACGCTGTCCATGTTTAAATTTTTCCAAACAGAATCAAAAACCATTATCGGCGCCGCGGCCATTATCGGCGTCTTTTCGTTCGTGAGTCGATTTGTCGGATTTGTCCGTGACCGTATTCTTGCGGGTGAATTTGGGGCGGGGGACACCCTAGATGTCTATTATGCGGCATTTAAAATTCCGGATTTCCTGTTCAGTCTTGTAGTGGTGGGAGCGCTTTCTGCAAGTTTCATTCCCTTGTTTTCGCAACGTTATTTCGGACGTGACCAAGACAGCGCCTGGAAGTTTACCAACACGATTTTGAATTTGACCGTAGTTGCTTTGACGATTTTTAGCGCACTTTCCGCCCTATTTGCGGGACAGATCGCAACGGCGATTGCTCCTGGATTTTCGCCTGAGAAGCAGCAATCCGTGGCCGAGTTTATGCGTATCATGCTGCTTGCGCAGGTTTTGTTGGGGGCTTCGACAGTCTTCGGAAGTGTGTTGCAAAGTCTCAAGCGGTTTTTCCTTTATGCGCTCGCCCCGATTTTCTACAACGTCGGCATCATTGTCGGTGCGGTTTGGTTTGTTGATTTGTTCGGGTCGGTCGGACTTGCGTGGGGTGTGGTGTTCGGCGCATTTCTGCACACGTTGATCCAATTGATCGGATGTCTTTCCTTGGGTTACAACTATCGTCCTTTTTTCGATTTGTCTTCAAAAGATGTTCGAACTGCATTATCGATGACCGGTCCCCGTGTCTTAGGGATCGCGGTGAACCAACTTCTCTTTGTTATTTTAACTGTTTTGGCAAGCGCAATGGCGGCGGGAAGCGTCACAATCCTTCAATTTGCCTATAACATCCAGTTCTTTCCAGTTGGAATTATAGGCGTCTCGCTTGCGGTCGCTGTTTTCCCGACATTCGCCCAGTATCTTGGCAACAATGAAATCGAGAAATTTCGTGAGTCGTTTTCCGTGACGATACGCCAAACCGTCTTTTTTCTTGTTCCCATGACGATTTTGTTTTTGATTCTGCGTGCACAGATTGTGCGCGTTGTGGTCGGCGCAGGAGAGTTCGATTGGTCCTCGACCATTTTAACAGCCGACACACTGGCATTTTTTGCTCTCACGTTTATCCCGCAGTCCTTAGTCTACATTCTCGCACGTGCCTTCTTCGCGCTACACGACACGGCAACACCGCTCGCGGCCGGACTCGTTGGATCGCTGTGCGGACTGCTTAGTGCGTTTCTTTTTCAGGAACCCTTCGGTGTGGTCGGGCTCGCGATGGCCTATTCGCTCTGTACGGTGGTGAACGTGGTTCTGCTATGGATTCCCCTTCGCAAACGGGTCAAAGCACTTGATGAACTCACCATTGTGTTTTCCTTCGGTAAATTGTTGATCGCCGGAGTTCTTTGTGGTGCGACCGCACAGCTCTTAAAGCCGCTTCTTTCTTCTTTGGTGCCTCTTGAAACGTTTCAAGGCGTGTTGATCCAAGGGGGAGTGGCGGGTCTGGGTGGATTGGTTGTTTACCTTGTTGTAGCGTGGATTTTTAAGTCTTCCGAATTAGACGCTTTTTTCACCTCTCTCCGCCGGAAAATCCTTCGACGCAGTCAACCCACGGAAGCGGTTCCGGTGCGAGAGTAGACCTCGGACTTGGGTTTCATATAGAATGTGCCCGTTATGACCATCCACGAAATTCGAAAAAAATATCTGGATTTTTTTGAGACGCATGGCCACAAAATCATCCCGTCGGCTTCTTTGCTTCCTGAAAATGATCCGACGACCTTATTTACAGGATCCGGAATGCAGCCGATGGTTCCGTATTTGCTTGGCGAGCCGCATCCGCTCGGAAAGCGCATTGCCGATTCCCAAACCTGTTTTCGGTCGCAGGATATTGAGGAAGTCGGCGATAATCGTCACACGACCTTTTTTGAGATGCTCGGCAACTGGTCGCTCGGCGATTATTTCAAAGAAGAGCAGGTTCCCTGGGTGTTCTCGTTTCTTACCGATGAACTCGGGCTCGATCCGCATCGGATTTATGTAACAGTCTTCCGGGGAAATGAGGAGCTTGGGATTCCGCGTGATGAACGCGCGGTCGCGTTGTGGAA
>CAYMBX010000016.1:0-19803 GCA_964388785.1 uncultured Gammaproteobacteria bacterium
TTCCACACAGACTTATTGATAAACCTTATCAGACCGAAACTCATAACAAAGAGTTGAGATCGGACACTGGCGTCAAGCCATGATACGTCATTAGTTCTTGAAGTTCGATAATTTTTCGTCGAAGCTGTGGGCTGTTGTAGCCATAATTCGCATCTAAAACCGCCTGACAGGCTTCAGAAACGCTTTTCCTTGTCTCGTCAGAGTTCGACGACACTTCTTTCACTTCGGTCAAAATAGAAGCGATTTCATCCTCAATTTTGTCTTTAATTTCAACGCTTTTCTTGTGAACCTCCGCCAAGTCCGACCGAAGTTTAGAGTCACCCAAAAGCGATTCACTTGCCTTCAGTAAAATCGGGATTTTCACGTCTCTCATGAAGTCAGATCGTTCCTTTGTCATCGCGTGGGAGTCGCGAAAGTTATCGAAGACATCCGCGAGTTTTATCATCCAGGCGTCCTTGTCATTTGCCTCAATGAGCCGATCTATCATCTTTCGCCACCTTTCGTCTTTGTCTTGCATGGTGGAGTCGTGGGAGCATAGATCCACGAGTTCAACGACCCGATCTCCGAAGACACGAAGCTCCTCAAGCCCTACTCCTGCATCTTCAACCACATCATGCAAGAATCCAGCAGTGCGTGCAGCTTCGCTTGCTCCATAGTCCCGCAACAGGTCTCGAACATGGTATGAGTGTTCGTATGCGGGCGTCTCCCTTCCTTTTCGTTTGCCAGGAATCCTTTTCACAAAACCTTCGGCAAGGTCGCGTAATTCTTTCTCGTATGCGTGACTATCAAAGTGCTGGTCTTCTGGTTCTGGAACGATAAAAATGCTCGCGGGATCCCACACAAGCGACTCCAAAAGTTCAGCTACTTCACTTTGTGCAAATCGCACGGCCTCATCATACGTTTCAAACTGTCCAAGCAAAGGACGAATTGGCGGGTCTTTGTAATAGTCCCAATGATCCTCCATGTAGACGTTGTACAGACGTTGTTCGTTCATAGAATCGAGCGTGAAAACTTAAAAACGGCAAGAGAGGTTTGATCCAAAGTGACGAACTTTGAATGAAATCTCCCAGCCGTTTCTACAGCTAGTCCACGCATCGCTTCTGGTTCCCAGCAGATTTCCCTGGTTGCCTACCTGTTCAAGACGGGAGCGACACGGGGTTCGTGAAGGCCACGAACGCACCTCGAATTTACATTCAAAGTTTATCAAAAATGACGATTTTGTCAAGGTTTTTGATGTTTCAAGTGTTCCAACAAGTCGTTGACGTACGTCTCTCCTCGTTCAGCCAATACCTTTTCTCGTTCACAGACAAACTCGTAAGTATCTGCAAAGGACAGGCCTTTCGCTTTCATCAAACGATCCATCGTGCTTGGCACCTGAATCGGATGCCCGTGTCCGTACTTTTCCATCCACTCCCCAATTGTTGAACACGCCTTTTGTTCTTCGTGGTTCATATCTGTTCTCAATCATCTACCCTCCGACGTTTCGGGAGAGGTACGATTCTGTTCCTCGTTGTTTTGTTTGTACTTTTGATACAGCCAGAGAACGAAATTAGATAGGCTACGACCTTCTCGGTCTGCGTCTCGTTGGATTTCGTCCTTCTTTTCTTGGGATACACGAACTGAAATGAATGTTTCTTTCATATAGCACCCCGACGTTTCGGGAAGGTCGTTTATAACTTCAATCGCTCCCAACCAGCGGACGATAGGTCAGGATTATACCTTTTACCAGCAAAGACGAAGGTTCCCGTTTTGTCCCCAACAACAATCCCACCGTGCAATCTCTCATCTTTGGTGATATACACCTGAAGCGCATCTGACTTGGCCGCCGTCTCTGCAGACGTTGCTGTCATACCAGATTTGGTGTCATACAGCCCGATTGATCCATCTTTCATCTGAACCACATAATCAGGATAAAAAGCCCGTGTAGAGCCATCTGGATGCTCATAGGCGATCGCTAGATAGATCTTTTTGCTCTCTCGATTCTTGTACCACCAAGAGACAAGACTACTGGCACCGAGTAATGCCTCAAATTTCTTCTCTGGCTCATATCGCTTCTTACCGAGATAGCATGGACTCATGACGTAATTCGGTATGGAGACCTCTTCAAAATTTTCGTTGTAGTAATCGACCGCTGGAACATTCCAAATAACATCCTCAATTCTTTTCTCCTCTTCCTGTTGCTGCTTGCGTAACTCTCCGAATCGATTCTTTGCTGATTGGATGATTTCACTGAAAATGTCTTGGTTGATCTTGGAGCACACAATGACACGTTGAATCTCGGCTCTGCTCTGGCCGCGATACCCAAGAAAGTTATCAAACCAATCGTAGATAGCTTGTTGAATTTTTGTGTGAGATCGAACAGGAGCGTATGGGAGCGACATGAGCTTGGCGAACAGTTCGAACTTATGCTTAAGATCGGCTTCTGGAACAGAAAATTCAAAGATCTCACCGAGTACATTCTCCGCGCCATCAATGTTGTGAATGACCGCATCTGAAATGATAGGCGTTGTTAACTCATCCAGGTAAAGCTCAAGGTCTTTGTCAGCCTTGTCATAGCCAGCTTTCCCAATGTCGTCGTTCGTGATTCCAAACCGTTTATTTGCTTCCTCGAAAAATAATTTGCGAAACGAGAGGGTTAAATCTTTATAGTCTGTTCGTCGGATAAACACCGATGGTAAATCAATTGCTTCATAGACCTGTTCGCGATGCGCTGGATGCACGTTGAAAAATTTTTGGCTATCGTCGTCTTTTGCAATTTTTATCTCACCGAGATTTGTATAGACGAAAGCCTCGTTTAATTCTGGCACATCATAATGCTTCGCTTCTGGCATGCGGAGAATGCGACCAATGGTTTGAATCTCAAACGTTGGATTTGTAATCTCGCGAAACATGACAAGAATTTGTGCACGCGGACAATCCCAACCCAAGGCAATCGCCTGTTTGAAGATAAGAACTTGAACTTCGCTATCATTCACGATGATATTTTCCAGATTTTCCTTGCGCTCTGAAAGCCAAACGGCGAGTTTCCCATTCTCGATCGTGATGTCATGTTTGTCTGCAAGATACGTCTCGATTGCTTCCAGCTTTGAAGCATCAAGTGCACTTGTGCTTTGGGAGGCACTTGGTAGTTGAATCAATAACAAAGGATTAACAGAGGCATTTTGCCTTTTGTAAAGATCCATCAACTCGATTTGTTGTGCGATGCTCGCGTCAATAATTGCTTCATCGGCTGAATTTTTTAGGTCTCGATATTCTCCTATTTCCTTGTTGATTATGATGTCTGCCTTGATCATTCCTTCAGCCACGACAGCATCATACGAAACGACAACATATCCAGATTCTCCAGTAGCAACGTCAGAGGGGCTTGGTTCAATTGTTGGGGTCGCGGAGACTTCGATCGTTAGCTTGGGAGTAATAACATCGGTGACCAACTCTTGAGATTGCCTTGACCAGTAGTGGTGGTGGCTTTCATCCACAATAAGAATGATTTCACGTCCTGCGCTTCGTGTATTTTTTACAAATGCAGGAAGGTTCCTGTCTGATTCGTTCTCCCGCATGAGAACGTTCGTCCATTCTCCTTCTTTGTTTTGTTTCACCAAACTGTGCCAGTTTACAAAGACGATTTGGTTTGTTTTAAATGCACTATCCTGAACCTCTTCCAAAAATGAAAACGTGTAGAGGCTATCAGACAAATAGCCCTCAAGTTTTCCCTTACTCTGCGTATGCAGATCGTGAGAACTGATCCAAACAAAAGCGAATTCTTGTTGTGAATGCTCGTCTGCGAGTTGCTGGAGAAAGTCTGCCACCATGATCGTTTTTCCTGATCCTGTCGGTGCTTTGAAAACGCAAACCCTCGCACCATCTTTCGTTAACAGCTTCTTCGTCTGGACGAGAAGGGTGTCAACGGCTTCTTTCTGGTATTGCTTCAACATCATACTAGTTGAAAATTTTACGATAGACCTCGAGGATTCCTTCTGGAATCGGTCGAAGTTTATGTTTTACTTTGAGATCAACAAAATCTTCAACGAAGGCGTCGTTGGTCAAAGAAAAAACATAGATGTTTGAAAACAAACCTGTTTTGTCCAGTTTCTCTTTGAATGCATCTAATGCATCAAGATCGAATAGAATGCCAGTTGCTTGCGAATTGTTTTGATAAATTTTGAACTGTTTGTTGTCGTATGCTCTCTTGAACGTTGATTCCTTCAGACATATCATCTCTGTTGATTTCTTGATTAGCTCTCGGCGAGTGTCATCTGAAACTTGGGATATTGGGATAAAATCTGTCTTGAAGTAACGAAGGTTAGCTGGGATCCCCTCGACATCCGCATATCCATCAATTACTCCCTTCACACGAGGGTATGTTATTTCCTCGGCAATCTTGTTTTCGTTATTCGTACAAAGAATAAACCGTCTTTCTCCTCCATCAGCGGAGTTTAATTCCATAACAGCCTGCCCTGTAGTGCCCGAGCCTGCAAAAAAGTCTAAAATCACACCGCTCTTTTTGTCACATGCAGCTAAAATCGCTTCTTTAACAGCTTCTGGAGCCTTTGGATATTGGAACTGCTCTCTTTTTCCAAGAATTGTATCTAAAATTTTTGTACCGTATTCACTTGCTGAAAACTTTGAGTCGTACCATATAGATTGAGCCAGCCTACCATCTAAACCTCCCCTAAACTTGAAATAAATCTGAAAGCCGTTCTTATTTTCCTTAACGATCAATTCATTGTTTCTAAACATCTCTTCAATAGCATCTTTACCTCTTCGCCAGATACGTTTTTCCCCGTTTGTATCAATAGGCAAAATCTCAATATCTAACTTTTTTGAAACACTGATTTCTCCCGTCTTCTTTGAAAAATAGATGGGGAAGTATCTGTGGGAAAGCATTCCCTTTTTATTTACAGCACTGCTGTCCACTCCTTGTTTTCGTAGATTAACTGGCAAAAACCAGGAACCGTCCTTGTCTTTTTTGTAATTATGACTTTTTTCCTCTGGATTAACTGGGAGCTTTTTGATTTTAGAATTCTTTGTCCTTCCAAAAAAAAGTGCATATTCATGAACTAGGGAAAATTTTCTTTGCGTCATTCTTCCCTTTGGATTGTTTCTAATTACGACGCTTCCGAGATGATTGAACTCACCAAACAATTCTTCCATCAGTAGCCACAATCTTGGCATCTCATAATCATCAATGGTTACACAAATTATTCCATCATTCGTCAACAAACTTTGAGCCAGTTTCAAACGATGATGCATGAAAGAAATCCACTTGGTGTGCCTGTATTGATCCTCTCCGTCTACATAATCATTATTGTACTTCCAGTCCCTCGCTCCTGTATTGTACGGCGGATCGATGTAAATGAAATCCACTTTTCCAGCATGTGTGTAATTCAAAACTGACAAGGCATGATAATTGTCTCCTTCTATTATGTAATTTGTTATGTCAGATGAATCGTTTTCGATCGCACGTTCAAATACTTCTTCTAAAACTGGAAGTTGATTCTTGCATTGTTCAACAACATCTTCTGGCTTGTCTTCCCAAACCAGGCCATATTTTTTTCGACTCGAAAGTTTCTGAATTTCTTCAATAAGACGGCTCTTATCCCAAGAGTCGTAGTCTTTTTTTGTCATAACGCTGTGGTAGGTATTCTGGTAGCGGAAACACAAATCCCGCTGCCAGCTTGTGAGGCTTTCGCCCCAACGCACCCCTTTCGGGATACGCCCTACCACAGCTTGCTGACAACGGGGTCAGTAGCGCTGTGGTAGGTATTTGTGCCATGCCGTGTTTAGACGGTTTAGGCAATGATGATTAGAACGGGATCAGCTCATTCATTCTGCGTTTCAAGTAAAGCCAAAATGTCTGACTTACGAAAACGACGGTCTCCCCGTGAGCCGAATCTGATCGCTTCAATCTTTCCTTCTGTATCCCAATTCCGCAACGTGTTCGGGTGGCAGTTAAGCACCTCACACGCCTGCTTCATGGTGAGAATGTCTGGCAGTTCTTCCAGTTTCATAGCTTGAAATAGAACATACCATAAGTTAACATGAACGAAAAGTGGATGAAAAAATGACTATGAGCATCAATCAACTCCTGGATGAAAAAAATCTGTATATTTTCACCATGTACTCCAGGAGCGACATTTCAAAAGATCTGGATGATCCCATGTGGTTTGAAGACTTTGTTGGGAGTATTTTCAATTCTCCCAGACGAATCTTCAAGGATCTCTGTTGCTTCCTAAAACAGAATGAACTTGAACTGCACACCGTACGTTACACAAAGTTGTCTTCTGACAGATTGGGCTTACCAATACCCGACGATGATTTAAGAGGTTTAACCGACGAAGAACGTAACAAGTTGGCAACGGCAACACAAAGAGTCATGTCTAATGACTTTGCACAGCAGGATATCGAAACCCTTCTGCCACATGCACGCCGATACGATTTCCTAGAATACCTCCGATTTTCACGTATCTCAAAAGATGAGGAAGAAATTTTAATTAATGTTTTGAATGAGTATATCGACCAATTCATTGATGGCACACTCCAGAGCACACAGAACTATCTGGTCTTCGAGAAACAAAAAGAAAAATTCCTTGAGTACATCCTGGAGAAGGGGTACTTGGATAAATACGGCTCCTGTTTCTTTATCGGGTTTGAACGTGATCATTTTATAGACTTCCAACCACTCCATACCATGTTTGCACTAGAAAGACAGGGACTTCTCACGATTGAAACGCTAGGAATTGCAGAGCCAACAAACACGCCGCCACCACGTGAATTCGAGACGTATCACTATCATGCCAAAGTTCTCCTTTCTCCTTTGTTATTGGAAGAACTTTCACAAATGAAGGCAGTTTCCAACCGCCAGGGTCAGAATCATGAACTTTCACAAGAAGACGAATGGAAATTCGATCATTTCGACGAAGAAAAAGGGCAACTTTTTTTCAAGAACGGTCAGTGTATAGAGATCTCACAGAATGGTAAGGAGACCGATCACTTCTTGCTTATGAAAACTATCACAAGAGACGTCCACAAGAACTGGTGGCACGAGGATGAAATTTTGTATGACTGGAATATTGGAGATACTTCTGACCTTCCGTCCAACAAAGTCTACCAGGCCGCGAAGAGTCTACAGAAAAAAATTGCGTCTAAAACCCTTTTGAAAGAAAATTCATTTCTTGAAATCGCAGGTAAAAAGAAATTCAGAATAAACCGAGGTTGTTTGTAGTCCACAGTTTGCAAATTGTTTGCAACCGTTTGTAAACCTGCTGGTCGTTAAGGTGATTACGTTAAATCGTAGTCACCTTTTTATGACCATGTATCCGAACGAAGATTCGTTCTACAGGACGGCAGATCTGGCTCTTGCCGCTGCCATCTCTCTATTTCGTCCTCTTGAGGCGATAGATCAAACATCTGATCCACGCAGATGCGAATTTGTATTTGCTCACGATCAAGAACTCGATGCAATCATCGAGGCTTATTGGCGACGGGAACTCAAGGTCGACCCGCGCGCTTATGCAGATGCACACCGTGCTATTAAAGCGCGAATCTTTGGCTAGAGATTGTGTTGAGCATATCGCGAACAAAAGAACTCATTGAAGATCACTCGCTTACCGATCAGGAAGCCGAGCTGATTAGAAATGTCACTCGCGATTTTGCTGAACTTATATTCCAGAAATGGAAATCGGAGCGCAACAACGACGGAATAACTCAAGAACACAATGATTATGAACAAACAAACCAGACAGAAACTTTTGATCCAAAGAGGACGTGAACCTCCAGCATCCCACAATTTCCGACATCCATTACTAAATAACGAATCTGCGACCTGTGTCGCCAAAAAAATCATTACCATTATGTCCCAACCAAATCCTGTTCTCTATGAACAAATCGATCCAGATGGAAACTTGCAGGAACAAGAAATCGCTTCAAGTACTCTTCAGTTTTCTCCCATGTCAGTCGTCGAACTGACCGATGTATTAGGACTCACCATCAAACAAGACGCAGTGAATAAGGTGGTGACGTTTCTTTGTGAACTCTCCATCTACACAGAATCGGCACAATTCAATATCAGCTTCAACGCACCATCCTCGACTGGAAAATCATTCATTCCAACCGAAATCGCTCGTCTATTTCCACATGAAGATGTGGTGGAAGTGGCTTACTGCAGCCCGACTGCGTTCTTCCACGATCAAGGTCAAAAGGATGAAAAACGAAAGGGCGAGATCATTGTTGATCTATCAAAAAAATTACTGATCTTTCTTGATCAACCTCATAACCAACTTTTGGAGCGTTTACGGCCTCTGCTGTCTCACGACAAAAAAGAAATTCACATCAAAATTACGGATAAGAGCATGAAACAAAACCTTCGAACCAAGAATGTCATATTAAGAGGATTTCCAGCAGTTGTATTCTGTACCGCTGGCCTATCTATCGACGAACAAGAGGCGACACGATTTCTGTTGCTCTCACCAGAAGTGAACCAAGAAAAGTTGCGGGAAGGAATCCTAGAAACAATTAGACGATCCTCGAATAAGGAACTCTACGATGCCTGCCTCGAAGCAAATCCTGGGCGTGCAAATCTTAAGCAGCGCATTCTGGCCATTAAGGAAGCTGGGATCGAGGATGTGGTGATAGATGATGCAAAAATAATTGAGGAGAGGTTCTTCGCACAAAACAAGATGCTTAAACCTCGTCACCAACGTGACATCAAGCGACTGCTTGCCATTACGAAAGTGCTCGCACTTCTAAATTTCTGGTGGCGAGAACGGGAAGGAAATATCATCAAAGCAAACGACTCCGACATTGAAGCAGCATTTGAGCTGTGGAGTGAAATATCAGTCAGCCAAGAGCTGAATCTCCCGCCCTATATCTACAAGCTTTACAAAGAAGTAATTCTGACATTGTGGAGTGAAAAGCTCGTTGAGGCTCAAGCACAAGGTTTACCAGCCGAAAACCTAAAGGGTCTTTCTAGAAAGGAGATTCTCACAAAACATTACGAGGTCTATGGACGCATGTTGGACATCATTCAACTACGACAACAAATTCTTCCAATGCTAGAAACGGCGGGATTGATATCGCAAGAAGACGATCTGCAAGACAAACGTCAACGATTGGTTCGACCGAATTCAGTGATGCTCAAAGAAGAAGAAATAAATAGTGAGAAGCACTGTGGGGGGGACATGGATACAACGGAAGAAATCGACTATAGAGATATTCCATTTTGAGCAGTGGGGATAAAAACTCCCGAATGGCTATAAGAAATTATCAGAAATTTCGTTGATCGAACCTTAAATTAATGCTAATATGTAAGTGTTCACCCAATGCATTGCAGCCCGTTTTATGTTCTTTTGTTGTCCATAAGGGGCGTCTCTGCCAACAAAGGAGTCTTCAGGCTACGCGTTGGGTGAACCAGAGCGCCCCTTTGTGATTATATGAAAAAAGTTAACAACAAAAATCAGGCTGTCATCTACACTCGCGTAAGTTCAGACGAGCAAGTTGATGGCACATCATTGAATGACCAGGAGAAGAAATGTCGACAATATTGTAAAGATCGTGGGTTTGAAGTCGCATCGATCTTTCGAGAAGAAGGCGCTTCAGCCAAGACAGCAAATCGTGCTGAATTTCTACGCGCCCTTGAGTATTGTAGAAAACATCAAGACGTTATCGGAGCGTTTGTGGTGGTAAAAGTCGATCGGTTTGCGAGAAACACCGAAGATCACTTCAGTGTTCGCAAAATTCTTTTAGACTATGGTGTGACACTGCATTCAGTTTCAGAACCAATTGGAAACGATCCCGTAGAAAAATTAATTGAGACTGTTCTGGCTGGAACGGCGGAGTTCGACAACTCGATTCGGTCTCGACGTTGTACTGATGGAATGATTGAAAAGTTAAGAGAAGGTATTCTGCCATGGCAGCCACCATGCGGATACAACAAACTGGGAGCGAAAAAAAGAGGAGAAAAGAAGAAGGAACCAGATCCAATAAACCCTGAAATTTTTCCCATCATCCAACGAGCATTGAAGGAATTCAAAACAGGATCATATACGCAAAAAGATATCATGACCATGTTAGATGAATGGGGTTTGGAAAAGATGCGCGGAAAGAAAACGACAAAACAATTCGTGGGAGACATGCTGGGAAGACATCTGAAATTTTATGCTGGCATTTTGGTCAATCCATGGATTGAAGGAGAAGAAGTGAAGGGGTTACACAAACCTATGATCACAGAAGAAGAGATGTATGAGATTATGGCTGTAAAAGTAGGAAGAAAGAAAAAGCCTAAAAAATGCAAGCGAGAAAATCCAGACTTTCCCTTAAAGATTACTATAAAATGCGCGTCATGCGGTTACAGTCTTACTGGGAGTTTCTCAAGAGGGAACGGTGGCAAGTATCCTTACTACCACTGTCGGTATGATGGTTGTGCATTCGCTTGGAAGTCCGTTTCAAAGAACGATCTGGAGACAGAATTCCGTAAACGATTAAAGGAGATCAAGCCGAAAAAAACTTTCCTCCGTTTGTTTCAAGAAACAGTACTGGATCTTTGGGAAGAAAAACGCAATCACTTCGAAATTGATGCAAGTAAGTATGATCATCGTCTTAAACGACTTGAAGAAAAACGAAAACGCATCTTTGAAATGCGAGAGGATGGTTCTTACACAAAAGAAGAATTCATGGAACGAAAAGCTGAAGTAGAGAATGAACTGGCTGCCACAAAAATTTCTTTGAGTGAAACACGCATCGAAAAGTTTGATGTCGAGGCAGCATTGAGCTACGCACTTCAATTCATGGAGGATTTGGAGCGACAATGGGTAGACCTTTCCTATCCAGCTCGTCTTCGGTTCCAACAACTCATTTTTCCAGAGGGAATTCCTTACACCCGTGGTGTAGGACTTGGAACCGCTAGAATGTCGCTAATTTTAGAAACACAAAAGACCTTTCACAAAGAAAGGTCTTCAGTGGTGGACCGTGCGGGGCTCGAACCCGCGACCTCCACGATGCCATCGTGGCGCTCTAGCCAACTGAGCTAACGGCCCTTGAAATTAATTTTGCAATTACGGTGAGCTCATTAAACACATGTGCGGAAAAATAGTCAATTCGACAAACTCCTTTATAATTTTGTTTCTTCGTTGGCCGTCCTTTCGTTCTCGCATCGATCTGAGCCTTATAAAATTGTGCCTTTGGAATTTGTGTTATGCCGGACCAAAATTTTTCAAGCATCTGAATATCTTGATCGGCACGACATTGAACAGTCAGCCGAAACTTCTTTTCCTCAATAGGATACGTTGCTCGTAGTAGTCCCAAAAAGATTGAAATGATCTTGGGATCAGAATTACCAAAACAAACAGCGTCTCTATTCTTTCCACCCTCACCAAGATACAACATTGCAAGTGCAATCTTGGCAACATTTATATCGCGTATCAACGAAACTAACTCCCGATTTTGGTTCTCCAATTCTTCCAGATATACGGCTCGTTTTTTGTGATTTGCTGCCACACCTTTCTTTTGTAATAAAGATAAAGCATTGTTTTTCTTCTCTTGAATCAGGGAATTCGCCTGCAGACTAAGTGGTAGATCACCAAGCCAATAAGAAAGAGTTGACTTTGGAATTCCACCAAGCCTTTTTGAAATTTCTGGATATGTAAATCCCGATCTTCGCAGTGCGACGGCTTTCTTTTTTCGCTCATCACTCATATGTAACATTGTACTCCTAAAGTCTTCCATGTGAAATAAAAAAAAACCGACCGGTGTGGTCGCTAGAGAGTGCCCGCCTCACGGAGGTACTGGCGGATCTGGCCGTCCAGACGCGCCGCTTCCTCGGCCGCGGCCATCGCGAAGTCCCCGCCGCTCCCGGCGTGAATGACGCTTCGGCTCGCGTTGATGATCATGCCCGTTCCGTCTTCTGTCCTCCCCGCCTTTACGGTCGCCGCGAGATCGCCTCCCTGCTTGCCGATCCCCGGGATCAGAATCGGCATCGCGCCGACGATCGCTCGAACCGACACGAGATCTTGCAGATGGGTCGCGCCTACGACCACGCCGCAGTTGCCGCGCGCATTCCACTCGTCCGCGATCTTGTAGGCGATGAACCGGTGCAGAGGAATGCTCTTCTTCCTCGCATACGCAGGTGTCACGCGCTGAAGGAACCGATCGGTGGGATCAATGTCCTGATCCTGCAGTTCCTCTGCGCGCGGGTTCGAGGTCTTCACGAGGAAGATACAGCCCTTGTCTGCGCGTCGCAGGAACGGCTCGTGTGCTTCGCGTCCGACGTACGGGTTGAGCGTCACCGCGTCCGCACCCACCACGTCGAACGCGAACTCGGCGTTCGCTTCGTTTGTGTCCCCGACGTCCCCGTACTTGGCGTCCAGAATGATCGGCACGTCCGGGTACCGATCCCGCATGTACGCACACAGATCCTCGAGCGCTCTGACCCCTTCTGATCCGTAGCGCGTGAAGAAGGCGAGATTTGGCTTGTACGCGAGTGCGTACGGACGCGTCGCCTCGATGATCTGGATGAGGAAGCGGCGCAGTCGATCGTAGATCCCAGTCGACGTGATAATCGCGGGAAGGAGCTCAATGCGCGGATCGAGCCCAACGCACAGAAACTTCCCGGCCGACCATCCCTTTGCGAGTTTTTCCTGAAAAGAAACCATGACGTTTCTCCCTTGTTGGCCAAACCGAACGTAACATGCGTCTGCCTCTATGGCAATGGTGCGGGAAAGTCTTGCGTTGTCTGTCCTTTTAGAAGTCGATCGAGTCGCGTTTTCACGAGTTGATTGCCCGGATTGAGTTCCAACACTTTTTCAATCTGCTCGATCGCGGCTTTGACATCCCCTTGTTGTTCGTAAATTGATGCCAAAAACCACCTTGCATTGCTATAACTTGGCGCAAGCGAGATTGCATACTCAAAGGCATTTTTCGCTCGCTCAGAGTCTCCCTTTATGTCTCGCCGCAAATAGAGCTGCCCCAACTGAAACGCAACTCCCACATCTTGCGGGTTGTATCGCGCCACACTTTCAAGCTTTCCGATCGCGTCATCCAAACGCCCTTGGCGCTCATAGGCGAGGCTGAGTTGATAATGAGCCGGGGCATAGTTCGCCTTGAGTTCGATCGCCTTATTGAAGGCCTCTTCCGCCTTTTTCATATAATCCGCCACGAGCGCTTTCGCCTGCTCAGCATTTTGCGCATTCTCAGACACCGTGAGCGGTCGCTCGCGCTCCGCGGCCGCAAGATACGTGATTCCAAGTTCGTTCCAGTTAGCCGGATTTACCGGTTCAAGTTCAATTAAACGTTCAAATGCGCTCACCGCAAATGTCGATGCATTTGGAACGATGGGCATCAATTCGCGATAGATGGTTCCGCGCACAACCCAGTTTGCCGGATTGTTCGAAGACAGCTCGGTGGCGCGGACCGATGCATTCACCGCTGCCGCAACAAGCCCCTGCACATACGTACGGGATTCCGGTGTTAGTTCTGCGCTTGAAGAAACGTCCTGAAGCTGTTCGTTCACTTGGATGACGAGCGCTTGGGCAAGCACACGGTAAGCGCGATCATCAAATCGATTGAGCGTAGCCGCTCGATCCAACCATCCAACCACTTCAGTGATCGGTGTGCCTTGACGGTCTGCACGCACAGCCTTCGCAAACGCAACTTCCGCAACATAACGTTGTGAAACAACAAAAATACCGACCAAAAATCCGAGCGTTCCAACCGTGAAGAATAACGAAGCGACAAGCCGAACCACTCCGGTTTGATTTTGGCGCGCTGGCTTTGGATCTGAAAGTACTTGCGAAGCCATGAGCGCAGTGAAAAAGAATAAAAACGCCATGAGCGTCATGTTGAAATGATAAAGACTTGCGGCCAAAATCAACATCGTCCATGGGACAAATGCCACAGAAGCCTGAAGCCACTGCTCGCGTCCTTGAGATTTAAGAATACTTGTGAGGCCTCGAATCCCAAACACAAGAAGGAACAAAAGAAATGCAATGAAACCAAGAACGCCGATCGTAGGCAGAAGCGTGTACCACAAGGAAGAAGCTCGATCAAAACGCGTATTGAAAAACTCGGTTTGATTGACGATCGGACTATGTTCCTTTGCATAGACAAATGGATACGTTCCCGGTCCAGTTCCGTAAATCGAAAAACCTTGATCAAATGCCCGATAGGCAAGTTCCGTGCTTGCGCGCAAATTCAAGGTGACCTCTGCGGGAACGGAGATGGAAAACGGGGATGACAACCAAAGCCAAAACGGCAGAGCGGCCACAAAAAGCACAACGGGAAGCGTGAAACGGCCGGCAGAGGGAAAATCCTTGGATCGAAACAAAACAAATCCAAAAAGAATCGCAAGACCGGCCTCCAACACCAACCAAAGCATCCAATAATCAATCACAAGCAGATAGGTGAATGTCAGAACAGAAAGCAATAAAATGCCTGCTTGCTCAAGCCGCCCACGACTGTTCTCATACATGAGCGAATCCGAAGGCTTATGGGAAGTCCAAATCGCGAGTGAAAAAACAGTGATTGTGGAAAGATAAATTCCCACGGCATTGTGTGTGCCGATTGTATTAAACATGTGATCTCCCCAAAAAAATTGGGAGAGGGAAATCCCCGCGACAATGAGTGCAGAAAAAATGAGCACAGCGTGAACAAATCGGTGGGTCGCGCGCTCATATATGGTGTTGACAATCACATAAAAAAGAACCGTCAATCCCAGCAGGGTGAGCGCGCTTGTATACTCCTGCGTGGCACCGCCAACCCAGGATAAAAACGGGGCGGGAGAATGCCAAGCCGAAAGAAAAAATGTCAGGAGGAGCACAAGTGGAAA
Organism: uncultured Gammaproteobacteria bacterium; assembly: GCA_964388785.1. Taxonomy (GTDB): domain Bacteria; phylum Patescibacteriota; class Patescibacteriia; order UBA9934; family GWF2-40-263; genus VGKU01. The sequence goes on from CAYMBX010000016.1 coordinate 14,816, forward strand.
GACGTTGATCCATCCGCGTCGAAATACGAAACGTGCCTGCAAAATCATGGAACCAATCCACGTGAGTGCCGATGCAAAGGCAAAAACAAGAAGGAGTGTTTGCTTATTGATCTCAAGAATGTCGATCGTGAAGGGAAGATAAAAAAGCGGAACGAAAAAAAGAAGAAGATAGACGATAACGCGTGTCGCTGACGACAAATACGTCGCCAAACCTTCAGAAGGAAGCTTCATATGTGAGTCAGTATATCACGGATAGACTCCGTTTGTTCGTACCGGAGAGATCGACGGGACGAATTTTTCTGGCACTCTACGTCAAGACGCGGCCAGAAAAATTGTCCCGTAACGATCTTTTCCATGAACGATGGTTAACAGTGAGTCTGAGCGATGCAGAAGTCCATATTTCCTCTTTATTCAAATCCTGCACTCGTCCTCCATGTGTTCACCACCAACCATCCATCCTGACAGACAGAGTATCTTTCAATCGAGTGCCCGCAGATTGAGAGATACTCTGTCCACCAAACGTCAGAATATAGAGGTAAAAACGCAATGCAAAAAGGACGAGTGTGGGGTGCCCGTCCTTTTTGCTATGAATTGTTGTGACCCGCTTGGGTCTATCTTCACCCAACAACCTTTTGCAGAGTGAAGACAAGGCGTTGTCGAAAGAACGTTTCGTCAACGCAAGAAGCCGGTTTAAGTCTCGATTATTCTGTGACAGCTTCTTGCACGGACGATGGTGCAGATTCCGGCGCTGCCTCGTCAGCGCTTTCTTCTGTTTCGATAAACGGCTCGGATGGTTGCTCGGCTTCTTGTGCGCCGCCTTCATCATCGGCCGGTGAATCGACAGAATTTGAGTCCGGACTCTCCGGAGGTGCTGACTCATCTATTGCATCCTGCGTATCATTGTTATCCTCAAGCGCCTCCGGCGCCGAAATATCTGCTTGAGATCCTTCGCTCGCCTGCGGCTCGCTTAGAATGATAGGAGGAATAGGCTTCGGTTCATAGCCTTTACGATATGCCGTCACCATCCAATCGAATTCCCAATCAGCTTCCTCGCCCGCAAACTGTTTCACGACAAAATGGTTGTTATCCTTTTCAGAAACATAGAGAGAAACCGGTCCGCTTGGTGTCACAATTACGCGAAGCGGCGCATCCGCAGCCGTCACATCGTTAAAACTCGGTGCAAACTCTTCAAACCGAACTTCCGCTTGACCACCCGAAAGTTTGGCCGTTCCCGTGAGCGTCACAACGGACTCCGGCGAAGTCACCGCGATCGTTTCCACTTTTTCATCTGTGTAAGAGCGCGTTACCACCTTGAGCGTCGATTCTGTTTTGATGGTTCCGTCCTGTTCGATGCTCCAAATATCCGAAAGACCCGCGATGCGTCCAACACTCATGATTTCATGTCCGGACACATAAATGTTTCCGGACATGTTCAGTGCTGTGTAGTTCACATTATTGCCGCTTGCGAATCCGCTCGCTTGATTATTGGTTCCCGGAGACGATGAAGTCGCCTCACCACCCCAATAGCCGACATTCACATAGGCAAGAATACTCTTGTCTCCGGAGACGAGTGGCTCAAGCGCGTACCCAACGATCATGCCAGGTTTGGTCGCTTTCATGGCGTATCCCGGTTTTGAGGATGTGGTCAGCGGATCTCCAACTTTTACTTCCCCATTTTCGGTAGTCACACGTGTCGGAACACGACCGGCAAGTGCGATCGGGTGCGCGCCCGGCGCATTTTCACCGGCCAAAAACCCAGGACGCGTCGAGACAATACCGGCGATCTTCGCGCTTGAAACCTCCATTGAACGTTTCACCTTCTCCCCATCTCCCGCAAAAACGACAACTTCTCCGGATTGCAAATTCTCTTCGGACGGGAACATTTCCGCAAAGTCATAGGAGCCTGTGGACCACCCCTTCGCATTCGTGCGCATGAAATCTCCACCCGCACCTTCAGACCCATCATAATAAATGTACTTGCTTGTTTGCTGGGTTCCGCGATCGGACGGATAAATCTTTCCGGCAATCACCAAATCGCCAGCAAGCTGCATGGTGCCTGTGTTTGTGATATAGGCCACTTCCGTGTCCGTGGTATTTCGAACGGAAAGTCGATAATTGTTTTGATCCGTCACACTCGCCTTCACGATCATTTCGACCGCTTGTGCCTGTGATCCATCCCACGCCGATCCGCGAAGCGCGAATCCGTAAGAATCTACTCCGGGTGTCGCGGCAGTGGCTTTATTAAGAGGTGCAACCACAATTTTATCGGTCAACACGGTTGAAGAACCGTCTGTGGCAATAATGTCACCCATGTACCAACCGTTGTGCACCTGCACCATCACCTGGCCGGTTGTCCCGTTGAAATCATTAAGCGCCATGCCGATCACACGGCCGACTTCCGTCGCTTTCATGGCATGACCCGGTGTGGAAGAAGTCGTGAGGTAATCTCCGACTTTAATCGCTCCATTTTCGTTTGTGACATTCACAGGCACGCGTCCGACAAGCGCGACCGGCATGGGATTTTCACTCTCGGGAACGTTATAACCCGCTGAAGTGAAGTCGCCGTAGTTATCGGAGACAATGCCTGCCACAGGTCCTTGATAAGGACCGGTTGATTTCACAAGTTGTGAAATGATCTGTCCGTCATTGGTCGTCACTTTCTTTGTTCCCGGAACTACAATGTCGCCATAACCAATCCCGGTCGCGACTGGATATTGCTCCGCGTAGTCAGCAGCGGGCGCTCCGTCACAATCGCGAAGTTCATACGCCACTCCTGCGGTTGGAGCTGTAGCGCCCGCTAATGATGAACACACAGCTGTCGTGCTTGACGTCGTTCCAAGTCCGACGGAAACCAAATCTTCAACATAAAGACCGTAATCCCATTCTGTTCCTTGCACATAGATTCCACGCTCAGTAGACCCCGTATTTCCGACATGGTCATTAATATAGAGCCCGTACAACGCACTCGCCCCGTCCGCGGTCACCGTTGAAAAATCGATACGCGCGCCATAAAGGGAAGAGGTCTGTGTTGCGGTTGACCAACCGATATCAAGAATGACCCCGGCTGTATTCTCTGCATCGATATTGATTACATCACTCGTCGTTGCTTCCGAATCAATGTTCAATGCGATTCCATTTCCATCTTGATCGATAAACACTCCGTTCCCCGTTCCCGCACTTTGGACACTTAACCCCCCTCCGCTGCTTGCAAGATCCTGATCGATTTCAAGAACGCTTGTGCTACTGAAACATGTTCCTCCGTTGGCTGTGGAACAGTTATTGGTAAACCGTGCCATTGGGCCGGCAATCGTCAACCCATACGCATCGGCGGTCAAGCTACGCTCAACAAGCAACAATCCTCCGTTCACATTGCCTGCGGTGCGTGTCTCAGAATGACTGAAATCAATAAGATAGTTGCCTGAGTTTTGTTGTGTGTTTGAGCTGCCGCTTTTTGCGACCTGCAAAAGCGCCCCGTTATTGATCGAAGTCGACGTCGAAGTGATGTTTAATCCGTTTCCTTGGGTCAGTCCATCAGCGGAAATGGTCATCGCGTTTCCGGTTGTGACTGAATCGGCGGTGACAAAAATCGCTTCGGCACCTGTCGTATCCGTGACGGAAAGTGCGCCTCCAGAAAGCGTTACATCCCCATCAAATCGAGCATCATCTGTCACATACAATCCGAAATCCCAAGCTGTACCTGCTTGATAAATCGCATATTCGTTTCCTCCAGCTGCTGTTCCCGCAAGGTCTTGAACGCGAAGTCCATACAAATGATCACCGTCGTTGCTGGTCATGGTCGCAAGGATATCAAGCGCCGCATGTGTGTTTGCATTATTGCCAAGACTCGCTTCCTCCACAATCTCATAATCAATGTTCACGCCTGTGGTGTTGCTGTTGTCCGCCTCCATATCCGCCGTAAGCTGAATGAGACCGTTTGTTGCACGGCTGTTGTTTGTCGCGGCATCAATGTCGATTGCCTGTATGTTCGCCGCGGCACCCATATCGATTTCAATCGCATCCCCATCAAGATCCGGTTGGATATCGAGTTGTCCGTCTACGTTCACTCCGAAATCTGTAAAACCAATCGTGGCAGTCGTTCCGGTAATCGCATTTGCTCCGACATTAATGGCATTCGTGATGCCATCATCTGAAGCATCGATTGCATCTGTAATTGTTCCACCGTCATCCACAAAAATAATTCCGTCAGTTACCGCGGTGTTTGCATCATAGTTTCGTGCAGAGATAAACGCATCAACAGCCGCATTTGTTTGTCCATTTCCTAATTGTAAAACATATACTTCGTCATCAGCAGTCGTTGCATTATTTTCAACAAATAATGACATGGCGGAAACAAGATCGGATTCAGCGTCATCGGAAACAATCAAATAGGTATCAATGGCGGTATACCCATTCCCATTTGAAGTCACATCGATGTCGATCGTATTTACAAACGCATCGCTTCCGCCATTATCCAAGACGATTCTTTCATCAAAGTATGCTCGACCATCAACCTCGAGCGCACCAGAAATGTACAAATCATCGTCCGTACTTGCATTTCCTGGGGTGCTTACGTTTCCAATGCGCGTGTAGGTTGTTGGATCAATGGTCAGTGCCCCGTCTGATGTAATGTCGTCTCCGTTTACTGTTAAATCTCCCGTCAAAACTAAATCACCTACGTCGGCGTTATCCGTCAGTGTCATCAAATCGTTTCCTGCGGAATCTTCGATCGTCAGTGTACCAGTTGTCGCGATTCGAATGACTGGATCCGTATCTTCAAAATTAATTTCGGCCGTCCATTCATTTTCTGCACCATCGGAAGCAAACGAAACCCCGTAAACATTTGGGTTATCAGTTGCGCTCGTTGGCGCCGTAAATCGCGCACCATCCACGACAATTGAATCCCCCGCATCCGCGCCAACGTCAAGCGTCGCGGGAAGAATGACATCAAGTCCTCGCCACTGGATGACCGCATCAGCCGCGTCATTCAA
>CAYMBX010000017.1:0-18277 GCA_964388785.1 uncultured Gammaproteobacteria bacterium
GAAACTCACCTCCATTCTCGGGCGAATGAAATATCGTACGAGCTATGGACAAAACGCGCTCCAACATTCGATCGAGGTGGGAACGATTGCGGGTATGATCGCGGAAGAACTTGGGGCGGACGTCTTTATTTGTAAAAAAGGCGGACTGTTCCATGACATTGGAAAAGCGGTGGATCATGACATGCAAGGAGCACATCCGGAGATCGGCTACAACATCATGAAAAAATTCGGTTTTCCGGAAGAGATCTGTTATCAGTCGATCGCCCATCATGAAGATCGTCCGCGGACGATCGAGGGTGCGATTGTGAAGGCCGCAGATGCGATCTCCGGTGCACGTCCGGGCGCGCGCAAACAGTCGCTTGAGCAGTTTATTCAACGGATGGAAGAACTCGAGCGGACCGCAAGCACGTTTGAAGGAGTTGAAAAGGCGTATGCCATCCAGGCGGGACGCGAAATCCGCGTCTTCGTTCATCCTCAAAAAATCGATGATCTCACCGCATACAAACTCGCGAAGGATGTCGCAAATAAAATTGAAGCGGAGCTGTCCTATCCGGGAGAAATCAAGATCACCATTATTCGCGAAACACGTGTCATTGAGTACGCTCGCTAATTGCTGGACAGGGAAAATTGTGCTATATAAATAGCAGATATGAATAAAGCTGAACTCGCCAACCGATTGGCGGAAAAACTCAACATCTCAAAAAAACTTGCGGAAGATTTTCTTGCAGGATTTGAAGAATTGGTGACGCGTGCATTATTGAACGGTGACGAAGTGACCATTGCGGGATTCGGAACATTCAGCGCCCGTACGCGAAAAGGACGCATGGGCGTGAATCCGCAAAACCCGGCAGAACCTATTGAAATCCCCTCCGTTGTCGTGCCGAAATTCAAAGCGGGAAAAGCACTAAAAGACACCCTCAAAGGAAAACGCAGTGTCTAGAAAAAACGCATCGGCCCAGCCGGTGCGTTTTTTGGTTGTCATTGGTTTTCTTCAATTCCGAAATCTTCAAAAGAAGGTGCGATACTGTCTGGCACAACCTCCAAATTCGGATCATATTCCAACCAATCGTCCCCTTCAGTTCCCATTGAGGGATAGTAGCCGCCCCCTGTCTCCGCATCTATATCGAACTGCTGCGGACTCAGCTCTAGAAATTCATACGGCCTGTTTGATTCGTCTCCCTCATACGGCATTTGCTCCCACACAGGCGGCTGCTCGATCGTATCTTGCATCATCGGGCCTGCATCTCCAAAATTTTCTCCCATCATCTTCTCACTAAATTGCACACACTCCTCCAAATTCGCCTCGTCCATACAATACTGGAAACACTCCTCACCGCGACATCCTCCCGGTCCTTCCGGCAGCTCCCCCGACACCTCCTCAGGCGGTCCGAACGAACCCATCTCACGCATACGCTGCACCTCTTGCTCATCCATGAGACCGGACTTGATACCAAACTCCACGCACTCTTCAAAGTGATCGTCCTCCATGCAGTACTTTTCGCACGCGTCACGCGAGACACATCCTCCGGGCGTTGCTCCGGATTTCATGAGCTCAATTGCTTTTTTCGTCTGTTCACGTTCCTGCGCCGGAATAAATCCGGCTGCTTCCGCAAATGCAAAACATTCCTCCACATGCGATGGATTCTCACAGTAGACCTCACACGACTGCTTGTTTGTACAACCACCGGGAAGTGTTGCGCCGGCATCAAGCGCGGCCTTCACTTTTTTCGCCTCCGCAAGTTCTTCCGATGTCATCAATCCCTCTCGTTCGGCAACAGTGAGACACTCGTTGAGATGCGTAATGTCTGAACAGTAGGCTTCACAAGATTTTGGCGAATCACATCCACCCGGACCCCCGCGTTCCACCACCACCTTGGCCTGTTCATATTTCCGCACCTCATCTTCACTCACCAAACCAGCGTCCCGGGCAAACTGCATGCAGGCATCAAAATGCGCCGGCTCTTCGCAATACGCGAAACAAGCGGTTTCGTTACCGCAATGACCGAGTTCGGCGACGGGAAACTGAATCTCACGCTCACCCGCAAATACCACCGAGGCCACACCGGACAAAAAGAACATCAGTACCAAAACTAGATAGCGCATATTAATTGGCAAAAGGATTTTTGTATGCACCGGCAAACGGATTCGTTTTCTCGACCGGGTTGAGTTCAGGGAGAGTCGGAACGTTCTTGGCCGTCGAACTTGGTACAGACTCATTTTCCCGTATGTCCACAGGCATTATGAGGCTCACTGCCCACCAACCAATGAGTGCAAGAAGGACAGCCGTCAAGAGAAGAGCAGCAACTGTTTTCATATGATTCCAGTATAAATGAAAAAAACGCATTCGTTGAGTTCAAATGCGTTTCACGTTTTGGGACGAACAACCCAGAGAAGAACGCTTCCAAGGATGAGAACTGATCCACAGACGAGCCAAACGATGCTGATCGTTTCGGGCGTGTTGGGTTCTCCGTCGATCCCGATCCACACAACAAGCGGAACGAGGGCAAAACCCGCACGGCCCAGGAACGACTGGAGCGATCCGAACGTCGCGCGATACGAGCTCTTCACACGATGCTGGACAAAGCTGTCTGTGAGCGGCAGAAACATCCCGCGGCCGAACTCGTGGAGCATGACGGCCGCAAGAGGTGTAATCAGTCCGGAGAAGACGGTGATGACCACAAGTCCCGCACCGCTCAAAAGGAGCGCGATCGCGATCAGATGAGCTTCCTGTCCGACCGCAACAGTGAGACGTCGCACCATCCATCCCGAGGGCATGTACCCAAGATAGATCAGCGCCCACACCCAGGAGAGCCCGAGCGTGCCGACTTTGGTTTCAAAGTACGGAGACCAAAAGTGATTGAACGCGACCACAGCACCAAAGAGCATCATCGCTCCGATCACCCACTTAAGCGCGCGGCTTTGTCGAAGATGCTGCCAACTATGGATAAGCGCATCGCGTTCACTCATCCGATCGATCGCCTCACCTTGACCGTTCATGCGTTGATGACACAGACGCATGGCCATGATGCTTGTGATGATGACCGGAACCCAGATCAAACGGTACGAAATGAGCGCAAGTGCGGCACCGACAAATCCTCCGAGGATGAAGACGGAAGTACGGATAATACTCTCGGTTGCAAACACATGTCGCATGGTGTCGATCTTGCTTTCACGCGTGAGAGCATCGGTGATCCAGGCTTGTTGAGCTCCGGACATAAACGCCATACCGATCCCGATGAACCCTTCGGCGAGCGCTGCACTCCAGAATCCTTCGGCAAAAACATACAGAGCTCCACCCGTTCCTTGAAAGAACATACCGGCCTTGAGAGAGAACGCACGCGACCGTCCATCCGCGAACATGCCCGTTGGGAGTTCCACACTGATGAGAATGGCCCAGAAGATCGCATTGACCAGGGCGATCTCGGCGAGCGAGAGGCCGATGGAGAGCAGAAACGGGGCATAGACGGTCATGGTTGCTCCCATCCCGAACCCGAGCAGCGCGGAGAACCGGTAATAGATCCCTGTGGCAGACATCGTGACTCCTCCGTTTGCGGAAACGAAAACGACCCGGTTTCCCGAGTCGTTTTAGATTTGATGTCCGTACCTAGTCAGGCCATCAAACCTTTACCACTCGAGAAACGAAAGACCGCCGGCGTGTAATCAACGCCGAAGGACATGATTCCTTTGTGGCAAAGGTTTTGCATACGCATTCAAGTTGGCACGTTTTTGTTCGGTTGTCAATGAGACGTGAGTCGATCAGGCGCCCGAACAAACGCATCGACCTGTTCCAAAATATCGCTGATGGAAACGAGACGCGCATCTGTTTCACGACGCTCTTTCCATTCAATAGCATCTTCCTGCAATGTTTTTTCTGAAACAACCAGTCGCAGAGGGATTCCAATCAAATCCGCATCAGCAAATTTCTCGCCAGCACTCGCATCCCGATCGTCCCACAATACGTCCACTCCTCTTTCTTCCAAATCACGCGTGAGCGACTCGCACGTTTCCTCGATCTTTTCACGCATGGACACATCTTTGCTCGCAAGCGAAACAAGCGCAACATGAAATGGCGCAACTTCTTTTGGCCACACCATTCCCCGATCGTCATGGTGCACCTCCACAATTGATCCCATCACGCGAGAAGGTCCGATCCCGTAGCATCCCATAATCACGTCGCGCATTTCATTGTCGGCATCCTGCACCTTGAAATCAAAGGCGTCGGTAAATCGGGTTTTGAGCGGAAAAATATTTCCCACCTCAATCGTTTTTACCACTTCAATTTCCCCTTTTCCACATTTCTCACATTGCTCTCCTTCTTTCACTTCCGCAATTTCACGATTCTGCGCAAACCCACAGGAACAACGATAGACGAGATCCTCTCCGTGTTCCGTGGCAACTTGAAATTCATGACTGTACTTCGAAAACACGCCTCCGCTCGCTTCAACGATCATCGCATCAAGTCCGCAGCGACGAAACACATTCAAATACGCTTGTTTGCTGCGCTCGTAAAAATCCCAAAAATCTTCTTCGGTGAGATGGAAGCTATACAGGTCTTTCATCGAAAACTCACGCCCACGCAAGAGCCCCGACTTCGCACGTGGTTCATTTCGGAACTTGTCTTGAATCTGATACACCGCAAGCGGCAAATCACGATACGAACGGACAAACTGTTTCACAAGAGGGGTGACCACTTCTTCGTGTGTCGACCCAAGTGCGTATTCCTTTCCTCCGTGTCCTTCCAATTTGAATAAAACATCAATCTTCTCCCATCGCTCGGTTTGGTCGTAGACATCTTTCGGATGGAGGGCAGGCATGTAAATTTCGCTTGCACCGAGCGCATTCATCTCCTCACGCACGACATCCTGGATTTTTTTGAGTGTACGAAGGCCAAGCGGCAAATACGTGTACACGCCGGCCATCAACTGATGAATAAATCCGGCCTGTGTAAGCAGGCGCGCATTGGTTGACTCCGCATCATGCGGTGCGGTCTTATTTGTTTTTCCAAACAATTTTGAGTATCGCATAGAGTGACGTTGTGCTGCTTCAAAAATGGATGAGATATCGGTGCAATGCGAGGACAGCGCCGAGACGTAGCAGCGCTACGATGAGGCGCTGCCCGCAGCATAAGCCGATAGATCGCCATTTTTGGAGCAGCACTTTTTAGCAAAATAGCACACTGGCGACCCTTTTTTCCATAGCTCCGGCACTTTTGGAAACATGAGCACCCCATCATACGGAGCCGTGATCGGTTGGTCGCCTTCATATCCAATCACCTCTCCGGCGGAAAACGGCTCAAACGATTGCAAGCCGCGACCTTCCGCGAATCGAAATCCCTTTGAGGTGAGTCGCACGGCTCGTTCAAGCGCGTAAAATTCTTTTTCACCGTAGCGCGGTGACGGCTCGATTCCATCCTGAACGATTCCTTGTGCACGCAGCACATTCGTCACAGACATCATCACGTGATCGACACGCGAAAGATCCGTCACTTGCCCGGACTCATAACACATCCCAATACCGCCGTGCGCGTCAACATATTCATCTGTCGTAACCTGCTCTCCTCCGAGAACAAAATTCGGATCCGAAAGCACTGAGGGACAATCAAACCATTGAAACAACTCAAGATGACGCGGGGTCGTCGCCGCGCAAATCATCGGAACGGACGGCTTATTGGTCGCGTGGATGTCGATCGAGATATCTGCCTGTGCGAGAATGGGCGCAAGTTCACACGCACGTTCATGCTCGTATGTTCCGTCTGACGGACGTGTGAGAAGATCCTGTGTAAATCGGCGATTGAGATCGAGGTGATCATCCGAACCGCGAGTATTGCGTTCGATGGCTTTTAGGTTCCCTAAAATCAAATAGAGCGTGCCGGTTTGAAGCGTGAACGTGCCGGCTTCCGCACGGGAAACCAGTCGACGCACAAGTTCAATGCCCGTCAACTCATTCCCATGCGTTCCGCCCAAAAGACACACAACCGGGCCATCAGCGTGCCCGCGTAATTTCCAGATACCGTTTCCAGTCTGTTCAATTGACATACCGGCACATCATAGTGAAAAAACTTGCGCGGTTCAACAGGCTATGGTAGAAAGAGTTGGCTATGCAATCTGTCATGATGACAAAGCGCGCGAAGAAGACGCTCCCGGACGGGTAGCTCTTTTCACGCTGCATTGCAAAGCAGACAAAAGAGTCGCTCGTCGCAGAGCGGCTCTTTTGTTTTGGGATCATTGTCGTCGTCACCGTCAGGAGAAGACATGGCCGCACACGCGCCCCAAATCGTCTATCTTTCCAATTCACACCTGCTCGCGCACGATGAAACGTGGTACGAACAGGTGGAGGCGATCACCCGCGCGGAGCCGCAGTTGCTCACCAAAACGCGCGCCGAGCTTGAACCGGCGGCACGCGAAGGACATGTCCTCATCGCACTGGATACCACCTGTGACATGCGCGTCGTTGGTGGGATCGTGCTCTGGGATCTCGATCGCGACGAGCGTCGGCAGATGTGGTACGAACTCGGGACGTTCTTCGTTCACCCCGAGTACCGCTTCTCGCGCACGCGTCTGCCAATCGGCGACACGCTCTACGCGCGTCTGCTCGCCGAAAACGTCGGCAAAAATATTCTGGGCACGACCGGCAACATCCACGCGATCCACACCGGCGCGCGCCACGGCATGCAGATGATTCGCTTCAGCGATCTTCCCGAAGAAGTGCGCCGCGCGTCCTGCATTTGCCCCTCAAGCAAGACCGGGGTCACGGACAACACCCACTGCCGCTTGCGCGACACGCTCTGTCGCGTGCGCATCTCCCACGACACGTGGATGCGCATGGGGCAACCCCCGCGCATTCTGCTTCCGGCTCCGTTCGTCTGATCCTCTCCTCTCTCGCATCCGCAAAACGGATGTGTTTTCTTTTTGTCATCTTGCGCGCAGGGATCGCCTATTTCTCAGGATGACAGCAAAAAGAAAAGCCCGTCCTAAAGGGGAGGAGTAGGACGGGCGGACCACGTCGGCAGGCGGTTGAACGGCCGAACGTGGTCAGAGCGCTCAGACAGAGGCGGCAGCGGAAGGAGGAACGCTACCGGGCGCTGAGCGCGATCGGGCCGGTGTGGCTGCGGAGCATGGTGCCACGCGTGAGGCGGGCGACGTGCTCGAGCGTGACGTCGGCACTCGAGTTGAGGGAGTGCGCGATCACCGGCGGGATGTTGAAGTTGCGGAAACCCTGCCAGTCGTCGCCCGGCTCGTCGGTGAGCAGGACGATGGCGTCGGGCTTGTGGGACGCGGCGCGCTCGAGGGCAGCGCGCGTGTTCTCGTAGCCGCCGCGGGGCTGGATGTTCCATCCCGTCGGCTCGAGCTCGCGGATGTGACCCTCGGCGAAGAGGATCACCTTGACGATCTGCTTGCCGGAGTTCTTCACGGCCTGCAGGTACCACGAGCTGACACGCTCGCGGTCATCCACGCCGTCATCGCCGGCCATGCTCCCGGTCTCGTCGATGACGACGACAATCCGGTTCCCCTTCACGTTCTCGATCGCCTTCTGGATCGCGACCGGGGCCGTGACCGAAGGGATCTTGAGAACGTCGCCGGGCATGAGCGAGTTCGGAGCCACCATCGGCTTGCCGCCGAGGGTGACGAGCTCGTTGCAGTAGTGGCCGCGGCGGCCCTTTCGCGCGGTGTAGCTCTTGGGGAGCTTCGCGCAGCGATCGGCCGCGCGCGCCGCGAGATCGTCCTCGTTCGCGACGATGATCGACTCCCACGGCACACCGAGCTTGCTCGCGATCGAGATGATGAACTCGCCGCGGGCGACCGTGTGGGTCGTGAACTGCTGCTGCGCCTTGGTCGCCTCGACGGTCTGGCCGCCGGGCTGGATGTTCGGACCGGAGGCGGGCGGTTGGGTGACCGGGGGGTTGGCCGTGGCGACCGGGCCGTTCGTCGGCTTCTCGTCGCCACCGAAGATGAACGGCAGCGCGGCGAGACCGATGAACGCCAGGGCGAGGGTGGCCCAGAACGCCCGGCGCTGCTTGGCCGAGGCGGCCTCGTAGCGCACGCGAGCGCGGTTGAACTGGGCGGCACCGAACGTGCGGGCGCGGACATAGACACTGGCGAGACGCTGACGCATTCTCCCTCCTGCTTGGCCCAACGCGGGGCCGTTGGCAGCCCGAAGGCTGGATGACAGCCCACTGGGCCGCTCTTCCGCCAAAAGCGGTTGAGGATAAAATATACATGATTTTGGCAAAAAAGTCAATAAACCATTGACCAAATGGGGTATTCATGCTGGAATACCCTTAGGCGGTTCACGAAATCCCTATAACTTCAAAAAATCTTCAGGTGACCCCACCGTTCGTGCGAGTTCTTCGCACGTCACCTTGTCGGGTCCTGTCCCGTCGCGCTTATCTCTGGCCCATCGTTAGGGAGTGGCCCAAAGATTGTCGCTCTGCGATAGCGCCGGGAACGCCCGACTCCCACCTCAAGATTCTGAACCGCCGCCTTACGCCCGCCTCCTATTCTCTACGGAGGCTTTTTTGTTTCAAAAAGAAAAACCCGTTAAACGGGTTGGATGAGAAACGCACGACGGCGGGTCATCGCATATGCGTCGGCGATGAAGATGAGCGAGACGAGCTGTTGTACGAATAGCCAGGGATAGCCTTGAATCCACATGAGCCATCCGCACGAAACGTGCATGAGCACATACCAAAGATATCCGCTGGTTCGCTGACGTGCGAGCTCAATCGTTCCGATGAGAAAACCTGCCACCAGCGCGATCTCGAGCCCCTGCGTGAAACGCGTGAGACCACCCAGATCCACCAAGCTCACCACCAGACCGATGCCAGCACACGCCCATGCGAAGACGCGCAGCCAGGTCGGCGATCGTTCTTCGCTCCCCTTCCAAGCGATCACCAGACCGAGCACCATGGCCGGCAGCCCGCTCGCTTCCACGACCGCCGCGATCCAGTTGCGCCACGAGATGAAAATGATCACCCACGGCGGCAAACCGATCATGTAAGCGATCCAAGACACGATACGCAACTGCTTCTCGGCGCGACGGTCGCCCCGAAGATTCGCACGTTCGGCAAGTGAGAGCAGAATCTTTTGGAGGAGATAGAACACACCTCCGATCCATTGAAGCCATATGTCCACAGAGTCCTCCATTCCCTTTGGGACGATCTATGAAACCATACGTAGGTTGCATCGTCAACCTTGAACGTACAAACAAAAAAGATCATGGATGTCCATGATCTTTTTTGTGGTGCGCCGGGTGGGATTCGAACCCACGGCCAAGAGATTAAGAGTCTCCTGCTCTACCACTGAGCTACCAGCGCGCGTGTTTTCAACGCCACAATTCTGCCAGATCCATTGACACGCGTCAATATTTCGCTTACTATTTTTGCGTTCTTAAGAACCATTTACAAAAAGCGGGCGTAGCTCAGCTGGATCTGACATCGTCAGATCACGTCGCCTCGCTCGGAAATAAAACTGGTCACCTTTCCCACTGCACCCGTAGCTCAGCTGGATAGAGCATCTGTCTTCGGAACAGAGGGTCGGGGGTTCGAATCCCTCCGGGTGCACCACAGAAAGTTGACCAGTTTTATTTCTCTCGCTTCGGCTCGTGATAGCGCATCTGTCTTCGGAACAGAGGGTCGGGGGTTCGAATCCCTCCGCCCGCACCATAATCACCGCATCCAAAGGATGCGGTGATTATTTTTGAAAACTTTGTCATACTGCTCTTATATGTCGCTATCATCCCATTGGCAACAACGTTTTCGAGCCATCGTCTCCGTTTATTTGATTTTGCTTGACGAACAGGATCGTGTTCTCCAACTCAAACGACAAAACACCGGCTATTGTGACGGACAGTATGGACTCCCGGCAGGACACGTGGACGGAAACGAAACGTGTTTGGCGGCGATGGTACGAGAAGCGAAAGAAGAAATCGGAATTAATCTCGATGAAAAAAATCTCACTCTGGAACATACAATGCATCGATGTTGCGGTGATCATGAACGTATAGATTTGTTTTTCTCTTGTCGCACCTGGAATGGAACACCGACAAATGCCGAGCCTGAAAAATGTAGCGAGCTACGATGGTCGGACATAAATAATCTCCCAAATGAGACGATCGATTACTACAAACAGATGTTTTTGTGTGTCAGGCAAGACAAAACATATAGCGAATTTGGTTGGTGAAATCTCGCGGACGGGCTCAGACTTGAACGCCGAGTCTGTTTTGTTATAAGCTCCGGGCACGTTTGGAACTCGGAAAGTGCCGAGGAGGAACGCATGCGCCCAATATCGAGAAGAGATCGAAAGCTGCTTGGTTCACGTCGAATCTGCACGGTCAATGAGCCGTGGATCGGAGAGCTTCTCCCAACGATTCCCCACAAGGGGCGCCGTGTACTGGCCCCCATGCGCCTATTGCCTCTTTTTGATGGGCTACCAAACGTGGGTGGAGAGATCATCAAAACGGATATTGCCAGGACGGTTGAACACTTGGCCCGCGCGAAGCTGGGAACCAACTACCGTGCCACAGCGATGCCGAGTTACGCTCCGAAAGGATATAGCTGTTCGACCTTTGTTCACTGGATGTTCGCGTTCGTCGGCATGTACATGCCGCGCTACGCCATCGACCAATCGTATATCGGCGAACGTCTTGATGCACCCGGTCGTCCCGGCCTCGCTTTCTACCGCAACCGCTTCCCCATCCGGGACCGCGGACGTGCGGTCGGTCATGTCGGAATCACGACAACGCGCGGCACGATTATTCATGGCTCACATGTCGCCGGTCAGATCGTTGAAGAAGCAATCCCTTCGGGAGCCGAACTCTTCACCGACCCGTTTCCGAAAGAGCCTCAACTTCTGCTCATCATTCCAAACAAAATCGAGGGCATCGAAACCGCCCTCGACCTTGCGCGCTGGCTCGAACGCCCGCTGCGTACCTGAGACTCGCCGAGTCTCTTTTTCTTTTTCCTTCTTAAAATTCGGGATCCTTCGTCGTCCCGCCCCGCTGGCGGGATTCCTTAGGATGACAGAAGAAAAAACTTCCATCCTGACAGACGATTTTGATATGCCGGAGGGAACAAGGGTGACAGTTCCTTGGCCCGGAGGCATATCAAAATGGTCCGCCAAACGTGAGTTCATCCATCACCATCCCTTCTCTCGTATCGCCGCCTCCGCAGCCGCGACTTGTGCTTCGTGCTTCGACGTCCCCATCCCTTTTGCCACCAATTCTTTTCCGAGATAAATTCCCACTTCAAACTGTTTCGCGTGGTCGGGCCCTTCCTCCGAGAGGACTTTATACGATGGAGTAATCCCCATGTGTTCTTGGGCGGACTCTTGAAAACGACTTTTTGGATCTATATAGAGGCGCTCTTTGAGCACACGTGGAAGGACAGACAAAACGCGTTGATCGATAAATGTTTTTGAAGCATCCCACCCCTGGTCTAAATAAATCGCTCCAATAATGGCTTCGAACGCGTTCGCCAAAATGTATTTGCGTGCCTTGGAATCTTTATCTTTCGATTCACCGCGCGAGAGATGTAAGTATGGTTCGATTTCAAGATCGCGGCACAGCTCAGCCAACATGTCGGCGTTCACGAGAGCCGCGCGCCAGTTGGTCAATTCCCCTTCCGGATTTTCGTAATGCGCGTACAAGTGTTCGGTCACGACAAGCTCAAGCACCGCATCTCCAAGAAATTCCAATCGTTCATTGTGTCCGAGTGGAAAATCCGGATGCTCGTTGAGATACGACCGATGAACAAGCGCCTGCCGTAACGTATCCTTATTGGAAAACGTGACTCCAAGCGTCTGTTCTAAGTCATCAAGTTGTTCTTTAGGCATATTTATTTTTCAACTTCTTTTTCTTTATCCACCTCCTTCACTTCGCCTTTCGCTAACATATCTTTATACACAGCACCAAGCACACCATTGACAAATCGTCCGGAGGAAGGGCCGCCGAATCCTTTGGCGAGTTCAATCGCTTCGTTGATTGCCACCTTCGCCGGAATGTTGGTATCGAACTTCAGCTCGTATACGCCAAGCCGCAAAATATTGCGATCCACAATGGTTAAACTTTCAAGCGGCCAATCCGGGGCGAAATGAGAAATAATCTCGTCAATCTCGCTGCGATGATCTACGACGCCTTGGACCAGCGTGTCAACGAACCCTTCATCGTTAAAATTTGGCGCAAACTCGGATCGATTAAAAGCAATGATCTCCGAGAGTTTCCCCTCGGGCATCCCCAAAAAATCCCATTGATAGAGAGATTGCATGGCGATCGTGCGTGAAAGGTGGCGATTGGACATAGAAAGAGCGTGCGGAGAGAGGAAAGGCGGGTTAGGATTTTTTGTACACTCCGCAGTCAGGACAGGCTTTGTGTGGAAGTTTTGGAGCTCCACAGGATGTACAAACGCCTGTGGCAACGGGTTTAAGTGCGTCATGCGCACGGCGTCGCTTTCCGGCGGATTGGGAGCGTTTACGAGCTGGAACTGGCATAGAAAAGATTTTAAATTTTAGGTGATTAGCTATCAGGTGCAGGTTATATCAAATAAGAGTCACGCTGGCAACGGTATCGTTTTCTTTCTTGAATCGCATCACACGTACGCCTTGTGTGGCCCGGCCAAGGGACGGGACGGAACTAAATGGTGAACGAACGACTTGTCCACCGCTTGAAACCACGAAAAGATCGCGTTCGTCCTTTGCCGCGACAACATGTGCCGCGACGATCGGACCGGTCTTTTTCGTGATATTCGCGGTCTTAATACCGGACCCGCCGCGATTTTGCACCTTATATTCCGTCAGGTCCGTTCGTTTGCCGTATCCATGTGCCATGAGAACCAAAAGCTCATACTGGCCGAGTTTTTTCGCCGTCCCGGCCGACACCACCCCCATACCGATCACCTGATCACGCCCTTTCAGGCGAATACCACGCACTCCGGAGGCCACACGCCCCATCGGCCTTGCGTTCTTTTCCGAGAACCGAATCGCCTGTCCCTGCATGGTCACAAGAATGACTTCATCGTTTCCTGTTGTTGGGCGTACCCATTCCAAATTATCCCCTTCTTTCAGCTTAATCGCAATCAACCCTGAACGTCGGATGTTTTCAAATTCATCCAAAGGCGTTTTTTTGATATTCCCTTGGTTGGTCACCATGAGCAAATACTTGGCATCACCAATGTCGTCCATTGAATACGTCGCGGAAACACTCTCACCCGGAGCGAGCTGTAAAAAGTTGACGAGCGCTTGTCCTTTTGCCACACGTGACGCTTCGGGTACATCATACGCTTTCAATCGGAACACACGTCCTCGCGTGGTGAAGAACATCAGTTCTTTATGTGTGGTCGTGGAAAAAACTTGCTCAACCGCATCCTCTTCGTCTTTGGTTGTGACACCCGCCACACCTTTGCCACCGCGTTTTTGGGTTTTAAACGCATCCGGCGGAACACGTTTGATATATCCGGCGCGCGTGATCATGACAACCGTCGCCGTATCCGGCACCACGTCTTCAATAGAAAATTCTTTAATCCCATGCTTCACGATTTCGGTGCGTCGCACGTCCCCGTATTTATTCTTCAACTCTTCAACTTCTTTCGCAATCACTCCAAGCATACGCTTCTCACTGGCCAGAATCGCCTCAAGCTCCGCGATCAATTTCATCTTCTCTTCATATTCCTGCTCCACTTTCAGCCGTTCGAGGTTCGCAAGTTGCTGCAAACGCATTTCCAAAATCGCAACCGATTGCGGCTCTGAAAGCTTGAACTTCTTCATGAGATTCCCGCGTGCTTCCTCTTTGTCTTTGGATTTTTTGATCGTATCGATGACCTGATCGATTTTCAAAATCGCGATGCGTAACCCTTCAAGAATATGTGCGCGCTCTCGAGCACGAGCTAAATCAAACTCTGTTCGACGCCGCACGACTTCTCGGCGATGCTTCAAAAATTCTTCCAAAATCATTTTTAAATTGAGGACGCGCGGCTGAATACCGTCGACAAGCGCAAGCATGTTGTAATGGAACGTTTCCTGCAACTGCGTGGTTTGATACAAACGATTGAGCACTTTTTTCGGGTAAGCGTCCTTTTTCAATTCAATGACAATACGAATATCGCCCTTTGCAGATTCATCGCGCAAATCTCTGATGCCTTCAATTTTTTTGTCGCGGACGAGCTGCGCGATTTTCATGAGCAAATTTGCTTTGTTCACTTGATAAGGAATCTCTGTGACAATAATCGAAAAATCTCCCTTTTTATTTTCGACAATCTCGGCCTTCGCACGCACCACCACCCCGCCCTTTCCCGTTGAAAATGCCTGTGTGAGGTCCGTGGCATTGTAAACGATGCCACCGGTTGGGAAATCCGGTCCTTTCACGATTTTTGAAAGATCGTCAACCGAAACGTTTTTATCTTTAATGAGAGTAAGAACTCCTTCACATACTTCTGAAAGATTGTGTGGTGGAATGTTGGAAGCCATTCCCACCGCAATTCCGACCGTTCCGTTGATGAGCAGATTGGGAAGCTTCGCGGGCAAAACCTTCGGCTCCTTATGCGTGCCGTCAAAGTTAGCCATGAAATCAACGGTGTCTTTCTCAATATCAAGCAGGAGTTCTTCGGAAATCTGTTCAAGTTTTGCTTCGGTATATCGATAGGCCGCAGCTGCGTCGCCGTCGATGGACCCAAAGTTTCCCTGGCCCTTCACGAGGGGATATCGCAACGAAAAATCTTGTGCCATGCGTACAAGGGAATCGTACACCGCACTGTCGCCGTGAGGATGGTATTTTCCCAGCACATCTCCAACGACAGTCGCACACTTCTTAAACTTCGCTCCTGCGCGCAAACCCGTCTGCCACATGGAAAACAAAATGCGCCGATGCACCGGTTTGAGACCATCGCGAATGTCCGGCAATGCACGTCCAACGATCACGGACATGGCATAATCCAAATAGGACGCCTGCATCTCATCGACCAAACTTTGTTCGATGACCGTGCCGATACTCAGATCACGCGATTCCTCATTGGGTTGTGGCTGGTTCTTCTTTGGGGGCATACGCTTCGCTTTCAATGCGTGTTTTTAAGGTCTCAATGATGTGTTGTTTGAGGAGAAAAACGCCGATGGACTGTTTGATCGAAGGGGCTTGTTCTTTTGCATGCTGAGCCTCTTCGAATTCATCCCGCAAATTTGCCTGTGTTTCGGAGACGCGTTCTTTCGCAAATGTGAATCCCTCCGCAACGGTTTGGCGAATCGTCATCATCCATCCGACCGTGACGAGCACGATTGCACCGACTACACAGACGATGTACCACCATCGGTCTTTGGACATATTTATCTTGAAAGAGTAACGATCAGCATGTCTTCTTCTGGCAAATCCTTCCGTGTCACTTTATATTTGTTCATCTCTTCCCGTCGGCAGGCGCCCATTTCTTTACAGAATGCATCCACGGTTTCATATTTTGTTTTGAGGTTTGGCAGATGATGTGTCATCGGGATGACAACGCGCGGTTCAATTTGGGAAATGACTTCCGCGGCGTCAGATGGACTCAACACCCCTGCCCCTCCGACCGGAATCATTAAAATATCAATGTGCGAAAGCCGTTTGAGCTCTTCATCGGTCAACTCGCGATCGAGCGCTCCCAAATGGGCAAGATGCATTCCTTCGATTTCCATGCGGTACATCACATGCGGTTTACCGCGTTTCAGAGGAGCGTCAATCCCGAACACAAAGACACCCCGTACCTCAAATTCTCCGGGCAGATTGATGAGGTAAGGATGACCGGTGATCGCACTGATGTTGTTCGCATCCGGTTCATCATGCGAGACCAAAACAATCTGTCCGTCAATGGTGCGAGGAAAACGCAATCCCGTCTGATTATCGTAAGGATCCGTCACTAAAACCACCTCGCCGTCCGGGTTTTTTGTCGTGATTTCAAAAGCGGAAAGGCCGAGCCAGGAAATTTGCATAGCGCCATTAGAATACCAGAATCAACCCTCAAAAGCAATGGAGTTATTCGGTAGGCTCAAACGTTTCTTGCCAATATTCAATTTCTTTTTTGACTTCCTCCAGCTCGGGATCCGGCTCCGTCACAAGGAACCCTTCCCGGTAGCGCTCGGCCTTGTTGCGGATCTCGGCGCGCTGATTTTCATCCCCCTGCGGCGCAAGCGCTTCGAGTGCGTCAATCGCCTTCACGATCTCCTGTGCATGGGCGGTCCATTTATCGACAAGCGCTTCATAGGTCTGTTCCTGCGCGCTGACCTGTTGTTTCAATTTCTCCGCCATCTTTTTATTTGCAAGCAAAATCCCATCTTCCACTTGATAGCGTTGCTCCGGAGTCAGCTGTGATTCGAACAAATCGCTTTTGACAAGCTCTTCCAGTGCCACACCAGAGTCAAGATACGGCTTCACAACCGAGCGCACGTTCTCATCAAGATGCTCAAGCACCATCGCTTTGAGTTCTTCCTTTGCGGTGCCCTCTGTCAATTCTTTGTAGGCATGGCGATGCGGATATTCCTGGACGCCGATATCAAAAAACGCTTGTTTAATCTGTTCTTCTGTCATGGATGGATCGGACTTAAAGCGCTCAAGCGTGGCCTGAGCTTGTTGTCTGAGTGCATCGGGAATGGTCGGAACAAAATGTTTGATCGCAAAGGCGAACTCATTAAGCAGCGCGTCGTATGGATGTGTCATAAGAAGAAGGTTTAATATCCCAAATAAAAGGAATTTCTTTTAGTAATTCCGGATAGTCTTCGGCCACTCCTGCCTTGAGCGCCTGAAACACCTCGCCGGCGGACTGAAATCGCGCGTCCGGATCTTTTTGCAGTAACGTAGTCACGATGTCTTCGAGCCACTCGGGAACATCCTCGTTTTCGCGAGTCATAGGAAACGGAATGCGTCGGATTTGAGCAGTCAATACGTCCGCGGGCTTTCCGGAAAAAGGCACGTGACCTGAAATCATCTGATACATCACCGCGCCAAGCGAATACAAATCGCTTCGATGATCGACGGATTTGTTCTGCACCGCTTCCGGTGACATGTATGCCGGTGTTCCGACCGTATACCCTTCACGCGTCAGCTTGTCATCTTGTTGAAGTGTTGCGAACAAACCGTCATCTTGTGTCGGTTTCTCAGAGGCAAACGCGAATCCCACAATGCCGAAGTCGCCGATACGGACGAACTGTTCCGCCTGCGTTTGTCCTTTGCGACGCGACATTTCTTGAAGAAAGACATTTTGGGGTTTCAAATCGCGATGAACAATTCCTTCTTCACGCAATGTCTCAAGGGCGATCGCCATTTGGCCCGCAAGCAAGGCGATCCGTTCAAACGGCATGTATCCCTCTTTTGGAATTTCCTCTTCCAAATTCGGTCCTTCGACAAAATCCGTCACAAATCCGACCACCTCTTCCCCGTCAATATCAAATCGAATCACATCGTGCGCCGCCAAAATAAAGGGATTCTGCATCCGGGCCAACACCTTGATCTCTCGTTCAAAGCGCTTAATGTAGGCGGGTGTTTTCCGATGACGTGAGTTCATGAATTTGACGGCATGAATCATCCCCGTGCGCATCTCTTCCATTTCAAATACTCCACCCATTCCACCTTCTCCCAATTTCTTCTTAATCACATACTGATCCCCGCGCGAATCCGTGAGCAGCTGTCCTGCCCGAATTTCAACAGTGATCACCGCCTCGGTAGCCTCATCCTTTGGGAGTGGTTCCCGCGCTTTTCTCAGCGCCTCCGGACCCACAAATCGAGTGGGGCCCAAAGAGTCCGAACTGTATCCTTCTTCTCGCATATGCCCGTATTCTAACACATTCATTTCTTGACGAAACAGGCTTTTTTTTCTACACTCACGACGTTCTCTTTATTCTTAATCCCGTCGGACCCGGAAACCTGTTTTCCCTTGTCTGACGGAACACTATGTCCACACCATACACATCAGAGTTTGAGAAACTCTTGGAGGAAGGAGGGTACTTACAAATCCCGAAAGCGGGAGATGTTATTAAAGGAAAAGTCGTCGATGTCGGGCGTCGAGAAATTCGACTTGATATTGACGGCGTTCGCACCGGCGTTGTGCGAGGCAAGGAACTGTTCGCCGAAAGCAAGGAATATAATAACTTGATGCCCGGAGAAGAGGTCCAAGCCACAGTTCTGGAATTCGAAAACGAAAATGGCGAGATGGAACTCTCGTTCCGTTTTGCCGGCCAGCAAAAAGCGTGGGAGGAACTGCGCCGTTTGTTTACCACGGGTGAAACTGTCGAAACCAAAATTTTGGAAGCGAACAAAGGAGGTCTCATCGTGCGCC
>CAYMBX010000017.1:18377-19570 GCA_964388785.1 uncultured Gammaproteobacteria bacterium
GAAACTGTCGAAACCAAAATTTTGGAAGCGAACAAAGGAGGTCTCATCGTGCGCCTCCATCACATCACGGGATTCCTTCCGGTGTCCCAGCTGTCTCCCGAGCATTACCCACGCGTTTCCGGTGGAGACAAGAACAAAATTCTTGAAAAACTCAAAAGCTACACGGGTTCAAAAATGGATGTACGCGTGATTGATGTGAACGAAGCGGAAGAAAAACTGATCGTTTCAGAAAAGGCCGTCTGGGAAGATGCACAGAAAAACGTCTTGTCACAATATCGCGTGGGAAGCGTCGTCGAAGGAGAGGTCACCGCGCTTGCGGATTTCGGTGCGTTCGTGAAATTCGATTCACTTGAAGGCCTCGTGCACATCAGTGAAATCGCCTGGCAACGAATCGACCACCCGCGCGATCTACTTAAGATCGGGCAGACCGTCAAAGCCGAAATCATCGGAATTGAAGGAAGCAAAATCTTCCTTTCCATGAAAAAACTTGTGGAAGACCCGTGGAAAAATGTCGTGGCTCGATACAATATCGGAAGTTTGGTGGAAGGAACCGTCCTGAAAGTAAACCCGTTTGGATTCTTTGTGGAATTAGATCCGGAAATCCATGGCCTCGCCCATGTGAGCGAACTCTCGGTCAAACCAGTCACGGATGTAAACGAGATCGCCAAAGAAGGCGACAAACTCACCTTCCGCATTGTCTCCATTGAACCCGATGAACATCGCCTCGGCCTTTCGCTGAAGGCCGTGGACGAAGAAGTCTGGAAAAAAATGAATGAAAAAACCGAAGAAAAATAAAGTTCTTTATGCGTGAGTGAGCGATCGGAGAGACAAAGCAATGCTTTGGTTATCCCGAGCGAGCGAACGCAATATGAATCATATTCATATGAAACCCCTGCCAAAAAATATCATCATTGCCCTCATCGTCGTTCTTGCGCTCGGCGCAATCTTTTCGAGCATGTCACTTCAGACCCAAAAGCCCGAGACGATCACGATGGCAAAACTGGCAGAAGAGATTGAACAGCGCAGCGTGGACTCCGCCGAAGTGGATGGATCGGATATCGCCATCACGCTCAAAGACGGGACGAAACAAAAAATCCGAAAAGACAGCTCTGTCGCGCTTGAGCAAATTCTTTCGGAATACGGGTTGGATGCAGAAGATCTCCGCAGCGCGAACATTGCGATTAAAGATCGCG
>CAYMBX010000018.1:0-16397 GCA_964388785.1 uncultured Gammaproteobacteria bacterium
TGTTTATCGATGAAATCCATCGCATGAACAAAACGATTGAAGAAGTTCTTTATCCGGCCATGGAAGATTATGCGCTTGATATTATTGTGGGCAAAGGTCCGACTGCTCGCACACTTCGGCTCAATCTGGAAAAATTTACGATTATCGGTGCGACGACACGTCTTTCTCTTCTTTCCTCTCCACTGCGCGACCGCTTCGGTGTCACCCATCATCTCAATTTCTATACCAATGACGATATTGCGCGCATCCTCTCGCGCAGTGCCAAACTCTTGGACGTGACGATTGATCCAGACGCGCTCTCGCTTCTGTCGGTTCGATCACGCCGCACACCCCGCATCGCCAATCGTTTACTACGTCGCGTGCGTGACTACGCGCAGGTAAAAGCCGACGGCTGCGTCTCAGGCGAACTCTGCGAAAAGGCGCTTCACATGCTTTCTGTAGATCAAGAAGGGTTGGATCGAACGGATCGTCATATTCTTGAAACAATCATTGAAAAATTTTCCGGCGGGCCCGTCGGACTCTCTACAATTGCGGCCGCCACGCAAGAAGAAATTGAAACGATCGAAGATGTCCACGAACCGTTTCTGCTTCAAATCGGATTTTTGCAGCGGACACCGCGCGGACGCATTGCGACTGAACGCGCCTATCAACACCTCGGACGCGACATACCGACGTCACGACTGCTATAATGGACATGAATTGTTATGCCTGATCTTCCACAACTCTCCGTTCCCGTCTCCATTTTTCTCTACCTGTTTGGCGCGTACATGTTGTTTTATGTTCTCTACAGTTTGTTCAACATCTATCATCTCATGCGCTATGGAGTCTACGGACTGAGCCTGTACGTGTTGATCACTGTCTTTGCCGGAGGAACCATCCTACTCATTTCCGGATCGGTCTTTTTGCTCGCCGAGTATGATTGGTCCGCGCCGATTTCGCTCAACACGAGCCCCATCCAAGAGTACGGCAACACCCTCTTCCCTTCTCTTTAAACTGTATGTTCCGTCTCGATCATCTCCCAAATCAACGCCCCGATGAACATGTCGTGCTGTTCCTGCGCCGTCATTGGATCGCCGTTCTTGCCATCGTCATCGCCTTTCTTTTTTTGATTGGCTTACCCCTTCTCATCGGGTCATACTTCTGGCCGACTGTGGAGAGATGGCTGGAACACCCGTTCTTCGGACCGTTGATTGTGATCTTTGGAAGCATCTATTTTCTTTCCATTTGGCTTTTCGCCTTCCTTGAATTCACGGATTACTACTTGGACACATGGATCGTCACCAATGAACGTATTATCAATATTGAACAAGAAGGGCTCTTTCACCGAACAGCCTCGGAGTTGGATCTTGCCGCGGTGCAAGATACCACCGCGGAAATTCGGGGGATCACGCAAACGCTCCTAGGATATGGAAACGTCTTCGTCCAGACCGCGGGCGAAAGAGGAAGATTTCATTTTAAAAACATCAGCGATCCGGAGCGCGTAAAGGAGCTTGTGACAAAACTCGTGGAAGAAGACAAACAGCGCATCATCGCCCCAGGGAAAATCAAAACCATGGTGAAATAAAACGACCCCGCTTCAAGAGAGGCGGGGTTTGTTGTTGGGCTAGAAGCCGTTCTCGAGCTCGGGAAGCTCGGAGAGTGCCTTCCCGGTCTTGTCCGCGAGATACGCAAACGTGACGGAGAGCACGTGACTCCAGGGGATGCCGAGCGCGTTCGCGTACACCGGCGGCCAGGAGACGGCTGCGTCGGACGCTTCCTTGAGGATGACGAACCGGGCCTGCGGACCGGTCGGATCCTCTCCGATCTCCTTCTCCTCTTCGTACCCGGTTGGGCAAAAGAGGGGACTCTGCCGCACACGACGTCCGGCGAGTGCGGTCTCGCGCATCCAGGCCGGACCGTCGTACTCGCCGCACGCTTCAGAACGCTGTCGGCTCGCGCCCTCGAGCGGTCCGCCGAAGAGCGCGTTTCGCGCATCGTAGCAGTGTGCGAGGCTGCGTGCGAGCGAAGCGAAGCTGTGGGTTCGGATCATCTCGGGTGTCACGTTCGCTTTCTTCCACCCGCCCTGCTTCAGCTTCGCCTTGAACTCGTCGGTGTCGGGGAACTCGCTCGCGAACTCGGGCAGGTGTGCGAGCGCTTCCATCGCGACGAGGTCACCTTCCTTCACCCGTCCGCACTTGCAGATCGGGTGAAAGCAAGCGCGGCAGACGGGATGCCCATATTTGCGGAGCGACTCGGTCGCGAGCTCGTCGGCCGTCAGGCCGTGCACGTGCATGGCGTGCAACGCCTGGAAGGCCCAGAGGAGACCGAGATGCAACGCGATCTTGTCGAGTTCGTCCCTCACTTCCTCATCCGAGCTGTAAATCTCGTGCCATCTTGGATGTGAGAATAGCAGTGCGAAGGTGCGAGCTTTCTCGAAGTCGTAGTACGGCGCGCTCTCGAATGCGACGCACGCGTCGTAGATGAGTGCCTTCACGACTTGGGCTTGCATGCGCCAATGGTTGCCGGTGAAACCGGCGATCTGTGTAAAGAACTCGTGGGCCGTGCGCGCCTGCGTGATGCGCTCGGGTGGAAGGAGCCACTGAGGAATCGCCGCGATGACCTGTTCGATGTTGGGTTGCAGATCGGGCAGGTACTTCACCATGCGCAGTCCCTCGACGATTGCGGCATCGTGGTGACGTGCTCGCCGGACGAAGTCACTGGGCAAAATATCACCCTTTCCGGCCCCAGGCAGGAGATGTTCCTCCGCCACCAGGTCGTACAAGGTCGTGAGCACGCGCGGGATGGACCAATGACTCATAGAGCAATCTCCTTTTGTCAATCATGTCTGGACAGAAGTGTCCGAATTGACAAAAGAAAACTACTTGATTAAAGTATTAAACTCAAATGGAACGGTTATTGATGTCAATTATTTATTGACAAATAACACTTTTTCGAAAGTATGGCCCGAAAACAAATCGCATCACACACCTCTCATACGCTTGAAGCCATCGGACTGAACGAAAACGAAGCCGTCCTATATCAGATCCTTCTTTCCCACCCTGATTCCACCGTCCAAGAGCTGCAGAACAAAACGCCGTTTCCACGCACTCTGCTTTACCATCTTCTCAATCGTCTTATTGAACTTGGGCTTGCAGGCGCAAACAAATCGGAATGGCCAATGCGCTATCGCGTGGAAAATCCGGAGCGCCTCTATGATCTGCTCGAACGCAAAGAAAAGGAATTCCATCTTTCCGCCGAGGCGGTAAAAAAACTTGTTCCTGATCTTAAAAACCAGTATCGTCTTTCCGGACATCGTCTCAACACACGGTTGTTTGACGGTCTGGACGGATACAAGCACGCACTTCAAGACATCCTTCTCTCGACTCCAAAAATCCTCTATGCGTTTGAACCGGTCGAAGAGCACCGCTCGGGATTTGAAATCCGAGATTCATGGGAGCAGCAACGTCTGAGAAAAAAAATCGAAAAACGTGTGGTCAGCGCGGATACTCCCAAGTTGCGCGAACGATACAAACAAAAACCCTATAACGATTTCACACAAATCCGTGTCAGCTCCTCCTTAACCTCCCATTCGATCGCAGACCTTCTCATCTATAACGACAAGCTGCTCTATACAAGTTATAGCGACCGAGAACCCATCACCCTCATTATTGAAGACAAAACGCTTTGCGCGATGCAAACCTTTTTCTTTCGGGTGTTGTGGGAACAAGCCACAGATATCACCCTTTCAACCTATGAACGATAAACCACACATTCTGTTTGCCGGATCGATCAGGGGTGGCCGGCAAGATCAACCGATCTACAAACTCCTTATTGAATCCCTTCAGACATCTTGCGAAGTTTTAAATCCGCACGTCGGCGATGACGATGTCTCGGATTACGGCGAAACAGACGTGACCAAACGTGAGATCTTTGAACGTGAAATGGAGCGACTATCCCGAGCCGATGCACTCATTGCCGAGGTGACGACCCCGAGCCTGGGTGTCGGTTATTTGATCGCCGCGGCCAGACAAAAAAAAATTCCGGTGCTTTGTTTCTACCGGGGGAAAGACACATTTAAATTATCCGCAATGATAAAAGGAGATGAAGGCGTTGACGTCTGGGTCTACACGGATCTCCACGAAGCAATCGCCTATCTTCAAACCTGGCTACAAAAATTATAACGCCGAAAGCTGAACCGCTGGTCGCCATTCGTAAACTTCCCATGCCCACCGGGCAAGACGCTCTGCATCCTCAAATGAACCGGCTCGCGAAGATGCCCCGAACAAAACGATGAGCAATTCACGCTCGTCGTTTTTCGTTGGTTTGAGTGAAACGACTAAATTCCATCCGGACTCATCCAAATAGCCTGTCTTTCCGCCCGTCACCCAGACATCATCATACTGTGGCTTCCACAGCATCCAATTCGTATTGATCATTTTTTTTGACGAGCCGGTATTTGCGACTTGAATAAACTGAGTC
This sequence comes from uncultured Gammaproteobacteria bacterium, assembly GCA_964388785.1. Classification (GTDB taxonomy): domain Bacteria; phylum Patescibacteriota; class Patescibacteriia; order UBA9934; family GWF2-40-263; genus VGKU01. The sequence continues at coordinate 4,459 of CAYMBX010000018.1, forward strand.
GCGGTCGTTGTGTATTTTTTGATTTCCTCGCGTGCGAATGCCTCGCGTGCGATGCGTGCCATCTCAAGCGGTGTGGAAACGTTTTCCACTTCGATTCCGGTTGGGTCCGCAAAATGTGTCTGCGTCAAATTCAGCTGTGTTGCGTATGCGTTCATGGCAGAAACAAATTCAGTCTTCGCAAGGCCGGTCGTGCGTGCAAGCGCGTTGGCAGCATTATTCGCGGAGGCGACAAGGGTTGCATAAAACAAATCCCCAACAGTGAAACGGTCACCATCATTCACATACAATCGTGCCCCGCCGACGTTATCGCTGTTTCGTACATCAGCCATCCGTTCGAAAGGAACTTGCTTTTCAAGCACAACCGATGAAGTCACCAGTTTGGTCAACGAGGCAATCGGCCAGACGAGATGCTCGCGCTTCACGGTGAGAAAATCTCCCGTTGCACGATCCATGACCACATACGCACGCGCCCCGATTTCCGACTCAATCTCTCTCGGTTTCACACGCAAGGGCGACGCAACGTTGTGTGTGGGAGCGTACGATTGAAGTTCAATATACTCTTTCCATCCGTACTGGATCGCCCAATCTTCCAGATCCAACATCAATCCGGCGGCCGTACCCGGAATCGCGCGATACGTGACGGGATCAAAAGCGGCCTGGAGGTCAGGTCGCGCAAGATAAATCGAAAGCAATGCAGCGGAGATCAGTTCCATCGTTTCTTCAACTCAATTCCTTGATAAAAATAGGTCAATATCTCCTGCCACGTTTTGCCACTTTCATTTGCCATGCACAGCGCTTCTGTCGCACTCATCCCCACGCCATGTCCCCACAATGTTCGGCCTTTTGCTTTATCGCAAGGTGCTGGCACAGACTTTAACCACGCGACTGACCCACCCCACACCTCACTCCAATCGCGGGTGCGGCCGTCTGAACGTGAAAAGTAGGGAGTGATCGCTGTGGCATTTTGATAGGTCGAGACGACTCCGCGCGTGTCCTCAACCGCCTGTCTGATCAGCGGGTTACGCGTTTCATATCCGTATCCTTTATAAACTTGATCATCCGCCGTGGAATTCATGTGGAAATACTCACTTGCATGCTTTGTGGCACGCTCAAAATGATAGAGCGCGTATGTGCGTGCAACCGTGACGAGTGTCTTTTTGAATTCGTGGTGAGACACATTGGACGTTTCTGCGAGTCCGTACAGATATTCCTCAACAGGCAACTCATTAATCACCCACGTGCGATCTTTTGCACTATTGTAACGGAGCTCAAGCACATCGCGGAACTGATTGTCCGCATAGGCGGCATTTCGCGTTTTTCGACGATCAAAATTCTCGATCGTACACACCGCATCCTGGCTGTTTGGGACAAAGCGGAGATACTTGTACGTTTGCTCGATCCCCTTTCCGCGATTGAAATAATATCGTTGATTCTTATAGAACGCACGCACCATTTCTCCCGATTTCAACTCGCCAAGTAACCCACCTTCACCGTCAACCAATTTCCAATCACGATCACAACTGATCTCTACCTGCCAATCCGTTTCCTCATCAACAATCAATACACCGATACGGATCAACGGTTCCGGAATGATCACGTCCGAGGGCACCGAAGGTTCCACAAGCGGGCTTTCAAGCGCATCTTGTGCGCCGGTGGTCACCTCAACAGGAATATCAATAGAAAAATCAGGAACAATGGTGTCGTTGACGGCGAGTTTGTAGCTCACCAAATGTTTTCCTTTTATCGGCGGCGCAGTAAACGTAAAATCAATCAAATCCAGTCCGCCCGGTTTAACCTGTCCAGATTCGCTCACCGCGATCAAGCTTTGCGAAATCCAAGAGCTGTGCACCGTACTTACAGAAGCAATCGCGAGATCACTTGATCGGATTTCACGTTTGTTCCAAGTGACCGTTCCCGTATTTTTCAAACCGACACGATAATTGATTTCCTCCCCAGCCTCAGCCTTCACTTCCTTTGCAGAACGAATAAGCACGGATGCTGACAATCCTGAGGCAGACACCGGCGAAGCGGTTCCGTCTTTTGTTGTCACCTCCTGTCCTCCCTTATCCTCTTCTGTCTTCCCTTTCACCTTGATCACCAATGTAAACTCCCCTCCCGGAATCCATGCCGTGTTTTCCGCCGCAAGATGAAATGTCTCTTTATACGTTCCCGGTGAAAGCGGCGCTTTGAGCGTTAAATCAATATGACCAACGTTTCCAGGGCCAACACTCGATTCCTTAAGAAGAGCGGCCTGTGTGAAATCCTTCCAGCTTTCCGTCTTAAAATAACTCGCGCGGTATTTTGGACCGTAGGTATAAACAGAAACGAACTTGGATCCCGTGTTAGACCACGTAGCTGTTCCAATGTTTTGAAATCCAAGTGTGACGGTCTGTGTGGCACCCGGATCTATTTCAAACCCTTCTTTTGGCGCGAGAACCTGAAGCGCCTCAAACCCCTTTTTGTGCGCAGCGTGAACGGCGGAAACGGTTGATGCGAAAATAAAAAAGGCCGCAACGACCACAAAGACGGCTCGCGTCAGAAAAGCATGGAATTCTTGCGCGAGAAATGAAACCATATCACAAAATATTATAGCAAAAAAAATCCCTTCGGTCAATTTTGCGTTCGAGTTTGTGATAGAATATAGCCACTATGTCCCGTGCGATTGTTGCGCGAAATTTTGCGATTCAAGTCGTCAGCCGCATTTTAGCGATTCTGGTGGGTCTGCTTTCGGTTGGAATTCTTACCCGCAATCTTGGGGCGACAGGTTTCGGTGAATACACCACGGCACTCACCTTTCTTCACTTCTTTGCCGTCATTGTCGATTTCGGTTTGACCCTGACCATTGTGGTCATGATTTCAGAAGAACGAAATGATCTGGAACACGAAAAAATTATCGGGAATATTTTCGGATTGCGCATGATCACCGGAGCGATCGTGTTCGCGCTCGTTCCCCTGATCGCCCTGCCGTTTCCCTGGTCGTCGAACATCAAGCAGGCTATTTTGGTCGGAACGGTCGCATATGTTCTCATGGGAGGTGCAAATTTACTTGTCGGTGTTTTCCAACGCTATCAAGCTATGTGGCGCGCCGGGCTTGCGGAAATCATCAATCGACTTGCTCTGCTTGGCTCAATCGCCCTGTTTGCCTATCTGAATTTGGGCGTTGCCTGGATGGTGGGCGCGTCGCTCATCGCAAACGCGGTCTGGCTCTATGCCACCATTCGCTTAGCCAAACCGTTCGTTCACATCCGTCTGCTCACTGACACAAAAATTTGGCGTGAAGTCTGGTCGCGTTCATGGCCGATCGCGATCTCCATTTTCTTCAATCTGTTATATCTCAAGGGAGACATTATTTTTCTATCGTTCTTTCGCGAACAGGCGGAAGTGGGTGTGTACGGTGTCACCTATCGTGTCATCGATATGCTCACCGCACTTCCCGTCATGTTCATGGGGATTCTCCTTCCACTTCTCGTCAATTCTTGGTCGAGCGGCAATCGGGATGAGTTCGCCGTGCATGTCAAACGCACGTTTGATTTATTCATGCTTGCCGCCATCCCGATCATGGTCGGCACGTTTGTGGTAGCGGACAGACTCATGCTTCTGCTTGCTGGTCCGGGTTATGATGCCTCCGGTGATGTTCTTCGACTGCTTATTTTTGCAATCTTCGGTGTGTTTATGGGTGCACTGTTTGGACATTTGGTGGTCGCGCTCAACAAACAAAAACCGATGGTCTGGGGATACCTTTCCGTCGCGATCATGACGATTATGGGCTATTTTGCGTTTATTCCGACCTATGGTATGTGGGGAGCGGCATGGATGACTATTGTTTCAGAAGGCTTGATCGCGATCATCACATTTTTGGTTGTCTACCGCGTCTCCGGTGTGATTCCCAACCTCACGGTTACCGCAAAGGCACTCGCCGCTTCTGCGGGAATGTATCTTTTTCTTGTGCACGTTCCGTCTTTCCATGTCCTCACGGATATTTTGATGGCCGCGATCGTGTACCTGCTCATCATGATCCTGATAAAGGGAATCCGTTTGGAAGACATCCGAGCGTTAAAAGCGGCCCGCAAAGCAATATGACAATCTTGCTTACCGCTCTCACGCTTCTTTTTCTTCTTGTCTGCTGGATGCGGATTGAACTGGGTGTTTCGCTCGTTCTTATCCTGCTCCCGGCTTATCTTCTTCGCGCAGAGCTGTTTGGCATCCCGACCACCTTGCTCGAACTCATACTTCTTTCGCTTATCGCGGTTTGGTTCATCCGAAATCACCATCGCCTACGCGAACTCGTTTCGCTCGATAGAGCGTGGGCGACTGTGATCGCACTTCTTCTCCTGGCAGCAACAATCAGTGCGGTCATCGCTCCCGATCCACTGAGTGCGCTTGGCATTTGGAAAGCATATTTCATCGAACCGATTTTGTTTTTTTATCTTCTCAAGGATCAATTGCACCAAGGTTCAATCACGTCGACGCACGTGACCCGATCGCTTCTTTTGGGAGGCGTGTGGGTCTCACTTCTTGCACTTATCCAGTGGGTATTTCACACAGGCATTCCGATTCCCTGGGACATTGAACGTCGTGTCACCGGAGTGTTTGATTATCCAAATGCGCTCGGACTGTATCTGGGACCACTTGCGGTCATGGCGTTTACCCGCGTGAAATTCTGGTATGTCGGAACAGTATTCGTGCTCGCCATTGTTGCCGCCCAATCCGAGGCTGCGCTCGCTGCACTTTTCGTAACCCTCACTCTTGCAGGTCTCTCACAGACAAAATTCCGCAAACAAACCGGGGTCATCGTTATGATTCTTCTCATAGCAGGCCTTACCATTCCTTCTTCACGATCCTATCTCATGGAAAAAATCGCGCTGCAAGATTACTCAGGACAAGTGCGACTCAGTCAATGGGAAGAGACATGGGAACTTCTTAAGGATCGACCCATTTTGGGAACCGGACTCTCCGGATACCCTTCCGCACTCGTTCCTTATCATCAAGCAAAACATCTTGAAATCTTTCAGTATCCGCACAACATCTTCCTCAACATCTGGGTTGAACTTGGTCTCCTCGGAATGATCGCGTTTCTGTTTCTCGTCTTTCTTCTCTTGCGATCAAGTAGGGTCGGGACCACCCTTCTTCTTCTCCCACTGCTCCAAATGTTTCTCCATGGCCTCGTCGACGTACCGTATTTCAAAAACGACCTCGCTATCCTTACCTGGACGCTTCTTGCGCTTGTCTATGCCCAGTCTTTTTCCAAAACCAAAAGCCACGTCTGAGTCAGGCATGTCATTTGGGATGCTGTTAATCGTGGTCATGCTCGCGGCAGCCGGTTTATTGCGTTTGACCCAATGGCTGACTCCTCCCTCATCCATCCCACTTCTCACCCACGCGGAAGGCCTTGTGCGACTTCCTTCCCTTGTGGAAGTGAAACAATACATTTCCACCCCAGTGAACGAACCGGAACAAACCTTCGGAGCTGCGTTGCACGTCGTTGGTGTGTATACCAAAGAAACGCCCGAGATCTCCGCGGGGAGTGTCTCGCTCGTATATGTGCGTAATGGATTTCGATTTGTTGAACTCGCGATTCAACCGGGGAACATTGCGAAAAAAATTCTTTCTCTTTACCACGAGCTTCCCCAAGAAAAGGTGATATTAAGTAAAGAGAGCGCCGCGACCTTTGTGACTCTTCGCGAGCAAAGCTCCTGCCGAAAACCTTCAGAAGAAATGATTGGTGCATGTCAACTCACCCGCGCACTTCTGTTTGAACTAAACGGATACACTTATATTCTCTATGCAGACGGCACACATCCAACCAATGGAGAGCTGATCGAAATGGCCCGATCGATCAAAACCGAATAATCGACAAAAGATTGCTGTACATATCATTCCAAAAAATCTGTTTGCCACTTGTCTCAAGTTGAACGATCCGTTCGCCATCTTCCGCAGGCAACACAGATTCGTTTGTACTGAGTAAAACCCAGGTATTGGCATATGTTCCTTCTTCCTCATCGCTCCCGTGAACGATTCTGCCGGAAAGCGTGTGTGTCACTGCCGCGCCCCGCAAGACGGGAATCAAGTCAAGATAGACATTCGAAATATGAACGACCAAAATACCATCTTTCTTTAGACGACTGAAATAAAGTTCTATCGCCTCACGGGTCAACAGATGTATGGGAATGGCATCATCGGTAAACGCATCCAAAATCATCACATCGTACCGCGATTCATCGTCTGCTTCGGCTTCGATTGAGAGTCGTGCATCACCGATCACAACTTCACTACCTGCACACAGATGCACGTAAGAAAATTGCTCGCGTGCAATATGTTCGACGGCCGGATCGATTTCAAAAAAACGGAAACGATCACCGGGCCGGCAATACGTCGCTACGGTTCCGACTCCCAGTCCCACCACCGCTATCTGTCTTGAAGAGAACGCTTCACGCGAAAGGATTAACCCCACTCCGGAATCGCGTCCATAATAAGTGGTCGGCCAAAGACGTTTTGAATCATCGGAAAATTGTGCGCCGTGCACAATCCGTCCATTGCGCAACAATCTTGCCGGAAAACCAGAGAGCGTTTCATGGCGCACCTGCAGAGCGCCGTAAAAATTTCGTTCTTCCAAAATGATTCCCACACGATCAATCAAAAAAAATGAGAGGGAAAAGCATACAAAAATGATTCCGATAAATCCCATGAGCACCCGATCAAGGCGCACCTGATTCGGCACCGCAAAGATTTCGTTTAAAAATGCACGGGAGGAAAAATAGAGAGCGACAAGACCGCCAAGCAATGGCTCGATAGGACGAGCAAACAGAACGGGAAAAATCACCGCAACCAAAATCGTCCCAAGTGCTCCGCCAAAGGCGATCCAGACGTAATAACGTGTCAGATCAGAGCCTTCCGGACGAATCCGATAGAGGGTCTGATGAAAAAACAGACAACTAAAAAAGAGAAAAGGGGAAAAGCAGATGAGTAGGACAGGAAGTGGAAACGCAACCCCGACACTCAGGACAAGCAACACAACAAGAGAGGATAAAACAGTCGCAGTAAGAAGGAACGTACGTGAAATCACGCGACCCGAAAACGCAAGAATAAACGTCAGGAGATAGATGAGGAGAGGACCCACCCATAAAAACGGGAAACTCGCGATTCCCTGCGTCAACATGTTCGTCACGGCTAGCAGTAGAAACGCGGGAATCGACGAATAGAGAATCCATTTGTTTGTTTCTCGGTTGGGAAGTTTGGGAAGAATCGTGAGCCGCCCCGGTTCATGCGTACGCACGCGCGTTTGAAACGCAAGGGCGACCAGACAGATCGCAAAAACGATAAACAACCCTCCCCAAACCATTGATTGAACACGCAAGGATAGAAACGGTTCGATCAAAAACGGATACAAAAGCAATGCACCGATCGAACCGGCATTTGAAAGTGCGTAGAGACCATAAGGGGAAGATTCTCCGGATCGATGGAGCCAAGACTGAAGCAGAGGAGATGTGGCTGCAAGTGAAAGATACGGCAGACCGATCACAAGCATGAGACGAAGCAGGAGCGCAAAAGAGGGATTTTCCGCGGGGTCCGGTCTCAAGTTTGTCCCAGGAGTCAGTGGCGAACCCCACGCAACCCAAAAAATCACCAAAAGTACCACGCTCAACAAAAGCAACAAGCCATGGATGCGTTTCTGCCTTGTAAAAGTAAGCCGCGACAATCCATGTGCGTAGAGATATCCGACAAGGAGTGCGGTCGTGAAAAACAGAAGCGAAATCGCCCAAACCGAAGCACTCCCACCAAACCACGGAAGGAAGAATTTGGCGAGAATGGGTTGAACGACAAAGAGCAAAAACGCTCCGAGAAAAATAACGATTCGATACAAAAACATACACGCATTATACTCTGTCATTGCGTTGACGTAGAGAGGGAAAAATGATATCCTCGCGCCACGCGGAGAGGTCGCATAGCTGGTCTAGTGCGCCACACTCGAAATGTGGTATACCGCAAGGTATCGAGGGTTCGAATCCCTCCCTCTCCGCCAGGTAAAAACGACAGCTCGTCTGTCGTTTTTACGTAAATCATCGTTTAGAATATGATGCATGCAAGCTCACATACGTATGTCCAAACAACACACCCTGGATCTCCTTTCCAAAACCTACTGCCGGCTGCGCCCATCCCCCATCGCCGGTGTCGGCGTTTTCGCGATTCGTGAAATTCCGGAGGGGGTCGATCCGTTCGAAGGCATGCACGACGAGGAATGGCATGTCTTTGCGATGGATGAACTCAATAATCTGCACCCGGAAATCAAAACGTTGATTGATGATTTTTTCGTGATCGAAAAAGATGGCACTGTCCAAATTCCTGCTTCAGGACTCAACGGCATGGACATCTCGTTTTACGTCAATAACTCCGACCATCCGAATCTCAAAACCGAACGAGGATTTTCGTTTGTCACCACACGTGTCATCCATCCGGGCGAAGAACTGACCGTCGCCTACAGCACCTACGACGAAAAGTATGCGTAGCCATGTCTGCTCCTATGCCGATTTTCTTGGATCTACTTGGAACATGGGCGTTTGCCGCCTACGGCGCGCATCGGGCAAAGCAGCTGCGTTTTGATCTGTTTGGCATCACCACCATCGCCTTTATCAGTGGCCTTGGCGGAGGAACGGTTCGAGATCTTTTTTTGAATACATCACCCGCCTATCTTACAAAACCGATCTACGCGCTCGTTGTCCTTTTGGGAGTCGCATTTGCCCTTTTACCGGTCACGTATTTCAACAAAGCGAAACGTGCCATGCTTGTGGTAGATGCGATCGGTTTGGTTGCTTTTGCGTATTTGGGAGCGGAGATCGCCAGGCAGAGCGGATACGGATTGTTGGGCAGTATGATCTTTGCGACGATGACCGCGTGCGGCGGGAGCGTACTAAGAGATATCAGTATGAATCGAACGCCAGAATTGTTCTACCAAGATTTTTATGCCACTCCCGCACTCCTGCTTGGCGCCATCCATTTTTTCCTCCGTCCGCTTCTTTTTCATTGGTATCCCCCTGTGCTCCTTTTACTTTCGATCTTTCTGATTCGCCTTCTTGCGATTCGATTCAATGTTCAACTTTGGAAACCAACCCGTTAACGTCTCTTCTCTATGTTGCGCGTCATTCTCATTGCCGCTATTCTCGTCATCATGCTCCTGATTACTCTTTATTATCTTTCCAAAGAATAACGCAACAAAGCGCGTTTTCTGCTATAATGACTCTACGTATGAAAATTCGAAAAGCGATTATTCCCGTCGCGGGAATGGGAACCCGTTTTCTTCCGGCGGCAAAGGCACAGCCCAAAGAAATGCTGGCTGTGGTCGATAAACCCATTATTCAGTATATCGTCGAGGAAGCGGTTGCCAGTGGAATTGAAGAAATCATTTTCGTGACCGCCATTGGAAAACACGCGATTGAAAACCATTTCGATCGGAACTTTGAACTCGAATATCGACTTGAGCAAAAAGGCAAACTCAAAGAGCTGAGATCGATCTCCGAAATTGGCAAGCTGGCTAAAATTGCGTTCGTGCGCCAATCCAAACCGCTGGGTGATGGCCACGCCGTGCTCACGGCAATGCCGTTTCTCGATCTGCATGAACCGGTTGCCGTCTTGTTCGGAGACGATATCATCCAAAGTAAAAAACCGGCGCTCGCACAACTAATGGACGTGCATGAAAAATACGGTGATCCGGTTGTGGCACTCCAAAGAGTTCCAAAGAAAATCGTCTCACAATTCGGCGTGATCGACGGAACACACCTCTCGAAACACGTTTGGGAAATTCGACGATTCGTCGAAAAGCCGGATGTCAAAGATGCCCCAAGCGACTTGATCGCCATCGGACGCTACATTTTGACACCGAACATTTATCCGCTGCTTGAAAAACAGAAACCGGGAAAAGATGGAGAAATTCGCCTTGCGGGAGCATTTGAGACTCTGCTCAAAAATGACGGGGTTCTCTACGGCTGCCACTTTGAAGGGACCTGGCACAACTGCGGAAACAAGTTTGGATTTGTGAAAGCGCAAATCGAACTCGGGCTCACACATCCGGACGTTGGACCGGAACTTAAAAAATATCTGAAGACCCTTACCTAAGTTTATGCTCAGGGGGATGCTCACAAAAAAACTCATTGCGCTCTTCGCGATCATTGCGCTACTAGGAGCCGGGTGCGGCGGTCCTTCGCAGGCGGAACAACTTGCCAATAAATCCGCAACGATTAAAATTTGGAGAGTGTTTGATGATGACAGCACGTTTACCGAGCTCATGAACGGCTACCGAGCGATTCACCCCAACGTCTCATTTGAATACCGCGAGCTCCGCATCGATGAGTACGAAGACGAACTGCTTCATGCATTCGCAAAAGGCGAAGGACCAGACATTTTTTCGGTCCACAACACCTGGATTGGAGAATACATGAGCCTCATCCAACCCATGCCGCCTTCGGTCAAAATTCCCTACTCGGAGACCAGGGGAACTATCAAAAAAGAAACCGTCTATACATTGAAAGAAGAACCGACGATTTCACTTAGAGCGCTTAAAACCGATTTTGTTGATGTGGTCGCAAAGGATGTGATTCGTCCTTATCGCCCCAATCAGAACAGTGCCGCGCAGGATCGCGTCTTCGGCATTCCCCTTTCCGTCGATTCACTCGCCCTTTATTACAATCGTGATCTGCTCAATGCTGCCGGCATTCCCGAACCTCCTTCCAGTTGGACGGCATTTCAAGAGCAGGTCTCAAAATTAACACGCATCGGGGCGGATAATGCGATTCTTCAGTCCGGCGCCGCAATGGGAACGAGCAAAAATGTTGAACGTGCCACGGATATTTTGAATTTGCTGATGCTCCAAAACGGCGTCAAACTGGTTGATGACCGTGGGGTCTCGGTCTTTGCAACCGAAGGGGGCGGCAGTGAACTTGCCGCACAGGCCGTACAGTTTTATACGGATTTCGCAAATCCACTTAAACAAGTTTATAGCTGGAATGAGAACCAGCCACCTTCGTTTGATGCGTTTGTCAACGGCAAAACCGCATTTTTCTTTGGCTACTCTTACCATGCACCACTCATTAAAGCGCGGTCTCCAAAACTAAATTTCTCGATCGCTCCCGTCCCACAAATTGAAGGAGGAAAAATCGTCAACTACGCAAATTATTGGGTCGAATCGGTTGCAAAACAAACGGACGTGAGCAACTGGGCGTGGGATTTCATCTTGTTTGCCGCAAGTAAAGACCGTGTACCGAGCTATCTTAACGCTGCACGGAAACCCACGGCCCGACGCGCGCTCATTACCACCCAACTTGAAGACGAAACGCTTTCCGTGTTTTCGTCCCAAACCCTTACAGCGGAAAGCTGGTATCGTGGCACGGATGCACAGGCGGTTGAAAAGGCGTTTTCAGATCTCATTGATGCCGCTCTCTCAGGCAAAAAGCTCGAAAACGAACTGATTATCGCCCAAAATAAAGTGAATCAAACGCTCTAACGCGATTTCTATGCGCCGCGCATCCGGTTTTCTTCTCATCTTCTGTTCCTTCATTCTTCTCCCACTTTCCGCGTTTGCCTACGCAAGCAATATTTGCAAAGGAAGCGCGTGCACCGCGGAAGAAGTCGGGCAATTCATGGTGGGGATCACTTCGGAATGCGGCAACCAAGGAAATTGCACGCTCAAAGACATTGAGCAAGTTTTTTTGAACACCGGGAGTTTTGTTCTGGGAATCATCGGTGCGGTCGTGCTTCTTATGTATGTGATCGGCGGGTTCTACATGCTCGCCTCGCGCGGAGATTCATCAAAAATCAACAAAGGCAAAGAGTACATCAAAATTTCGACCATGGGCCTCGTGATCGTTATGTTCGCGTATATCGCCATCACAACACTCAAAACCACGTTGACAGTCAGCACGGGTGAAGGAACGGATTACGTGGCTCAATGC
>CAYMBX010000018.1:16497-18748 GCA_964388785.1 uncultured Gammaproteobacteria bacterium
CAAAACCACGTTGACAGTCAGCACGGGTGAAGGAACGGATTACGTGGCTCAATGCCAAGTTGTATTCCCGGGCGCATCTTGTCAAAATCTCGAAGAGGATGAAGCCATGCTTCTTATTCCACAAGTCTATTCTGCATGCCATCCGGATATTTGTTCAGTGGGAGAATTGTGCTGTGAGCCTGCGCAACCATAATCAATGCATATGAGAAAACTTTCCATTTTCCTTTGGACACTTTTTACCCCGCTTTCCATCCACGCGGCAACAACCTTAGCGGAACTTAACCCGCTTAACACTTCGAGTCTGCACGTCGTGATCGGACGTTTGATTCGTGCACTCCTCGGACTCAGCGGTGCGGTCGCGCTTCTCATGTTCGTGTGGGGTGGTTTTCTTTGGCTGACCTCCCGTGGCGAAACCGCACAAATCACCAAAGGAAAAGATACGCTCAAATGGGCCACAATCGGTCTTGTTGTCATTTTTCTTGCGTACGTCCTCGTCAACGCAATTATCACCGCTCTTACGGAGGGTACGGCAATCGGCCCAACCCCTTCTCCGTCACCGTAACACCTGTGTGGATAACGTCTTACACGTTTTCCCAAAAAACGGTAAAATGATTTCAAGTTTCGTTCATTATTTTTAATCTCTTAAGGAGGATTAACATTCGTGTTCTATGACGATCTCTAAAAAAACGTACATTGGGTACGCGCTTGGTGCCATGATTGCCTTGCTCATGGCCGCACCGTTTGTTTTCGGGTTTGCAAGTAATGTGCACGCACAGGCCCTCACTGCCGATGAACTCTTCGGTGGAGAAGGTCAAACCGGCTCCGGGTTTGCCAGTGATGCAGGACTGGGAGATGCCGAACTCTTGGACACGGTTGCCGCGATTATTCGCGTTGCGCTCGGATTCCTTGGTGTCATTGCGGTGATCATCATCATGCTTGGTGGTTTCAAGTGGATGACCTCGGGCGGAAATGACACCAAAGTTGGTGAAGCGAAGAAACTTATTTTCGCGGGAATTATCGGTCTGGTGATCGTGTTGTTTGCCTACGCAATCGCGAGCTTTGTCATCACAAAAATCGCGGGCGTCAGCGGCACCGAAGGTGGCGGCGATGGCGGATCAACCTAACGCATTCGAATCCCCCATTGCAATCCAGTGGGGGGTTCTTCCAAAAAGGCGAGGTTTCGTCTTTTTGGAAGAACTGTATGACACACGCTTTTCTTAAACTTACCCCCACTTCAGTTGTGATCTTTTTTCTTGTGACCGTACCGGAAGTGTTTGCACAAGACGCTGCGGGATTAATCAAAGACGGATTGAAGACGACGGGTAGTCAAGCAGGATATAAATCCACTCCTCTGACCTCCCTCATCGGTAACCTTATTCAAGCGCTTCTGGGAATTGTAGGTGTTATCTTCCTGGTGATCACTGTCTATGCCGGCTTCCTCTGGATGACAGCACAGGGAGATACAGGAAAGGTCGACAAGGCCAAAAAAATGCTCAGTAACTCGATTATCGGTATTGTCATCGTTGTTGCTGCCTACGCCTTTACATCCTATGTAGTGGATGCACTTGTAAAAGCATCGAGCAGCACTCAACCTGGCTAGTCTCAAACTATCAATTAGACCTAACCAATAGATATGAAAGAACTGTATTCAAAAATCGGCGCATGGGTCTCCGTTACCGCGATGACCCTCGCTCCAGTCAGCGTGTTTGCTCAGCTTAAACCATCCACAGACGCGACTTCAGATCTTGGAAAAGTCGGTTCCAAACTCGGGCAGTCTCCAAAAGATCTTCCAGTGCTCATTGGAGATCTTATTAACATCTTCCTCTCAGTGCTCGGGATCATCTTCGTTGTTCTCACAGTCTACGCAGGCTATCTCTGGATGACCGCTTCGGGTGATACGGCAAAGGTTGATAAAGCAAAAAAACTGCTCGGCCAGGCCGTGATCGGACTCGTGATCATCGTTGCTGCCTACGCTATCACCGCGTTTGTCATCGATCGCATCGCGGGAATTAAATAAACATTTAAACGATCCCCGGACGGGGGTCGTTTTTTGTTTGTAATTTTATCATCCTAAACCTCCTCTTTCTGTCATCCTGTGAGAGCGTAGCGACCGAAGGATCACAATGGATGTCGTGATCCTTCGACTCAATGACAAACGCTCGCTCAGGATGACATTGGATGAAACAAAAAACGCTCCCTGCTCGAGACCCGTGAGTATGGGTTTCGAAGCAGGGAGCAGAACGCTATCGCG
>CAYMBX010000019.1:0-18323 GCA_964388785.1 uncultured Gammaproteobacteria bacterium
TGCCGAAGAAAAATTTGGTCCCGGCGGCACCCGGTTTTTTATCAAGTTGTTAGGGATCTTAACGGTTTTCATTGGAATTTTTATTGCCACTAATGTGATCTCAGACATTCTTGGTTCGCTCGCAGGTGTGCTCACCAACACGTAATGTTATGCAGGTTATTCCTTCCGGTCGAGCGCTTTTGGACCCGGAACAGATTTTACGGGAAGCGGGTCTTGCGCTTGATATGTCTTATGCGGATTTGGGAGCGGGCACGCTCGGGCATTTTGTTTTTCCCGCTTCTCAGATTGTGGGTCCGGCCGGAACCGTCTATGCCGTCGACATTCTCAAGAGCGCATTGCAATCGATTGAAAGCCGTGCACAACTGCAATCGGTTGTGAACATCCACACGATTTGGGGAGATTTGGAACGACCGGGAGGGGTGCGCATTCCGCCGGGGTCATTGGATCTCGCTTCGTTTGTCAATGTCGCTCATGTGCTCATGCACAGCGATGTGCCGTTTCAAGAGGTTTTGCGTATTGTGCGACCTTCCGGTCGTCTCCTGATTGTTGATTGGAATCCGGACGCAGGATCGCTTCTTGTTTCACAAGCGCATCGCGTATCCGCAGAAGAGGTCAAACGACGTTGTGGAGAAAACAAACTGATTTTTTTGGATGAATTTGCAGCGGGTCCGCAGCATTGGGGATTGCTTTTTAAGCATCCTTGACGTTCGAATCTCACTATGAGATTCTTTTGGCCATACCTCTATGTTCAACAATCTTTTTGACCCTTCATTCTGGTTTACCTTGCGCCCGGCAGAAGTCGGTGGCATATCCGGCAGTCTCATTTTCGGATTTTTTTTACTGCTGTTTGTTTTGGGAATTGTCTCACGCATTGTGGCTGCTCAGAAGTTGGATGATCGCTATGCACGCATGTTGGGTGGCCGTATCGGAACCATGCTGGTCACACTTGGAATCCTTGGCGTGCTTCTCTATTTCTTCAGCTACGAACGGATCCGGCTTTTCGGTTCGCGTTTCTGGTATCTCTTTTGGGTGATTGGGCTTATCGTTTGGGCTGGGTTTATTGTGCGATTTGCAAAAAAGACCATCCCCGAGTTGAAACAAAAAGAGGGCATCCGTGCACAAATGCGCAAGTATTTCCCTCCACGCAAAAAGCGCTGATTTTATGCCGGATGCGCGCCGGTTGTTCGGAACAGATGCGGAACAGCAGGTTGCCGACCACCTGAGACAGCAGGGATACCGGATTTTGGCACATCAATGGAAATCACGATACGGAGAAATCGATCTCGTTTGCCAAGATGGCAGCGAGATCGTTTTTGTGGAAGTCAAAGCACGCCGTTTCGGAACATATGGTTTTCCGGAAGAAAGTGTTTTACCAAGCAAATTACGAAAGATCGTGCAAACCGCTCAAGTCTACCTTCAATCGTTGCCGGACGAACCGCTCTGGAGAATTGATGTCGTTGCCGTGGAAACGGATGCAAACAGAGTCTTGACGCATCTGAAGCGTGTTGACATCCCGGAAGGAATTTGATAGTGTTTGGCTATTGTTGAACCTGTCGGAAGACGGGTTTCTTTATTAAAACCACCTTTATGTCTTCTCCCATCGAACAAGCCATTCGGCAAATTGTCGAAGAAAAAGGCCTTCAATATGAGGCCGTGATTGATGCGATCGAATCCGCACTTGCCGCGGCATATCGCAAAGATTTCGGAGACAAAAATCAGAATATTGAAGTGAAATTCAATCCGGAGGACGGATCCATGCAAGTGTGGGATGTTAAGACGGTTGTGGAGGATATGGATCTTGAGGAGTTGGAGCGTTTGGAACAGGAACGATTGGCCAAGGCCGAGGAGCTCGCTGCACAAATCGAGGCGGCGCGTAAGTCAGGTGAACCCATGCCGGCGATTACGATCGAAGAAGATTTGGGACCGCGTTTTAATCCCAAAACAGACATCATGCTTTCGGAAGCGCGTGTGTTGAAACTCAGCGCACAAATCGGAGATATTATTCGCAGTGAGCTTGCGCAACCAGAGGAATTCGGTCGCATGGCGGCGATGACGGCAAAGCAGGTGATTACGCAGAAATTGCGCGAAGCGGAACGCGAGGTGGTGTATAACGAATTTAAAGAGCATGAAGGTGAATTGTTGAATGGAACGGTGCAGCGTCGCGAAGGTCGTGTGGTGCTTGTGGATTTGGGACGAACGACCGCGATCATGCGTCCGGAAGATCAGATTTCGTTTGAACGATACAATCCGGGTGACCGTATCAAAGTATATGTTCGACAGGTTGGGCTCACCACAAAAGGACCCGAAATTTTAGTGACGCGTACGTCGGAAGATTTGGTTCGCAAGCTGTTTGAAATAGAAATTCCGGAGGTCGCAGAAGGGGTGGTTGAGATCAAAGCGATCGCGCGCGAAGCCGGATCCCGTTCGAAAGTTGCTGTGTTTACCTCAGACGATTCCATCGATCCGATCGGTGCTTGCATCGGTCAGCGCGGCTCACGCATTCAGACGATTATCGCGGAATTGGGCGGGGAAAAAGTCGACATTATCGAGTGGAGCGAAGATCCCAAAGTCTTTATGACCCACGCCTTGTCACCCGCAAAGGTGACCGAAGTGAGTCTCAACGAAGCGGATCATTCCGCCTCCGTCAAGGTGGAACCGGACCAACTTTCCCTCGCGATTGGGAAGGGAGGACAAAACGTCCGATTGGCCGCACATTTGACCGGATGGAAGATTAATATCGGAGAAGCGGAAGGAGGGAAGGCAGCAGGTGAAGAAGACGCGGAAGCGGGAGAAAATGAACAGAAGAACGAAGAGTAATCTATGGGAGGAATATTTCATACCCTGCTCGTTCAACCGATTTTTAACCTGCTTGTTTTTCTCTATGAGGTGATTCCGGGTGGCGACATGGGGTTTGCGATTATTGTCTTGACGATTTTGATCAAGCTCGCGCTGTGGCCGTTCATGAATTCGTCGCTTAAGTCGCAGAAGGCACTCCAATCTTTGCAGCCGAAAGTGGAAGAAATTAAAGCGAAGTACAAAGATGACAAAGAAGGACTTGCGAAAGCCATGATGGAACTGTACCAAAACGAGAAAGTGAACCCGCTCTCGTCCTGTCTCCCGCTTTTGATCCAGTTTCCGATTTTGATCGCGCTTTACCGCGTGTTACTCCAGGGATTTGATCCGCAGGCACTCAATCAGCTTTACAGCTTCGTGCCCAATCCCGGCGAGATTAATAAGCTATTCCTCGGTTTTCTCGACCTGTCAGTTGCGAGCATCTGGCTTGCGGTGATTGCAGGCGTCTTTCAATTTTTTCAAACACGCATGCTCACGGGAAAACGTCCGCCAAAAGCGGTGCAGGGTAGCCCGGGCGCGCAAGACGAATCCATGCTTGCCGCGATGAACAAGTCGATGACCTATTTCATGCCGATCGTGACGGTGGTGATCGGAGCGAGTCTCCCGGGTGGATTGACCTTATACTGGGTGACCGTGACGATCGTCTCGATCATTCAGCAATTCGTTGTCTTTAGGGAAAAGCGCAGTGACGCGTAGAGAGAGGCGGGGTCCTTGACTGCCGGCAGGCAGGCCTTGACCCCGCCTTTATGTTAAGATGAACGCGTATGTCCTCCCCGACGGATTTGGAACTCGCTATTTTTCGAACGATCTGCTGGTTTTCGGTGTTTGATATTCCTCTGTCACGTTTTGAGCTTTGGAAATGGTTGTTGCAGCCCAAACGTGCCTACGGGCTTGCAGAGGTGGATCAAGCACTGGAAACAAGTTCCTGGCTTTCTTCGCGCATTAAATCTCATCAGGGGATGTACGGACTGAAACGCGCTTCACTTGAGGATCAAACAACACGCAGACATCATCGTTTTTTGGATGCGTCGCGCAAGTACAAAAAATTGCGTCGTGCGTGTGTATTTTTTCAGATGCTTCCCGCGGTGGAAGCGGTTGCAGCTGTGAATACGCTTGCGTGGTGGCACACCACAGACAAAAGCGACATCGATCTGTACATTGTGACAAAACCTCGTCACGTGTGGTCGACACGGTTTTTCTCGGTTCTTCCTTATGTCGTGGCGGGACAGCGACCGGATCATACGCATGGACACAACGCACGTGACCCTTTGTGCTTCAGTTTTTTTTCCACAACGAATGCGCTTCAGTTGGAGTCGTTGCAGTGGAATCCTCACGATTACTACCTTGCCTATTGGGTGAAATCGATTGTGCCGATGTATGAGCGCACGGACGTATTTGCTCAGCTGAATTTGTTGAACAAATGGGCGGATACACTCCTGCCAAACGCGACAGGCGCCCTTTGTGTTCATCCGTTGCATCGACTTCCGCGCTTCGGATCTTTCCCGATCCAGTGGTCCGTGTTTGAACCTGCGTTTCGTTGGCTGCAGCGACGGCGTTTCCCAAAACTGTTACGTGAAATTGCGAACAAGGATTCCCGAGTTGTTATTTCCGACGACATGTTAAAGTTTCATGAAAACGACCGTCGCGCGCTTTTTTTTCAGCAATTTCAAGACACGTTTGAACGTCACGTATGAGAGAAAAAATTACCAGTGTCCTCTTGTGGCTCGCTTTATTTTTGCTGCCTTGGCAGGCGCGCTGGATCATCGAAACAGTTTCAATCGGTGAAGGCGTTTCTGAATATGGCCAATTTTCTGTTTATGTCGTACAAGGATTGATATTATTCGCCGCTGTGTTGCGTGGTCGGCCGCGTTATCCTTCTGCATTGAGGTTCGTGATGCAGGCGGGCTATTTTTTTCTCGCCGCGGTGTTCTTTTCGCTCGGTGTCACTTCTTTTTTTTCTATCGGACTTGCGCAAAGTCTCCATGTGGTGTTTGCGTTTGCACTTCTTTCGCTTTTGTGCGATGAACGCACAAATCTCAAACACGCGGCAATGGCCTTTGTAGGAGGCATGCTTATGCCGGCCGCATTGGGTTGGTGGCAAGTGATAACGGGTAGTTCGCCCGAGTCAGCTTGGCTCGGACTTGCGGCAAAAGATGCGCTTCAACAAGGAACGGCGGTGGTGGAAACGGCAAGTGGTCGGTTACTTCGTGCGTACGGTTCCTTTCCACATCCGAATATTTTTGGAGGGTTTCTCGCTGTTTCTCTTGTGATGCTCGGATGGCTTGTGCGTTATATTCATTCCCGCCGCACGCTTGTTTTCTCTTTATTTCCCGTCATTTTTTTAAGTGCAACGCTCATCATGAGCTTTTCTCGCGGAGCGTGGTTGGGTATTTGTCTTGGATTTCTCACACTGATTGGACTGATGGTGTTCCGTCGACGTGTCCCACCCTCGCGTGCCGTCATTCCGATTATGCTGGGTCTCATCAGTGTCCTTGCAACGCTTACGGTTTTTCATCAACACGTTTTTTCGCGCATCGGACTTGAAGGTCGGGTAGAACAGATTTCTGTTCGAGAACGTTCCTCTCAGTACAGCCGCTTTGATGACTTATTTTACACAGCTCCCATCCTTGGAGTCGGGCCGGGAGCCTATCCGTTTGTACTTGCGCAAATGGATTCGGGTGGGGAAGCGTGGGCGTATCAACCCATTCACAACGCCTTTCTTTTGATTCTAGGAGAACTCGGGATTATTGGCTTGGGCGCATTGATCTATCTGTTGCTGCGCGTGGATCAAGTCAGTTCGCGTTCGGCAAAGACAGCGGGTGGAATGTTTGGATTGAGTCTGGGGATTGTCTTGATTGTGATCGGTTTGTTCGACCACTATCTTTGGTCTCTGTGGCCGGGTCTGGCACTTGGCGCGCTTGGCATAGGTTTTATTGTGCGTTGGGCTCAGCCAGAAACAGGGGACCGTTGAAATACTCGCGATCTTTGCCAAATCTCATCGAGTATTTCAACAGTCTAAACAGCTTACTTGACAGAGATTTCCAATTGCATAAAATGATGCCGTTAGCACTCTTAAGTAATGACTGCTAGCCTATTTTATTCCATTAGATCATCATAAGACTCGCGATCTTTCGTCTCGCGGGCACCTGTCGAGTCGCTCAACGTAGGATTGACCTACATCTCGCGAGCTCGACTGCCCGTCGCGCTAAGCGCGACACGTTCAACGAAATTTCATGGAGTTTTATGATGATCTGTACATCCAATTTATGAAACTTACACCTGTTTCCGACCACCTCGTGGTCAAGCCAGTAACGGCTGAGGAAAAATCCGCCGCCGGAATCATTATTCCTGACACCGTCAGCAAAGAGCGTCCGGAACGCGGAGAAGTGATCTCCGTTGGACCCGGTCGCGAGCTTGAGAACGGTTCGCGTTCCACCATGGACGTGAAGCCCGGACAAGTTGTGTTGTTTAAGAAATATGCCCCAGATGAAGTAAAAGTGAACGGGGAAGAATTTTTGATCATTCGCATGGAGGACGTGATGGCAATTATCGAATAAACATATGGCAAAACAAATTTCATTTAATGAAGAAGCGCGCAGTGCGCTCAAACGAGGGGTCGATCAATTGGCAAATGCGGTGAAGGTGACACTTGGTCCGAAGGGTCGCAATGTCGTGCTCGACCGCGGATTCGGGGCGCCGACCGTCACAAAAGATGGTGTCACTGTTGCAAAGGAGATCGAACTCGAAGACAAGTTCGAAAATTTGGGAGCGGAGCTCGTGAAAGAAGTGGCGAGTAAAACCAACGATGTCGCTGGAGACGGAACCACCACTGCAACGGTATTGGCGCAGGCCATTATTGCGGAAGGGCTGCGTAACGTCACAGCGGGAACAAACCCGCAGGCCCTTCGACGCGGAATCGAAAAGGGTGTTGAGGCTGTTGTTAAAGAAGTGAAAGATAAAATTGCCACACCGATCAAGGGAGAGGAAATTGAAAAGGTGGCGTCTATTTCGGCTAATGATGAAGAGATTGGGGCGATGATCGCCAAGGCGATGGAAAAAGTGGGAAATAATGGGGTGATTACGGTCGAGGAATCTCAGTCCTTTGGTGTGGATGTGGAAGTCGTGGAAGGAATGCAGTTCGACAAAGGGTATCTCTCTCCGTACATGGTGACCAATGCAGACCGGATGGAAGCTGAATATCACGATGCACACGTGCTTATCACTGACAAAAAGATCAGTTCCGTCCAAGACGTGTTGCCGGTTCTTGAAAAAGTTGCTTCAACCGGGAAGAAAGAATTGGTGATTATTGCGGAAGAAGTGGATGGGGAAGCCCTTGCCACGCTCGTGGTCAACAAGCTGCGCGGTGTGTTTCACACACTTGCGATCAAGGCACCAGGATTTGGTGACCGTCGTAAGGCCATGCTCCAAGACATTGCGATATTGACGGGAGGAAAAGTCATCTCTGAAGAAGTCGGTCTCAAATTGGAAAACGTCGAGTTGAACGACCTCGGACAAATGCGCAAAATTGTTTCAAGCAAAGAGCATACAACGATTGTAGAAGGGCACGGGGACAAACAAGCGATCGAAGATCGAGTCAAGCAATTGCAAAACGAATGGAAGAACGCGACATCGGATTTCGAAAAGGAAAAGTTGCAAGAACGCATCGCGAAACTGTCCGGTGGAGTTGCGGTGATCAAAGTGGGAGCTGCGACCGAAACTGAAATGAAAGAAAAGAAGCATCGGATTGAGGATGCAGTCGCTGCCACCAAGGCCGCGGTTGAAGAAGGAATTGTTCCGGGCGGTGGCGTGGCACTCATGCGCGCCCTTGCCGCGCTCGATACGGTCTCCGTCGAAGGTGATGAACGTGTCGGTGCGGACATTTTGCGCCGCGCGCTTGAAGAGCCGCTTCGCATGATTGCACAAAATGCCGGAAAGGATGGTTCTGTTGTCGCGGAAAAGGTAAAAGAGTTAACCGGAAACATGGGATATAATGCCGCGACGGATACGTTTGAAGATATGGTGAAAGCCGGTGTGATTGATCCGGCAAAAGTGACCCGTAGTGCACTTCAAAATGCTGCATCGATTGCGATCATGATCATTACGACGGAAGCGGCGGTGACGGAATTGCCAAAGAAGGAAGAACCGGCTCCGCATGGAGCTGGAATGGGTGGAGGCATGGGAATGTACTAAAGAACGAAAAAGACGGGGTGCAAAACCCCGTCTTTATGTTATGATAATGGCGTTATGCCAACACAAACCGAAAAATTTCTTGCAGCGATCGGATATCTTGGAGTTTTGTGCCTTGTCCCGCTTTTACTTGAACGAAAAAGTGCGTTTGCCCAACACCACGGCAAACAAGGTCTGGTGCTTTTGATCGCGTGGATGATTTTGTGGCTTGGGAATATCATTCCTATTCTTGGTCAAATCGTGTGGGTGCTCGGGTCCGTCGCGTTCATTATCCTGATCATTTTGGGGATGGTCAACGCCTTCGCAGGGCGTATGTGGGACATGCCGATTTTGGGCGCGTATGCAAAGCGGATGAAATTGTGAATATCTATCTCGTGCGGGTGGCCGACGACAGGACCCACTCAGACTGGTAAAAATAAGAACGTCAGTATTGATATGAAAGAATTCATCAACAAAATCGAAGACCTCCGGGTGCGCGCGGAAAACACCTGGAGGTCTCTTTGACCTCGACACCGTCAAAACACAACTCGCCTCTTTAGAGGTCGAGATGGCAGAGGCGAATTTTTGGACTGATACGGAGCGGGCAAAACGTGTGAGCAAACATGCGTCGGCATTGCGCGAAGAAATTTCCACGTGGGAGGGGTTTTTGAAGGAAGTTGATGAGCTTAAAGAAGTTGCGGAAATGGCCGAGGCGGAAAGTGAAGAGAGTTTGAATGAAGAATTGGATCGCAAATTGGATGTACTTGAACGCAAATTTCGCCGTTTGGAATTTACGCAACTTTTTTCGGGTGCCTATGACGATCGTCCGGCTGTGATATCGATTCACGCCGGTTCAGGCGGGACGGAAGCTCAGGACTGGACGGAAATGCTTCTACGCATGCTCCTACGATTTGCCGATCATCGCGATTGGACTACCACCATTCTGCATGAGTCACGTGCGGAAGATGTGGGAATCAAAAGTGTGACATTTCGAGTTGAAGGAAGGTTTGCCTATGGGTATTTGAAATCGGAAGCCGGAGTCCATCGGTTGGTTCGTATTTCTCCGTTTGACGCGGAAAAGATGCGGCACACGACGTTTGCGCTTGTGGAGGTGATTCCGGAACTTGATGAATTGGATGAACTCCAAATTGATCCGAAAGATTTGCGTATCGACACGTTTATGTCGAGCGGGAAGGGAGGGCAAAGCGTCAATACCACGTATTCGGCCGTTCGGATCGTTCATCTCCCGACCAATATTTCCGTCTCTTGTCAGAATGAGCGTTCTCAGCAACAGAATAAAGAGACGGCCATGAAGATTTTGAAATCAAAGCTTCATCAACTTCAAGTCAAGGAGCGAGAAAAGGAGAAACAGCAACTGCGAGGAGATTACCAATCTGCGGAATGGGGAAATCAGATTCGTTCTTACGTGCTCCATCCCTATAAGCTTGTGAAAGACCATCGAACGGAATACGAAACAACGGATACAGAGGCGGTGCTCAATGGAGAATTGGAACCGTTTATGGAAGCATTTTTGCGAAAACGTCTTGAGGAATCAGATCGCTGGGAGGAGGCGAATAATGAATAAATATGCCTAAATACAAAACAGCATTAGTCACGGGTGGTGCAGGATTTATCGGTTCACATCTTGTGGATGCACTCATCCGTAAACGCATTCGGGTGTATGTGATTGACGATCTTTCAACCGGTAATTTGAAAAATATTAATCCCAACGCCCATTTCACCAAGCTTTCCATTGGCAGCCCGCAGTTCATTTCGTATTTGAAAAAATTGAAACCGGAAGTCATTTTTCATTGTGCGGCCCAGGTAAATCTTCGTAATTCGTTGATTGATCCACCATCAGATGCGACGACAAATATTCTCGGGACGATTAATGTCGCACACACGGCAGCTCAAATCGGTGTGAAGAAGATTATTTATTCCTCGACCGGGGGTGCGCTGTATCCCGAGACCAGCAAGATTCCTTCGTCGGAAAAAATCGCTCCCCAACCGTCTTCACCCTATGGAATTTCCAAACGATGTGCGGAAATGTATTTGCACTATGAATATTTTGTGCACGGAATTCCGTATGTCGCCTTAAGATACGCAAATGTCTACGGACCTCGACAAAATGCCAAAGGGGAAGCGGGAGTAATCACGATTTTTACCGATCAAATGGTCAAGGGGCAGCCGGTCACCGTTTTCGGAACGGGTAAACAAACACGTGATTATGTGTACGTGGACGATGTGGTGCGTGCGAATATGCTTGCGATGAATCGTTCCGTGATTGGAGAGTTTAACGTGGGAACCGGTCGCGAAACGGATGTGAACACGCTTTTTAAGAAACTGGCAAAACTGACTCACTATCAGCTCCCGGCACGCTATACCCCTTTTATTCCCGGAGAAATGATGCGCAGTGCGCTTGATGCAAAAAAAGCGCGGCAGATGTTGGGGTGGGTGCCGAAGACGAAATTGGATGAAGGGTTGGAAAAAACCGTGAGGTGGTTTGCTGCTCAGAAATAACTCGGGTTGGGTGATAGGCCAACGGTTGGTGGACAGTGATTCTCTCAGTCTGCGGGCACTCGACTGAGAGAATCACTGTCTGTCAGGTTGTTTGGCTGTATTTATCCCATCCACACACCTAGTACCGAACAACTTGTATGTCCGTTTCTCAATCGCAACTGAGAGAGGGGGTCGCGATCCTGAAAAAAGGAGGAGTGATTGTATTTCCAACGGAAACGGCTTACGGACTTGGAGCGGATGCGACCAATGCGCAAGCGGTCCAAAGGTTGATGGCCATTAAGGGAAGAGAAGGGTGGAAAACACCTCCGCTCATCGCGGCAACTCGAGATATGGTCGAGATGAGTGCGCAAATTTCGGATGTCTTGAGACCATATGCGGATCAATTTTGGCCAGGTCCGCTCACACTGGTTCTTCCCATCAAAAAAACAAGCCCACTCTGCACCGACGTGATCAGGGAAGGGACGATCGCGGTTCGGGTGAGTTCACAGGAAGTTGCCCAAGAATTATCACGCGCACTCGGTGCAATGGTTGTTGCCACCTCCGCAAATCGCGCCGGTCAGGAAACGTGTTACGACATTGCATCCGTTCGCGCACAATTCGACGCACAACTTTTGCAACCAGACTTTTATCTTGATGCAGGACCATTGCCTCCACGTCCGCCTTCCACCATTATTGCGGAACAAGATGGACAGGTGGCGGTGTTACGCAAAGGAGAGATTTATGTTGCCTAAAGCGAAAAAATCGTTTGGTCAAAATTTTCTGGTTGATCAGACGGTTGTTTCAAAAATCCTTAAGGCAGCGGAAATAGAAGAAGGGGACAGAGTACTTGAGATCGGTCCGGGAACAGGTGTCCTGACTCGCGCACTTGTAAACGCAGGCGCTCACGTGACCGCGGTTGAAGCAGACAAGGATTTGATTCCGGGACTCCAAAAAGAATTTGGCGACAAGATTTTTTTAGTGGAAGGGGATATTTTTATGTTTAGTCAGCATGACGAGCATAGTTACAAACTCGTCGCAAACATTCCTTACAACATCACCTCCGCCGCTCTTGAACATTTTTTGACAACGTCTCTGCGCCCCTCGCGCATGGTTCTCATGGTTCAGAAGGAGGTTGCCGATCGCATCACGGCACAGCCTCCGCGTATGAGTCTCTTGTCGGTTGTCTGCCAACTCTACGCATCTTGTTCACGAGTGGCGATTGTGAAAGCAGGAGCGTTTCGGCCTATTCCAAAGGTAGATTCCGCGATTGTTCGACTCGATCTTTACGATTCGGGTCATCCTCAACTAGCCGGGTTGCATCCTGAAACGGTGATTGCAATTGCAAAAAAGGGATTTTCTTCAAAACGCAAGCAACTTAAGTCGAATTTAGGTCCGGAAAGCGTTTCCGTTCTCGAACAATTGGGTGTGGATCCTCGCATTCGTGCCGAAGCGCTCACGGTCGAACAGTGGATTGCGTATTCCCGACTCCTCTCCCGTTAGTTATCCATAGGTAATTTTTGTTCGTTTTGATATAATGACACAAAGCTATGGCGATTAAGCGCGTGCGTCACAGGGAAGCTCGAGCGCTGTCTTCGGAGCAAAAGGTTGCTTTTGCGCTTTTGTTGTTTTTGGGAATCGGAGGAATTTTTTTTGGGTTCCGGTCGTTCGGGAGCAATATTCGCCGTCCATTCGATTTGCAAGTCGCGCGTTATCTCAAGGGGGAAAAATTTTTGACAAGCTCCCAGAAAGAGCAGCAAGAACTTGAAGCGTCAAAAACGCGCGATGTCGATGGAGACGGCCTGACTGATTACGACGAGTTATACGTGTATAAAACGAGCCCGTATCTTACGGATTCCGATTCCGACGGTTTTGACGACAAAACCGAAGTGTTTTCTGGCAATGATCCGACCTGTCCCAAAGAGAACGACTGCGGGGATCAAGCAGAAATTTCCGGCGATCAAAATGAAGTATCCAGTCTTGTCGAGGCGTTCGGTTCATCAGCCTCCATTCTTCAAAGCGGACAAATTGATTTTGAGAAACCCGAAGACGTAGAAAACTTTTTCCGCCAAGCAACCCTTGAAGAAATTCGCAACGCGTTGAAGCAAGCGGGAGTTTCACAGGAACAATTAGATCAGATCACCGATGAAGAACTCATGGAGTTTTTCAACAGCACACTCAACGAGGCCGCCAATGAGGGGGCATTTGATGTGCTCGTAAAACCAAGCCAAGAGGCGCCGTAATATGACACATGTGAGCCGAAAGAAAAAACAATGGATGTCCGCGGGGCTGATTGCCGTGGTCGCACTTCTCATGCTCGGATCGCTTATTTCACCCACGGTGGTCTACGCAGATGAAACGACCGCCGCGGCCGAACTTGCGGGAGCCCAGGCGGAAGCCTCGTGTGATGCCGCTCCGTTTTCGCCTCCATGTATCGGACGTTCTGTAAAAGAAACAGCACGTATTTTGGGCGACCGTATTGTCAGTCCTGTTTTTCGTGTTGCGTTGGTTCAGGGTCTTCTCAATATTTCACAGTTTGTCGTTAACCGACTTGCGTATGAAGCGGCTTTGGTGGTCGCAAACGGGGGACCGGGACAAGGGTCTTTGTTTTATGGCAAGTCCGCCGGCGAAGGGTTTAAACAGTTTGGTTTAGAAGTTGCGGGAGAAGCGGTTGCGGAGTTGAGCGATGCGGTGAACAGTAGCTTGGGAACGAAATTTGATCTGTGTGCACCGTCCGGATCGCTCTTTACGTTGAGTCTCCAATTGGGAATAAAGCAAAAGTATCAACCCGAACCTCCGCGTTGTGATATTACGGAGGTCATCAATAACTGGGATAGCTTTGTCACAGATGCGTATTCTTCGGTTACGGATCCTGAAAAGATCCAATCCGCTATCGTGTCCAAATTTGCGGAATCATTGACGCCGGGTCGCAATGAACTCAGCGCGGCAATCAAATTGAATTTGGAGATTGATCGTGAGGTTTCCGAGAAAAAGCAATTGGAAAAAGAGGAACGGCTTGCTCAAACCGTGAAAGACGTAAAAGATCCGGTGACAAAACAGACGAAAACCCCAAATAAAGTGGTTGAAAACGATTTTCTCGATAAAATCAAAAAGGCGGTCACCGGCGAAACAACGCAGCTCAAAGCGTCGGAGATCGGCAGTTTCGGTGATGCGATGGGAGGGCTCGCGCTGACGGCCGCGTCTACGTTTACCAACACACTGCTTTCGCAATTGTTCAACAAAATTTATTCCGGACTTTTCGATACGCAACCGGAAAATCAAGATCCATTCAACGTGGAAGCGGTTGCAGAAACCAGTCAGGATCCGGAGGCGCTTTCGCGTGTATTCGCCACGACTCCTTTTGTCACAGCGGATTACAACGCACTTACCGAATTTGTGGTCTGCCCTCCGCAGGGCATTGCCAATCGCGGGCTCAATAATTGTGTCATGGATTCAAGCTTTTTGTCTGCGATCTCCCGTGGAAGTTCCGGGGTACCGCTCACGGTTCAAGAGGCGATCGATGAAGGGTTGCTGAATGGAAGTTGGTCGCTCATCTCACCCGAAAATCTTTCCGCAAACCAAGACCCGCTCTGTTATACATACGGATTTTGCTATTCCAATCTTGTGAAATTGCGCAAAGCCCGTGTGCTTCCGATCGGATGGGAGCTTGCCGCGCTTCGCAACAGCGTGTCCGCTCCGAAAACACTTCAAGAAATTATCGATGAATTCAACAATTGTAACCAATACGGCACAATCGATGCACAGCATCCGTTTTGTCATTTGATTGATCCCAGTTGGGTGCTCAAATATCCGGACACGCAGTGTCGTGCCACCGTAAACGGAGAAGTGCGTTTGACCGCACTCAGTCCCGGCCGTCAAAGCGTGTGTGCCGATGCACCGAGCTGTCTTGGGGAAAACAGTAAAGGAGAGTGTACGGACGGATATGGATATTGCGTGCGCGAAAAAAATGTGTGGCGTTTTCGTGGGGATGAATGCCCGGCGCATTACGCGGGTTGTTTGTCGCTTCGCAGCACAACCACTCAGCAGCAGAATGATTTCATCATCAATACGGTGGATTTCAGCGTATGCAATCAGGCGAACGCGGGGTGTCAGTGGTATCGAGTCGTGAAAAATAAGAACGGTGAGTCGTTTGACTGGCTGCTTCCAAATGAAACGTACGACACATCCGATCGAGCAAACAACTGGAAATACCAAAAAACAGATGGAACAATCCAACCCGCCATCTCATACGCCACGAATACTCCCAAACTTTATTCATACGAAGAACGGATGTATCTGACCCGTGCGGCAAAGACCTGCTCGGAAAGCGACGCGGGTTGTTCTGAATTGAATCCGGCCGAAGGAGCGATTTTAAACGGAATTCGCAATCCAAGTTTTGAACAGGATCAAGACAAAGACAGTGTCCCGGACCATTGGTTTCTGTCGGGATTACAAAAGAGCAATTTCAGTTTGGAAGTCAATAAACCTGCCGCGCGCGGTTCGTATTCGTTAAAGATGCTTTCTTCGTCCATCGGTCAGTTGATTCAATATATTCCGATTCGTGCGAACCAGTTTTATACGTTCAGCTATTTTGCCATTTCAGACGCGACGGGAACCGTTTCTTCGAATCAGACGATCGATGTGTTGAATGCGGACGGAGACAAAATCGATTTGAAAGGGCTCGCGTTTTTTGGGTGTTCCTATTCCGACACGCTCAAACAAATTATCAGCACGAATAACGTGACAAAAGAATGGAAGCGTTTTTCGTGCACATTTAGCGCGCCCGCTTCTGCAAAACAGGTGAAGATTGGACTGACTGCAAACAAAGATGTTCGTTATGACGGCCTTCAGCTTGAGGCGACGGAAACTATGAGTGATTTTACGGAAGGGTTTTCCAAAGGAGACGAATCCCAAAAGACGATCAAAGTCGCGCCCGCCTATTTGAATTGTACGGGTGCGGCGACGGATCCGGCTGCCTGCAACAACTACGCACAAATGTGTCAAGCGCAAGATGTGGGCTGTTCGTTGTTTACCCCGGACGATGGCGATCCGGCGCTTCCGGCGATTGCGAGTCCGTTGGATTCCTGTCCGGCGGAGTGTGTCGGCTATGACACGTTTAAGCAAGAGCAAACTGCCTACGATTCGGAAAAATTTCCACTGTACTTTATTCCGACAAACGCAAAATCGTGCTCCACACAGTTTGTCGGTTGCGACAGCTTTACGAATTTGAGTTCCGCCGCGGAAGGAGGGGAGGGAATTGAATACTATACGAATCTGCGTGCCTGTACGACCGAAGCGATGGCGGATGGCAGCACATCCAAAAAACAAAGTGCGACATTTTACACATGGGAAGGATCTGATAACGCCGGATATCAACTACGTTCATGGCAATTGCTCGAATCAAATCTTTCCGATACGGCATCGATGCAAATTTTCATCGCGTCTCCGGTGATTACTGAACAAAACATTGGAAAGGCACCTTGCACCAAATGGGAAAATGTGAGCAAGGATGAGGTCGTTTGTATCGATGACGCAGCGGATGATAGCGATGCTGATCTGCTCAGCCATCAGCAGGAGATACAGTACAGTGTAACCTGTGCGGACCATGACGATATTTTGACCAACCCGGATTGTCGCGAATTTTACGATGCGGACGGGTTCGTGCATTATCGAGAGTTTTCAAAGACTGTGACCGTGAGTAACGATTGCAAACCGTATCGAAAAGATCAATCCACGAAAGATGACTGCGACGCTGCTGGAGGATATTGGGACGGTCAAGTTGGGTTCTGCCGCTACTTCGGACTTTCCGCGGAAAGTACGGTTTGTCCGGCTGCGGCAAACGGATGCCGTGCTTATACAGGTGGTGCGGGTCGTAATTCCGTCACGCTTTTGAACGAAACATTCGAAAGCGGATCCTACAGCGCATTCGAGCCGTTCGAATCGGTTGCATCAAGTAACGGTTTGTTGATCAGTAACGAATCAATCGCGACAGACGGACATTCGCTTCGTGTGACGGCTGGCGGAGGCACGGGAGGAATCGCAACCACTCATGCCTATTTGGGTGGTACGGTCGTCAATAAAACGTATAACCCCAACGACGCCTCGACCTGTACCGCTCCGAAAAAGATTACGCCGGCCGGGTGTGAGATCACGCCCACATGCGTGATTGGGCCTGGGGAAAATTCATGCGGAACGCTTGTCAATAAACTGGTAAAAGGCAGTTCGTTTGTGGTTCAGTTTTGGGCGAAAGGAAACGGAAATCTTTATCTCGGCTATAAAACACAAGGCGGCCTTGGAAACACTGTCTATGATTTTGTGACCGAATCGAGTGTTCCGCCAGTGACCAAATCATATGCCGGCGTGTCGCTGAAAGGAGTCGCACTCGACGGAAGTTGGCGCGTCTATCAGTTCGGGCCGTTTGATTCAAGCACAGCAAGCGCGTTCACAAAAGACGCAGTGCTGTTCTTCCTGACCGATGCGGGAAAGACGTTTTATTTGGATAACTTAACACTCAAGCAGGTGGAAGAAAATATCACGCTTGTCAAAGACTCCTGGGTAGTGCCATCCACGTGCGACACGGCACCCAACGGAGTGAATTCTCCGCAGTATTATCTTGGTTGTGAAGCTTATACGGATCACAACGGCAAAGGACATAACTTGTATCAGTTTTCAAAATTGTGTTCCGAAAAAGTGGTGGGATGTGAGATGTTCTATCAAACATTCCAGTCAGAGTCACCTTACGCTGCCGTTCACAATGCAAGCTGTGTAAGAGGGGAGAAGACAACGGTGGGTGGAAAAGAGACGGTCAAGCTTATTCCGCCCAAAATCACCTCGACACCGGTTGATTGTACGGTAAACGGGAAAACGTATTGCACAATTCCGGCCGGCCAAGGTTCTTGTACGTTTGATTATGACGGAGTATTTGACGAAAAGTTGCCGTTGGATCCTTCCACGGGTTTTGGCATTTTGTTCGGCGCGGAAACGGTTGTCGTTCCCGCCGATCAGCCCGTCTATCTTGTCGATAACGGAAAGGCGGATTGTGCGGCTACGAGCGCCGGCTGCCAAGAAGTTGGGAAACCAAAATATTCCCAGGATTTGTCTAAAGTCGAATCATTCACAAGTGCGTATTTTATTAACGATCCGGACCAGTACGGAGACATTCTCTGTGATAATGAGGCGTTATTCTGTGACGAATTCAGTTCTACCAAAGACGGGAATTATTATTTCAAGAGTCCGCTCGACAAGCAGTGCGAATACAAAGCGAGTATTGAAATTGACGGCAAGAAGCTCGCAGGATGGTTCCGTAAGGGGAAGAGCGAGCCGTGTTATTGGACGGACAAAAATAATGACGGGAAGTATTCTCCGTCAGTCGATAGTGCGCACATTGTTGCGGGAGACCAGGTTTCCATTTGGAAGAATGGTGATGAAGATTATGACGGATGGGTAGGGGCGTGCACGCCGCAACAGGATTTGTGTTCCGAGTTCATCGATATCGTCGATACGGAAGGTGGACTCAAAAAAGACGGGACGTCTTACTATTTCATCAACAACAATAAGCTTGTTGAGGCCTCGACCAAGGGAACGGGCGCGTGTAACGGTCAGGTGAGTCAGAAAGCCGGCTGCGCGTTGTTTAACAATCGTAGCAAGGCGGAACTGACCTACAACGCAAGTGCGAGTTATATCGTTTCCACCCATGCGGACGAGCTTTTGAAGAAAGCACCAGATGTACTGGTGGATCCGGTGAGCTGTCTTGGAAACGGGGGTGTGTTCAAAGATAAGGATGGAAACAGCGTAAATCTGTGTAAGCG
>CAYMBX010000020.1:0-17586 GCA_964388785.1 uncultured Gammaproteobacteria bacterium
GTGAATGCGCTCTCTCAAAAGTCATGAGTATGAAAAAGCCGTTTGGAATAGTCTTAGGAGGACTTGTTTTGCTGGGTGCCGGATGTACTTCCGCGGAAGTACCGGAACCGATAACCATTACTTTTGACGAACCCCCTGTGACGGATACACAATCTACCTCCTGGTCTTTCCCAGGCGTGTTGCCGGATGAAGAAATTGCCGGCAAACAAATTCGCATCAAAACGGAAAAAGGCGATATCGTGTTTGAACTGTTTGCCGATACCGCCCCAAAGACGGTTTCCAATTTCGTTTATTTGTCGACTGGTGGTTATTACAACGGATTGACTTTCCACCGTCGGGAGGAGGGATTCGTCATTCAAGGTGGAGACCCAAATGGAGACGGAACCGGTGGACCGGGATATGAGTTTGAAGACGAGCTTTCCGATGCACGCACCTACGAGCGCGGAATCGTTGCGATGGCGAATCGCGGACCAAACACGAACGGTTCTCAATTTTTCGTCATGCTTGGCAATGTCCCGTTGCCAAAAGCCTATACGATTTTCGGTCGTGTGATCGAAGGAATGGATGTGGTGGATCAGGTTCAAATTGGGGATGTGATGCAATCGGTTTCCGTTGAAGAAAAACAATAAACTGATAGACTGGGGGTATGAACACCCTCATGCAACAATTCATCAAGCACAGGTGGCTTATCTTGCTGCCTGTGTTTTTGGTTGCGGTTGGATTTGTCCGGGTTGCTTCTGAGTACACAGGTGACAGACAGAATCCTCAGACCTCGCCCATCACCGAAGAGTCTTATGTGGTGGGGTCTGGGGATGTCGTTTATGAGAATGTTGATCGTCAGGCAGTGCCTGAACCATCCCGTGTTCCTGTTCCTCAAGAAGTGCGCGGTTTGTATTGGACGGCGGTCACCGCGGGTTCATCCTCCGGCCAGACCCTGCTCGCCTACATGAAATCAAGCGGAATCAATACCGTTGTGATTGATCTGAAAATGGATAACGGTGAACTTGCATTCATGCCGAACGATCAATCATTAGTGCAATACGCACAACAACGCCCGGCTATTTCAGATTTGGATGGACTGCTTGCTCGGCTCGCAGAAGAAGGGATCTATCGAATCGCACGGATCCCGGTGATGCGTGACGGGGCATTTGCGCTCTTGCATCCTGAGCTTGCGATGCACGCTCAGGAAGGTGGTCTCTGGCGGGACAATATTGGTTCATTATGGTTGGATCCCGCGGCGTCACAGGTCGCGGAGTATGCGATTGCACTTGCCAAAGAGGCGTACGCGCGCGGATTCGACGAGGTGCAATTCGATTATATTCGGTTCGCGTCCGACGGAGCGGTTAGTCGGATCGTGTATCCTCTGTCTGATGGAATGGAATCCAAAGTTTCGGTTATGCAGCAATTTTTCAAACGTATAGGTGAAGCTATGCGTGCGGAGGGGATCCCGGCATCCTATGATTTATTCGGGATGACATTCTGGTCGTATAACGATTTCAACATCGGCCAACGGCTCGTCGATATCTTGCCGTACGCAGACTGGGTTTCACCCATGGTGTATCCTTCCCATTATCCTGACGGGTTTGAAGGATTCGCGAATCCAGCGGAAGCTCCGTACGAAATTGTGTACCGATCGCTCGAGAAGGGGACAATGCTCACGCGAGGTTTTTGGTCCGGATCAGAAGAAGGATTGCGTAGCAAATGGCGTCCGTGGCTCCAAGATTTTGATATCGGTGCCGTTTATACGTCTGATTTAATAGAAGCACAAATAAAAGCGGCTCGCGATGCGGGCGCGTCCGGATGGATCCTTTGGAATGCGCGCAATGTGTACGAGCCTGCAAATTACCAATAGAGACCTCTGCAAAACTCGCGATCTTTCGTCTCACGGGCACCCAGGCATCTCTTCAACGTCCGTTTCAGGACGTTTTCAGAGAATGCCAGCCCGTTCAACGAAATCTCATCGAGTTTTGCAGAGGTCCAAAACATATGCGCACGATTCTTATTCTCCTTGTTCTTGTCTTATCCGGTGCACTTTTGTACCAATCGTTTTTTCGCACCACCGAACCCACCCCTGCCCCTCAAGAACAACCGAATGAACCAATAGAAACGAAAGTGGTTTCCGATAATGGAGAGATATTGCTCATCGAATATCCGAAAAAGAACGATAAGATCAGTTCACCACTCGTTATTAAAGGTTATGCGCGCGGTTCCTGGTATTTTGAAGCATCATTCCCGATCGTTTTGACTAATTGGGATGGTTTGATAATCGCCCAGGGATACGCGCAAGCTCAGGACGATTGGATGACGCAGAGTTACGTCCCGTTTGAAGGGACACTCACCTTTGAAAAACCTGATTACGGAGAAAACGGTTTCTTGATCCTGCAAAAAGACAACCCGTCGGGTCTTCCGGAAAACGACGATGCCGTTGAAATCCCAGTTTTATTTGAGTAAAAATTATGCAAAAGAAAAACGGTGAACCGACACCACAGAACGAGAGAGAAAGAGAGCGAGCATTACCACAGAAGGGAGAGAGGCCGGTTGAATTCGATCAAGAAATTCCGCGAGTTGACACTCGTCAATATAAAGGTGACGACCAAGAACAAATTGAACGATTGCGTACACGTCTTCAGGATGCTTCCGGAAATGATTCGACCTCATCAACTCCGGCGGAATTGTATGGAGATTTTGTGGCGGAAAAAACACCGGAAGGGAAGATTGTGCTCGCACCCGAAACACAGACGCATATGGAAGAAGCGGCAACACAATTTCGCCGTGAAGCGAAGTTCATGACTAATACGTTTATCGGGGAGGCGATTGCCGCGGAATATGATATCCGCACGAGAAATTTCAGTACGCAAACGCGAATCGCAAAACTTGCCGACGGAAGAAAAGTGTTTCTTGTTTACAGTCACAAAGGTTCGGTTGTCCATCGTTTTCTTGACGGGCTGATGAAGTGGGCGTCGGGACTGCGGATGAAAAAAGTTTCACGGAGCCGTTGGAAACAGACTTTTGAAAGGAAAAGCAATATTCCGGTGATTGAAAATCAGGATCCGGATACGGTTGTCATGCCGTATCTTCCGAATGTCAACGGCTATGACTTGTTTGCGCAGAACGCAGAGATCGAGGATTTCGGAGAGTGTACATGGGCGAAGGAAACGGATTTAGATGCGAAGTTGGAACTTTCCCAGCGCATTGTCGATGAGGTCGCCCGTATACATGAAAAAGGACAAGCGTGGGGTGAACTGATCTTGCCGAACATCATTTTCACAAAAGAGAAACGACCGGTCATCTGCGATCCAGAGGTGCAGTTCAAGAAAGGCGTGCCGTTAGTTGAGGCACAGGCACAAGATTTAAAAGATTTGTGCCTGTCGATTTCTGGCGCGCTTGCTCGAGCACATGATCAGAGAGATCCTCAGTTGGTGGTTCAAGCGATTCTGGGACGTTATCCAAATAAAGGGGTCGTTGAGGCATTAAAAAAGATGGCGAAAAAGAAGCGATCGTGGCTTCAGAATCTCACGTTTGGGTATGAGCAAGTACGTTGTGGAGTGTCCAATAAGGCCTTCTATGATTCGGTGTTGGAGGCGATACGGACTGACGAGACAGTTGTGGAGAGTGTGGAATAGAAAAAATAGGAATAGTGTTGTTGGACCCGGGCTGGTGGACCCGACGAGAATCGAACTCGTGAGTACCGGTGTCAAGACGGTCGAGGTTACCATTACCTCCACGGGCTCATCCATATGCCCGGATAAAACAAAAAGAACCGCCCATTTACAAGGGAGGTTCTTAATGTGACACCGGTAGTATTAAGGAAGTAAATCCTCAACCGTTATTGGCATTTAATCATGAAAAGATTTTTTCATCAAGGTCGACGATTTTGTGTTTGTCCACGATTGGATTCCATCATTTTTTGGATCCGTTCCGCGCGGAGACGTCTTGCTTCACGCAAGTCCTCGTTTTCTTCGGACTCAGTTTCCGTCTCAATCTCCGTTGAAGGCTCATCTGTATTTTGAAGGCTTGCGTTGAGCCGACGGCGAAGTTCCGGATTTTCTTTGATACGTTCGAGCAAGGCCGCAGCCGCTTCGTCTCCCGCCGCCGCCTTTTCAAATAAGGTATCAAGCGTCATCCCGAACTCTTCTTCAAATCGAGACCGTTTTGCTTGCTGTTCCTCCATAGCTTTCCGCAACGCCTCTTCCCGGCGTTCTTTAAGTGCCTCCAGCTCCGCTCGTGCTTCCGTATCTCCGGATTGTGC
This sequence comes from uncultured Gammaproteobacteria bacterium, assembly GCA_964388785.1. GTDB lineage: Bacteria > Patescibacteriota > Patescibacteriia > UBA9934 > GWF2-40-263 > VGKU01. The sequence goes on from CAYMBX010000020.1 coordinate 4,250, forward strand.
GGCTTCGACCAGTTCTTTGAACGTTTGGGCTTGCTCTCTCACTTCTTGTGCGTGTGTTTCTATGCGCGTTCGAATTTCGCTGAGCTGTTCGCGTACGCGCTCCGGGATTTGTTCGTTTGCGATCGCATTTGCTAATCGGCGATGCTCTTCCACCATCTGTTCGCGGAGTTGCAACACACGTCTTTGTGTCTCCTCGTCAACGTCTTGTTCGATGCGATCCATGATCCGTCGCTGTCGTTCAAATTGTGCGGCTTGGTTATGCAGCAAACGTTCCGCGTTGCTCGCACTGTCTTCCAGTGCTTTGGCCTGTTGTATGCGCATGCGTTCAAGCCAGGCTTTGGCTTTTTCCAAATGGTCGTACGCCTGCGCGCGAGCACGTTCATCTTGCGCAGTTTCAAACGCACGCTGCGCCAGCAAGAGCCGTTCCTCGGCATATTTTAATGCTTTTTCCGTCTTTTCACTCGCGTCGAATGTCAGCGCGACCGAAACGCGTTCGCGAAGTCCGCGCCAGAATAAGCGGAAACGTGAAGGATTTTCTTCCGGCGTTTCTATTTCAATGCCGTCATAGGTTGGATCCGCCTCTTGGGACAGAGAAACTAACGTGTCAACTTCCGCGAGATCAGCGGTCGTTGTGTCATCCGTCTGCGCAAATGCAGCGGATCCTCCCAAGAACGTCATGGCGGTGATGAGCGGGAGTATGTAGAATAAACGTATCATCATATGGTTAAATAATAACATGAATAGTTGATGGATAATATGCAAACACTTGAAGAACGAGTCGAAAAAATCGAAGAGCGTAATGTGCGCGTGGAATCCGACAAGGCGTGGGAAACCAGTTGGACGCGTCGCGCGTTGCTCGCGTTCTTTACCTATCTTGCGATCGGGATTTATCTGTGGGCGATCGACATTCCGCGACCGTGGCTTAATTCGATCGTGCCATCGGTGGGATTCATGATTTCCACACTCACCATGCCGTGGTTCAAACGTAAATGGATCGATCGGCAACTTCTAAAAAGACGGTGAACCTTTCTGTTTCTTACGTTTGCGGTTCCATCCGGCGGAAAACGGACGTCCGGGGATGGGGATCCCTCCGCCCGCGTGCCCTAATTTGCACCGTCGCGTTGGGCCGGTTATGCTTCGGCAAAATGGACAGGTTGTTTTTCCGACTTTCTTCATAATACTACTCATTTCAGTGCATCACAGTCGATTTCTTTTGTCTATATGATTCAAGGTTTGAAATCCATTCGCTCCGTCACATGGCAAGAGGTGTTTGCTGTTTGGAAAACGCATGAGGGTGCGGATCCGGTGTGGCAGGAATTCGCCCGACGCGAAAAAGGATGGGAAACGTGGGAACAATGGCGATCCTATCAAGCTGCGCATTTCGACGCCGCCGAACGTGAGTGGATGTTGTATGAAATCGAGCAACCCGATGAGATTGTTCCTGCATTTCGCATGGGGCCGTTTCATGGTTGGCAGAAACGGTACGAAGAGAAAAATGTGCATACATTTCAAGAGTTGGTCCGTGACCACCATGACTGGGTTGCAAGCAACTCCGGCGTTCAATCCCGCATGCGACAATTTCCGCGACGCACACAGTTCATTGGGATGTATTTGGAAAATGAAGACGTCGTTGTTTTATATGAAGGCCATCATCGGGCGGCGGCGATCGCCCTTGCTGTGGCACAGAGAAAACCGATCGTTTTTGAAACGAATCCAACGATCGCTTTGACAACGATTCGTGGGAATGCGCAAGCATTATTGGACCGGTTATTAAAAGAAAAAAATGAGAACCCGCTATGAAAAAACGTGTGGCATTGCTCACGACAGACGGCATCGAGGTTGTTGGTGACTATCGAAACACCGGCCAGAAACACATCGCCATTCTGCTGCACATGATGCCGGCCACAAAAGAAAGTTGGGAGACGTTTGCCGAACGTCTGCTTGAGGTGGGGTATGCGTCGCTTGCAATTGACGAGCGCGGACACGGGGAGAGTACGATGGGAGGAACCTTGAATTACAAGGAGTTTACGGATGCACAGCAACAAGCGAAACGTCTTGATGTGGACGCGGCGATTTCGTTTGCGAAGCAAAAAGGATTTCCCGAAGGAAAAATGGTGATTGTGGGCGCTTCCATCGGCGCGAATTTAGCCATTCAAGCTTTGGTCGATCATCAAGAAATTGATCTGGCGATCGCGTTGTCACCGGGCCTCAATTACCACGGTGTGAAAACCGAATCGCTCATTTGCCAATTTCACAACGGGCAACGTGCGATTCTTGTGGCAAGTGACGATGATCCAGAATCGTTTGCAAGCATCCAGACGTTACATTTGGCCAATCCGACGCAAACCCTTCTCATGAATCGTTCGGGAATTGGACACGGAACCACCATGCTCGAGAAAGATCCTGCGTTGGTTGACGAACTTATTTCTCATCTGGTATTGTAGCGACCTCTTTGTCTCGAAGTTGGAGGAGGATGCGATGGAGGAGAGACGGGTTTTGTTTAGCGGTGAGCAGATCCAGCAGCGTGTGCGCGAGCTCGCGGTGGCGATCAGCCGGCAGCATCGGGGACAGGACATTGTTCTGGTCGGCCTCCTCAAGGGAGCTTTCATGTTCCTGCGTGACTTGGGGGCCGTGCTCGAACAGATCAAGACGGCGAACATCGCAGACTGTCCCGGAGTGGGGAAGGTGTTCGTAGAGTTTTTGAGCGTGAGCTCCTACAACGACGGCCACACATCGGGCGATCTCAAGCTCGAGATGGACATCCGTCGTCCGGTGAAGGATGCACACGTGGTCCTCGTCGAGGATGTCGCTGATACGTGCAACACGCTCGCTTGGGCTTACGCGCATCTGCGCAAGAAGGAACCCGCCTCGCTCAGTGTCTGCGTCTTGGTCGCGAAGCCCGACAAGCATCGGCACGAAGTCACGCTTCACCATGTCGGTTTCTCGCAAACCGATCTCCCGTTTTTGGGTGGTTACGGTTTGGACGTCGCTGGCGCCGACCGCTGCGTCCCGTACATCTTCGAGGTTCCGCCGGAGTAGAACGTACTCCGGATTTTTTTATGAAAATACCCTTCCGTTTCGGGGAAGGGTTTGGGTCAGAACGCCGCTTGAACGGCGAATTGGAAGCCGAGTATGGGAACGTCGACGAGCGGCGCGGTCGCGGCCGCGCGCAGGGCAACCCCGGGAGTCGGTTTGTAGTTGAAGCCGGTGTGCACGATGGGATCCGTCTGTGTCGCATCGGGACGCAGATCATGCAGGCTCTCGATGCGCAGATACGGCTCCCACTCAGGGGTCGGTCGCAGCACACCGAGTGCGTACCAGCCAATCGTCGGTCGGTCATTGCCTGCGTCGAAGTTCGCAACGACCTCCGCTTGTCCGAAGAAGATGCCGGCATCGTAGCGTGCGTGTACTCCCAGCACCTGTCGCCAACCAGCCTCTTGTTCACCTGTCTGGAAGTCCAGACCAAGCGTCAGACCGTCGACAGGCTTCACGCTTGCCAGGAAAACGATATCGGGTTTGAAGTCGGAGTCTGTGCTTGTGCCGTTGCCCGAGAGCACACCGAGCTTGAACTCGATCCCGCCGCTTGGTCGCAGTGTCGCGACCGCACCATGCTCGATGAAGGGAGCAGTGATGCCGGTGTTCGCATAGGCGAGCTCCACGAGCTTGTGTGGTGGAAGTTGGCTGGAGAGCCCGCCCGGTCTGAGGATTCGTCCGCCGCTCAGTTCGAAGGCGTTCGAGGCCTTCCAGTCGATCGAGGCGACGAGCACCGGATCGCCAGGCCCACCGTTGAGAAATTTGGTGAAGGCGAGGACGATCGTGCCGCTTACCTCTTCAGAAATGCGCGGGAGCACCTTCAGATCCAGCTGTCGCAGCTGCCACTGAAGCGTAGATTCATTCTCTCTGTCCGTGGGGACAAGAAGAATGAGTCCTGTGCCGATCGCTCCGTAAACGCCGTTAATGCCAGGGTCGAACGGCATGTCTTTGGGATTCTCGATCGGATCGATGACGAGCTCTGTGCGTTTCTCTGTGCCTGTCTGTGCACTCGCCTTGGGAACGAACAGGCCAAACGGCGCCAGGAGGAGTCCCAGCATGAGCATGGCGAATGATGCGGACTTCCCGAGCACGAGGCCGATGTATTCACACAGGTCTCCCGCGCCGTAGCGCTCCTCGAGATACCGCATCTTCCAGAGTATGTCTTCGCGGCCTTGTGCTGGTGTGCAAACGCGATAAGGGATTCCTTCGCGCTGCCTCCATTCGGCGTGACGACGTTGCTCTTCATCTTCAAACGCGTTTTGGGCGAGATCGAAGAGTTCGGGGCGCAGAAGGACGCCGATCAGCATGAGTGGCGGCATGATGAGGCAGGAGCCGATCAGCAGGAAGGACGACTTCGGAGACAGGATGCCTGCGACGAGTTGCCGGAACAGGAATCGCACCGGCGTCGGCCGCTTCATCTGCAGCTCACCACGCTTGGTGTGGTGGGCCCACAGTTCGAGTTGAGACTTGTAGGCCCGCCAATTTCCAACCACAAGTGTGGCAATCGCTGCGGACATCCAGATCACGAGCATGACTGACATGTTCTCATTCCTCCGTGTTTCTCGCTTTCGCGAGGGTTGATCTTAGGTTTCATAAAGGTGTTTTGTCAAATAATCATTGACTTTTTCAATGCTCAGGTGTATTTTATAGGGTCATCGGCGCAGCAGTTTTGCGCGAATGGAGGATGACATGTTTGGTCCTTCGATCCAATCCCGACTGTATGAGCTCGGGACCAGGCGCCACGGTCCCGGCGACTACCGGGCCACCGAGCGCACCATCGACGTCATTCTCAAGAACGTCTGGTGTCGGGAAACCGCACGGCCGGATCTCGCGTCGAGCTGGAACGAGGAACGGCCCTCGTTCGGCCAGGACGATGTCACGACGTTCTATCTCGTCCAGCACGTCTATGGCGGTCAGATCGCGCTCTACCGTCTGCCCACCGGACGCAGCCATCATCTCATCTGGCGGCCCAACGGCGAGGGGGCGAGCAACGAGGACTTCTGCCCGCCCGGTGAACGGCTCGACTCGGTCCGTGGTTCGTTCACGACCGAGCAGTTCCTCGAGCACGTCCGCTGTTCGTGTCCAGAAGCAGATCCCACCTTCCAGGGACGTCTCGCGATTTTCACCGAGCGTTTCGAAGCCACGCTTGCCGAACTCGAACACGAAGCCGACGAACCCTGATCCTCGATCCTCTTCTACTCCGTGCCAACCGCGCGGTCTTTTTTTACAAAAAAATCCTGAACAACTTGTGTGTTCAGGCGGTATTGGTTTTTGGACGCAGCTCGTCTGCTTGCGTGCACAGATAGAGCTTGTCCCAGGAGGGACAGCGGGGGTTGGCACAGTATTGGCGGTCGGGCTTCACAGCCTTGCCACAGTCAGGGCAGTGCCAAACCGCATACGCCTTTTCCATGCCGGCAACTTTGCGCGCAAGACCGATTTCGCGGCGATGGCTGTAGGTGAGCCACCAAGCGACCAGCTCCAGTCGATCCCGAATCGACACGCTGAGTGTTTCTCGAAACGGTGTCAAACGCGTCACTGTCTGGCCGTTTCGGATAGAAAGTCCCGCACGACGAAGTTCTGCTTGGGCGATCCCACAGTCGACGAGGACGCCCACAAAGCCGGAGACCATCTTCCGCAGAGGTTTTGGGAGTTCTTGCAGAACTCGGACCGCACCCATGGAGGTGTGGAAGTGCGTCCAGCAGATGTTGTCAAAATCCGGTTTGATCACCAGCATGACGTCCTCCTCGAGAATGTGCTTGTTTCAGAGTAACACAAAGTGATGGAGTCATGGAGTCATGGAGTGTATAATGGCTCACATGCTGGGACGCATTTCTGAAAAAACGTTTTATCAATATCTGAAGTGTCCGAATTGGGTGTATTTCGGAACGTTTGGGTTTGAGAAGAAGATTCACGAGCCGCTTATGGAACGGCTGATTGACGATGGACTGATCGAAGAAAAACAACGGGAGTTGATTTCGGATAAATCGGATCTAGTGGAGGTCACAGCGGAAGATCCCGACGAGGCCTTCCATCAAACGCTTGCGTTTATGCGGGAAGGCCGACAAACCATCTATCAACCCGTCCTGATCGACAAGCATTTTATCGGACATCCTGATCTGCTCGAACGTGTGCAAGGGCGATCAAAGCTGGGAGACTATTATTATGTGGCCGTTGATCTCAAACGTTCTCGATTTTTACGAGACGAATTTAAATTTCAAGGATGTTTTTACGCAGAACTTCTCGAACGAATTCAGGGAGTTAAGCCGTTGCAGGGTTATGTCATTCATCCGGATCGTGTGGTGATGAACTATATCCTTTCAGAGTTCGCGGGAGAATATCATCTGACGCTCGCCGAAATTGAAAAAATTCTGGCCGGGAAAAAACCGCCGCACTTTGTGACCTCTGGTTGTAAACAATCACCGTGGTTTCACGAATGTGTTAGGGACGCGGAGGCGTGCGATGAAATCTCACTTTTAAACCGTGTGTGGCGACAGGAAGTACATCGTCTTGAGCAAGCCGGAATCAAAACTATCTCAGATCTTGCGCTCTATTCAGTACGAGATCTCGAGCGTCTCGCGCCCGACTTGAGTCCGACGCGTTTAGAAATCATGCGAGATCAGGCGGTTGCCATCAAAGAACAGCGACACATCATTCGTCAGCGGCTTGAATTTCCGGACGCACGCACCGAATTGTTTTTTGATATCGAAAGCGATCCGCTGAGAGATTTCGATTATTTGTTCGGTGTGCTTGAAGTGGAAAAGGAAAACGAATCTTATCAGGCGTTTCTTGCGGCTTCTCCGGATCAAGAACGCAAGATGTGGGAGGAATTTGTGGCGTATATCGAAAGACATTTGGATTGCCCGATCTATCATTACGGTTGGTTTGAGCAAGAAGTGGTGCGCCGATTTATGGCCAAATACGGCATCTCCGCATTGGCGAAAGAAGCGCTTGAACGCAACATGATCGATTTGCTTGAATGGTTGCGTCCCGCCGTGGTGTTTCCACTCTCGTTTTATTCTCTCAAAGACATTGCGTCGTATATTGGGTTTCATTGGCGTGCGGAAGATGCGTCCGGAGCGAATTCCGTTTTATGGTTTGAAGAATGGCTGAAGAAAAAGAATCAGAAGGTGTTGCAAAAAATTTTGGAGTATAACGAAGACGATGTACGTGCGACCTATCAACTGAAGCAGTGGCTGCAGAGACATACTTCTGAATAAAAATCGTGTTGAGATAGGCGGATGCTTGGTGGACAACATTGCTCTGTCTGCGTGCTCTCGACAGAGCAATGTTGTCTGGCAGGATCTGCGTTTATCTTTTACCAGATACTCAGTCATTCAGTCACTTTCTCAATTCTCCTATGTTCAAAGCGTTCCTCATCATCCTCATTATCGTATTGGCGATAGTGGGAGGGATCTGGTGGAAGTCTGCAACAACACCAGAGACACCACCTGCGTCAGTGCCTCAGCAAGAAATTCCTTTGCCAACGGGACAGGAACCGATTTCGCAGACGTCATGTGATACAGCGGGAGGGCGCTGGAATGAATGTGGGTCTGCATGTCGCGAGACACCAAACGAACCTTGTATTCAAGTGTGCATCGCTTATTGTGAATGTGTGGCAGATGAGGAGTGTCCTTCCGGCTATACCTGCGGAGGGTTCGTCGAAGGAATAGGCGTTTGTCAACCAATGGTATGAGATCAGTCAAAAATTGCGTCGAGCTTATCATCATCTTGATTGTCTTGGGCGCTGCAACTTATTCGCAGCGCGACGTCATTTGGAATTGGATCAACGGACAGACCACACCGGAACTTCCCCCGGCCGTGGAGTATCAAGAGGTGAAAGAGATTAAACAACCAGAAGATGCGGAAGAAGTTGAAGAGGTTGTGATAGAGACCGAGACTCAGGAAGCGGAGGAAGCAAAAGAAGTTGAAGAGCCACCGGCTGTCATGGCAACCGATCCTGTCTCTTTCAATCTCGCGGTTCCGTTTACTCCACAGGCTCCCTACGGAGACTGGGGCGCACCCTATAAAGAATCATGCGAGGAAGCTTCACTGTATATGGTGCATGCGTATTATCAAGGGATCGGGGGAGGGTCCATTCCGCCGGAGACGGCGAAGGAGGATTTGTTGAAACTCGTTGATTTTGAGAATGAATTGTTCGGATATTATGAAGACACAACCGCTGAACAGACGGGGATGATTGCGGAGATGTTTTATGGGTACGAGACGGTTGAGACGGTGGAGAATCCAACGGTTGAACAGATAAAACGATTTGTTGCTTCGGGGTTGCCTGTGATCATTCCTGTTGCGGGACGGGAAATTGGGAATCCCTTTTTTACGGCTCCGGGACCGATTTATCACATGCTGGTGATTCGGGGGTATACGCAAGATGGGCGCTTCATTACCAACGATCCAGGAACCAAACACGGAGAAGCCTATCTGTACGATTTTGACACGCTCATGAGCGCTATGCATGATTGGAATGGGGGAGCGGATATCAAAGAAGGGAAGAAAGTCATTTTAGTCATCCATCCAAATTGACATATGGATTATTTGCTGGGAGGCGCGCTTGGCGGATTGATCGCATCTGTTTTTGCTATTCCGGCCATTATTTTGGAACTGAAACAAAAGGGGGAGGCAACCGACGCTCCGCTTATTGTTGATGCCCGCAAGATTTTCGGACGTCGGCTTAAGCGACAGGAAGCCTTTCTCGTTGGGTTATTGATTCATGTCATCTTCGGATTTTTGTTCGGTTTCATCTACGTGTTGTTTGTTTTGCGCGGATGGCTTTTTGTCACGCACGCGCCTTACACATTCCTGTCGCTCCTCGTCTATGCGTTTCTGAGTTGGGTGGTCGCGGGTGTGATCATCTATCCGGCGCTTGGGATGGGATTGTTTGCGCGCCGCGAAGGCAAACATGTTTGGAGCGAAACCATCGCCTCCCATTTGATTTTGGGAATTTCGCTTTGGATTCTTGTGCAGTATTATCAACCACAGTTTTTTAGCATTCCCACATGAGCGACAGACGAACCGTTTCGGTTTCCGAATTTTTGCAACTTGTAAATGAAACCTTGCGACTCATCCCAACGCAAGAGTTTTGTGTGGAGGGGGAGGTGTCGGATTTTCGCATTGCCCAAGATAAATGGGTGAGTTTTGATTTGAAAGATGAACAGGACGAAGCGGTATTGAAGTGCTTCATGACAACCTGGCAGCTCAAAACGCCCGTGGAAAACGGCATGCGCGTACAGGCCATTGGATACCCAAAGGTCTACGAACGTTACGGACAGTTTAAAATGAACGTGCAAGAATTGTCGCTGGTCGGGGAAGGGGCGCTGCAGCGGGCATATTTGCTCATGAAGAAAAAACTGGAGGATGAAGGGTTATTTGAGACAGCACGGAAGCGCGCGCTTCCGCGTTTTCCGGAAAAAATCGGACTGATCACTTCGAAAGACGCGGCTGCGTATGGAGATTTTTTGCGTGTTCTATTCAATCGATGGGGGAGCGTGCGTGTGATGCATGCAAACGTGCATGTGCAAGGCAGAGAAGCGGTTCCCGATATCGTCTCGGCCTTTTCCGCATTTTCGGCGCTTTCTTCTACAGAACGTCCGGATGTTATTGTTCTCACACGTGGAGGAGGGGGACTTGAGGATTTACACGCGTTTAATGATGAGCAGGTCGCGCGCGCCGTATTTGGCTCAAAGATTCCAGTTATTTGCGGCGTCGGTCATGAACGCGATGAGTCTTTGTGTGATTTTGTCGCGGATGTTCGGGCAAGTACGCCGTCGAATGCGGCTGAACGCGTGGTTCCACGTCGCGAAGAAATTCAATATGAGATGGATTCCATGCGGCGCTTTATTGAAGCCCGTGTTGAAGAATCCATCGGGCGGTATCGACTCGAGATTGGTCGGTCGGTGCAGAATATGAGCGCTCTCTTTTCTCGTCACCAGGAACGTTTTTTTTATCTAGAACGTCAGTTTCGAGAGAGGGCGCAGCAGTGGATTCCCCAAATCCGCGAACAACTCAACCAGTGTGTTCGCGTCTTGCGTCAACTGGATCCGACGCGTGTGCTTGCGCGCGGCTATAGTATTGTGCGCATCGGGGATGAGGTCGTGCGCCATGTCGGGAGGCTTGAAATCGGCCAGACAGTACATGTACAATTGGCCGCAGGTACGTTTGATGCGGACGTAAAACGGATCGAGGGGAGAGGTCAACAACAGCTCATGTAATTTGGTTTATGCCAAAGAAAAAAGAGGAAAATTTTAGCACGGCATTTGCGGAACTCGAAGAAGTTACCCGTTGGTTTGATTCTCAAGAGCATCTCGATTTAGACGAAGGGCTCAAAAAATTTGAACGCGGTCTCATCCTCGCGGACGCATTGAAGAAGAAATTAGAAACGGTGGAACAACAGGTGGAAGAGTTGAAACATAAATTCGACGCATGAATATGTCTTACCTCCTCTTACGTTGGATTTTAAATGCGCTCGCTCTGCTTCTGGTGGCCTACGTGGTACCCGGATTTGGTGTAGAAACGATCTATACCGCTCTGATCGCTGCACTGGTTCTCGGTTTGGTGAACGCGCTTGTCCGCCCGTTGTTGTTTATTTTGACGCTTCCGGTGACGATTCTCACGCTAGGATTGTTTAGCTTCGTATTAAACGCGCTCATGATTTGGTTGGTTTCGACGATCGTAAAGGGATTCACGGTTGAAGGATTCGTGCCCGCGCTTCTTGCCGCGGTGATGTTATGGCTTGTGAGTATTGTGACCAATTGGCTTATTGATCAAGCACATGAAAGCTAGACCTCTCAAAATCGTGTCTTTTCGTTTCACGGGCGCCCAGGCATCCCACTCAACGTACCTTTCAGTACGTTTCGTGGGGTTGCCAGCCCGTTTAACGAAAATCCATCGATTTTGCAGAGGTCGCATCTAATTGGCTCATGGCCAATTTTTTATTCCACCCAATCACCTAACACTTCCCCTATGACCCATCGCAATTCACTCAAACCTTCCACACTCGTCATTTCTGTCGGCGGATCACTAGTTGTTCCAAACGGCGGGATCGATACGACATTTCTCAAACAGTTTAAAGCACTGATGCAAAAACAGGTGAAGCGAGGATGGAGGTTCGTGATTGTGGTCGGAGGAGGCGGAACAGCGCGTCATTACCAGCAATCCGCCCGCGCCATCGGCAAACTCGAACGGGATGACATTGATTGGCTCGGAATTCATTCCACCCGTTTGAACGGACATTTGATGCGCACGGTACTGCGAGAAATGGCACATCCGGTCATGATGAAAGATCCGACTGCACCGCTTAAAAAATGGCAGCAACCGGTTTTGATCGCGGCCGGGTGGAAACCGGGATGGTCCACGGACTATGTCGCCTCGCGCTTTGCGAAACGCCTCGGCGCGAAGCTTGTCGTGAATTTGTCGAACATCGATTATCTTTACGATAAAGATCCCAACAAGCACACAGATGCGCAAGCGATATGTGAAATTTCGTGGAAAGACTATCGCGCAATGGTCGGAAATGAATGGGATCCCGGTATGAACGTCCCATTTGATCCGGTCGCCTCACGCCTTGCTCATCAAAGTGGAATGTCTGTCGCACTGTTGAACGGAAAGAATATCAAGAATTTGGACGCGCTTTTGATGGGGAAAGCGTTTCTTGGAACCGTGATTGGGCCGAACTGTTGACAAAAATTCGTTCTTTTTCTATACTTTTTCCGAACTGAAGATTCGCCGGAGAAAACGGGCTCGGAAACGATAAGTCCCGTCGAGGTGAAGCAAATACGTTTAACGTATTTGAATCAACCTGCGGCCGTGAATCCGCAGTTTTTATTGCGAGTCGAAGCGAGAGAAATGCTGGACGAAGTCCAAGCGTTTCCGAGCGAGGCGACGCAATCTGGGTTTATCTCAGATTTAAAGGTCGAAATCATCAACTATTACTTATGCCAAAAACACGCGAACAGAAACAACACATGATCGCTGAAATGGCAGAGAAGCTTTCACGAATCAAGTCAGCCGTGTTTACCTCGGTTTCGGGGTATACCATGGAAGACGCAAATGCGCTTCGAGAAAAAGGGCGCGACCAAGGCGTTGAGCTGGCGGTCACCAAGAAAACACTTCTCCTGCGCGCGCTTGAGCAGAACGGCTTCACTGTTTCCAAGGATGCCTTGGAAGGCAGCATTCTGACGACACTGAGTTATGACGACGAAGTGTCCGCCGCGAAGCTGGTCGCGACATTCGCAAAGGACCGAGAGGGGATTCGCATTGTCGGTGGAATCCTTGAAGGACAGATTGTGGATGCGGCTGCGGTAAGCCAACTTGCCTCGTTGCCAAGCAAAGAGGAGTTGCTTGCCAAAGTAGTCGGCTCGCTCAATGCACCGGTTTCCGGTTTTGTCAACGTGCTCGCCGGAAATTTGCGTGGACTCGTGTATGCGCTGAATGCCATTAAGGAGGCGAAATCATAATTTCATGAATATCAAATATGTCTGAAGAAACAACAACACCAGGAACCGAGACGGTTGAGGTTCCAGCAAAGTTCCAGGACTTGGTCACCAAGATTGAAGAGATGTCCGTTTTGGATCTTGCGGATCTTGTGAAAGTGCTTGAAAAGAAATTCGGCGTGAGTGCCGCGGCTCCTGCGATGATGATGGCTGCCGGTGGAGCTGCTGCCGGTGGAGCTGCCGTCGAAGAAAAAACGTCATTCGATGTCGAACTTACATCCTCTGGCGACAACAAGATTGGCGTGATCAAAGTTGTCCGTGCGATTACCGGTCTTGGTCTCAAAGAGGCCAAAGATTTGGTCGATGGCGCACCAAAGATGGTCAAGGAAGGTGTGTCCAAGGATCAAGCGGAAGATTTCAAGAAACAGCTTGAAGAAGCTGGGGCAAAGGTCACGGTTAAGTAAGATTGAAAAAACAGGCTCCGGCCTGTTTTTTTGATCCCCCATCATCTTCATCAGTTTGTTGTACAATTCAAATTTTCAGAATCCAAAGCATATTCATACAGCAATCCATTCATTAATGTTTGGTTTAGGAGAGATTGATGGGACGAATTTTTCTTGTCTTTGACGTGTGGTTGCGACAAGAAAAATTCGTCCCATAACAATCTCTTTCATGAACGGTGGTAGACAGGATGTTTGTACAACCCGGAGATGAGCCTGTGTCTTCTACCCAATCTTCCATCCTGACACGGATGAGAGCACTCTTTCGAGTGCTCACAGAAAGAGTGCTCTCATGCCTACCACACGTTGGTCATCAAAAAACGAGACAGCTTCTCGAAATCGAAAAAGGGAGAGGAAGGGA
>CAYMBX010000021.1:0-17568 GCA_964388785.1 uncultured Gammaproteobacteria bacterium
CCCGTGCGTTCGCGAGCACGGAATCGCGCGGGTTCAAGGAGAGCGACACAACGTGAGACTCGAAGGGGAGCACCCGCGCGTTGGGTGACTGCCGTAGCAGGCCCGCCGCGAAGATTCCCGCCACCTCGGCCGCCGACGTGGTCTGCTCCTTGTTCGTGAAGCACCACTGCATGCTTCCCGAAACGTCCGGGGCGATCGCTACCCGGCCCTGGAAGACCGGGAGGTTGCCGACCGACTGCTCGATCGCGTCAGAGAGCGCAGCCACGATCCGGGGATCAGCCTGCCCATCCGCCGTGTACGCCTTCCAGGCCGTGTAGCACTGGAACGGGAGCACACGGGCCTGACGCAGAGCGTCAGGACGCGAGAGCTTCGCCGCGGCGAGCGCGACGTTCGCCGGATCTGCGAACACTCCGTGCCGTGTGAAGGTCCGGAGGTTGCGCAGCAGGTTGAAGGTGGGCGCCTGCTCGAGCAGTGCCGACCACACTTCCGCCGAAGGCTTGGCGACCACAGCGGTCACCGCCTCGTACGGCAGCCGACCCTCGCGGATCAGCCGCACCTGCTCGGCAGGATCGCTCGTGCGCTTGAGCGCCTCGAACGCGACGAGCTGCGGGTTGAGCCGCACGCTCGCCCCCCGGATATGGCCCGAAAGCCAGCCCAGGAGCTCACGCTGCTTCTCGTCCGTCGGGACCGGGTGCGACAGGCGCACTACGTCCGCGAGCGATATGTGCCGGTTCTGCGTTCCCTTGAGGGAGTGGAACTCGGAGAGTCCCTCGCAGAACGTCCGCACCGGCGCGATACGGCAGCCGCCGAAGCTCTGCACGCCCGGGATCGCTCCCGACTTGCAGATCTCGACGAACTGCGCGACGTCACGCGGGATGCGCAGCACGCGCGGAGCGGCCGTGCGCAGTGCGGTCTTGTCCGGCACCCCGGAGAGCACCGCGAGCGCCACGATCGGGAGCGTGCGCATGTAGCCGTCCTCGCGGGCGGCCACCGCCTCCTGCGCAAGCGCCATCGGATCCTGCTCGGCGAACCGACGCAGGGTCTCGATCGTCTCCTGGGCGAGCTGGTGCACGCCGACGTAGAACGTTCCGGAGAGCGTTCCCGTGCGCAGGAAGTTCCGCACCTGGTCGCGCAGACCGTGCACGAACGTGGGGAACCCCTCGTGGTTGGCGTGGGTAGCGACGGAAGCGAGCGTAGCGGCGAAGTGGCTCATGGCGATCCTCCTGGGATGAGTTGTAGCGAGCCGGGCAAAACAAAAACTGGGGTACATCCCCAGTTGCTCTGCCATTTCCTTTCGACAATGTTGTCATCCTGAGGCCAGCTCAGCTGGCCGAAGGATCCCAAGGTCTGCGAGATCCTTCGTCGGCCTACGGCCTCCTCAGGATGACAAAATGGAAATTATCAAGAAGAAACGGCACGGGACCTCTGCAACGTTCATGTCGCATCGGTCCCGCAAGATGAAGAGAACGTCCAGGGTGGCGCTTCGGCGAGCGCACTCTTTGGCAGGGCCTTTAAACCGAGCACATGGCTCGGCTCGATTATCGATGATGATGGTTCGAAGGAACCCCACCGATTCGGCCTGACACCACCCTAGATCTCCACTTGTTGTCGAAGGAACCCATCCGCACGATCCACGCACGAGCATGGATAAAACGCGGCAGGTCGGGGAACGAAGCGATGTGTCGGCGAAGACACGGGGTTTGGCAGGGCCTTGATCGATGTTGATGGTTCGAAGGAACCCCACCGATTCGGCCTAACACCGCTCCCCTGTTCACGGACGTATCCGATCCCAGGGATGTATCTGCGTCATAACACAGACACATCTCTGGGGCGGACCATCCTTCTCTTGCGACGATGACTCATCGAGAGAGAAAGATCGGGGACCGGATCGACGTCTTCGACGCGGTCCCCAGGTGCGAGCAAAAGCTCGCGGGCATGGTTACCTCCTGTTTGGCAAGGTTAAGGAGGGTTGATGCAAACCTTGGGTGCCCATCCCACGGCTCACATGTTGCTTCCGGGTTTCAAACCGGATTAACGGATACGTGTGTCGACCCACGCTCCGCCTGTTTCACCGCTGTTATCGCGGCTTTAGAGGAAACATGGCCAGCCTATGGCCTAACCCCTCATCCGGAACTTCGCGGCCCGGGGTTTTGGCTCGTCGATTCACGTCTGGGGGTGCATGAACCGAACGAACCAAGACTCCGGGGCCAAGCCCCGCCAGATTGTCGTGCAAGAGATCGTGCGCAATGAAGCGCTCTGTCGAAACGGGGGTGATTCTTACTCGCGCAATCCAGAGACTCTCTTCCCTCTTGTGAAGATATGCTGGATATCCTCATCCGAATTTGGAGACCAATGTTTTGCTCTACAAACTCGGATGAGGCGTTTCCTTATTCGCCGCTTGAAATGTTCATCTCAAGCGAACACGCCACTCTATCACTAACAGAAAAAACCGTCAAGAGTAATACTCCCTAAATTTCTAATTTAGCTAAATTAAGATAATTATTTTGTTAAGTATTGCTGAACAAATCTATATTTCTTAAACAAAAAATCCGTCGAATACAGCCGTACAGCCTATTGACGGATTGCTCATTGTGTGATATCTTGCGTTGTTCGTCGCTGGTTTCGACCGGTTGCGGACTCTTCAGGGCCTCCCTGCAAAAGCAGGAGGATCTTCCCTGGAGGTTCATCAGAAGCCCATCAGGAGACCAACCATGGGCGGCGCCTAGGAGAGTGAGAACGACGTCCTCCCCCTTGCCAGGGAAAAAGCGTCATTTCAAGGTGAAAACCATGAAGAGCTCTGTCGACGCACTGAGATCATCAAGCGTTCAGAGCGTTGAAAAAGAGCTGAGGACCCAAGACGCCTGGCAAGGAGGTGAGTCATGGGTGGAATGTAGCGGCCTCTGGCCGCGGCGAGTAGAATGCTCGCTGCGCGCGGGCCTCTTCTACTCGTCGCGGACACGCCCTGCGACGATTTTTATTTTTGGCTACCACGCTTCTGACAAATCTGCCACGCCGCCTCAAACAGCACGCGCGCCGTGTCCGCAAAGACCTCACTTTCAATAATGACAGCCATCACTTTTCCAGTGAAAGCAACAAAAGCCACTCGATCACCATAAATCCATAGATCCCCGTGAAAATTTCCGAGTTCAGGTAAGAGTTCACACAATTCAACATGTTCACGCGGAGGACGTCGATACTGGCCATGGTGCAAAATGCGTGTCCTGATCCTCGTCGGATCAACAACTTTGCGCACTTCTTTGACATATTCCATGTCCAGTTGCTCAAACAGATCATCTAAATTAGAAACTTCATCAAACGTTTTCGGTTGAACCTGTGCCATGTCATTGAACAGAGAAAAAAGTGCTTCCCGTCCTTCCAAAAACCGCACGGTCGGACGCTCGCCCCCTGAAATCATTTTCAATTCGGGGACAATACGCGCAAATGCTTCTATTTGCGATTGCAGCTCGCCGATTTTTCCACGCACATGCGCGACCGCGCGTTCCGGATCCTCTGCGGAAAAAAACTTCTTTTTTCCGTGCTGATAGCTGGACATCAGACCTCTATTCTGTAAACTCGCGATCGCTTCGTACGCAGTTGTACGGGAAAGTCGGGCCTTCTTTGCAATCTCCTGCACAGAGGTTGGGCCGAGTTGTAAAGAAGCGATGTACGTTGCGGTTTCTGTAGAAGTAAAACCAAGATCGGTAAAATATTTAGAAAAATCGGATGGCATATTCCATTTGTCATCCCGAGCCTGTCGAGGGATCCCGAAATATTCGAGATCGCTTCACTCGGCCCGCTGAACGGACCTCGGTCGGGATGACAATACATTTCTATTTTTTTATTAGCCCTATTGTAACATTCTCTTCTCCGAGCTGGAACGTCTCATGTTGCTCGGGAATCTCTCCCTCTGCGCGCAGAATTCCCGCAATCGTGTTGAACAGAAGTGTTTCGTGATGTTCGTTGACCGCCTGCATGACTTCATCCGAACCTGAAACAAAAAGTTCAATTCGGTCTTGAATGGTGAGTCCTGCCTGCTTGCGAAGCGCGTTTACCCGTCGGATGATTTCGCGCACCATTCCCTCTCGTTTGAGCTCCGGCGTGATGTTGAGATCAAGTTCAACGGCAAATTCCCCTTCTGTAAATACAAGGGACTTTACATTGACTTCGTCTTTAATCACTTCCGCGTACTCGGACGCGATCGCAACCGATGGGCTCGTCACGGTTAGCAAAGCAAGTGCTTGTCGCACATTCACGCCCGCTTCCGCGCGGCGTTCAAGTGCGCGCGAAACAATCGCGCGCGTCCGCTGCATGTCCGTTAAGACCTGCTGATCAATCCATTCCTGTTGTGCAATCGGCCAATCCTCAAGATGAACGGATTCCTTTTGTCCTCCAATTTCTCGATAGATTTGTTCGGCAAAAAACGGTGTAAACGGAGCCATGAGTTTTGAGAGTGAGAGCAAACATTCGTGCAATGTTGCGATCGCCGATTCTTTATCCGTTTCGTCGGTTCCTTTAAAGCGATCTCGGCTGCGACGCACATACCACGTGGAAAGGTCTGTAATGAATTCCCCAAGCTCACGGACCGTTTCAGTGATGATGTAATTTTCGAGTCGGTTTGTGGATTCTTGAGTGAGTTGATGAAGACGGGCAAGGATCCAGCGATCGAGGATGTGGGAAGAAGCTGGAGAAGTTGAAGAAGCTGGAGAAGTTGGGGAGAACATTTTGTAAAACTCCACAACATTCCACAGAATCCCGAAATTTTGCCGCACCATTTCACCAAGCGTCTTTTCATCAAACCGCTTGCTCTCACCCGGCTGATTGATCGTGTACATATACCAACGCACGGCATCCGCGCCATGTTTATCCATCATCTCCATTGGCAACACAATATTTCCCAACGATTTGCTCATTTTTTTTCCTTCCGCATCAAGGACATGCCCCAAACAAATGACATTCTTAAACGGACGCTCACGTCCAAGCAGTGTCGCAACCGCGACAAGCGTATAAAACCACCCGCGTGTTTGGTCGATTGCTTCGGAGATGTAATCCGCCGGATAGGCCTCACCGGAATCCACAAACTCTTTGTTCTCAAACGGATAATGCCATTGTGCAAACGGCATAGCCCCCGAATCAAACCAAACATCGCACACATCCGTCACACGCTTTGCGTCCCCACCACATGTTGAGCACTTCAAAACAATGTCATCGACATAAGGACGGTGAGGATCGACGTCTGTCACACCGAGTTCTTCAAAACTCCCCACGCACATTTTCTGATCGCAACTCTGACACTCCCAAATCGGAAGTGGTGTTCCCCAATATCGCTCGCGTGAAAATGCCCAATCTTTCACTTCACGCAGCCACTCTCCAAACCGCCCATCCTTAATATGTTCCGGCTCCCAATGAATCTGCTCATTTTGCTTGAGAAGCTCATCGCGCAATTTGCTCATGGCAATGTACCACGAGTCTTTTGCGTAATAGATCACTTTGGATTTGCATCGCCAGCAGTGCGGATATGAGTGCTCGTATTTTTCTTTGGCAAATAAAAGTCCCCGATGTGCCAAATCTTTGATGATATCGATCGCTACTTGCTCATCCGTGACAAGACGACCCGAGAGAAAATCCATGTTGTCCATGAATGTCCCGTCGAGTTTAACGAGGTGATGTTTGGGCAGGCCGACCTGATTTCCAAGTTCAAAGTCATCTTGACCGTACATCACGGCCGTATGGACGATCCCGGTTCCGTCCTCAGTTGTAACAAAATCAGCAGAATAGATTTTGTAAGCATTTTGTTGTTTGGGATCCTTCGCTTCGCTCAGGATGACAGAAAGTGTCGGATAGAGGGGTTCATATTTCATCCCGACCAATTCTGAACCTTTCATTTCTTTAACAATCTGTGGAGACTTATGAAATGGCTGACCCTCTGGGGTTGGTTGCAGAAAATGAGAAAAAGGAGAATTTGGATTTTTGGTTTCACGTTTGTAAATATCTTTTGCCAAAATAACCCTTTCGATTTCGTTTGAATCTGTTTTCACTAACTCAACCATTACATATTCGATATCTTTCCCCACAGCTAATCCGACGTTCCCAGGCAGTGTCCATGGCGTTGTCGTCCATGCAAGAAAAGACGTTTTCTCTTCGCCCACGACTTTGAACTTGGCCGTTACCGACAAATCTTTCACATCCTTATATCCTTGCGAAAGCTCATGCGAAGACAACGACGTCCCGCACCGAGGGCAATGCGGAGTTACACGGTAATCTTTATACAAAAGTCCCTTCTCCCAAATTTGTTTGATGATCCACCACAACGACTCCACATATTCCGGTTTGTATGTGATGTAAGCGTTTTCAAGATCCACCCAAAATCCAAGCCGCTTGGTGAATACTTCCCACTCGGTTTTATATTTCCAAACGCTTTGCTTACACAGCTCGTTAAATTTTGCGATCCCGTATTCCTCAATTTGCGCCTTGCCAGTAAAACCAAGCTGCTTTTCGACCTCAAGCTCCACAGGCAAACCGTGTGTGTCCCAACCGGCCTTTCGCACCACACGATAGCCTTGCATCGTGCGAAAACGCGGGATGCAATCCTTAAATGCGCGGCTTTCCGCGTGGTGAATACCGGGTTTCCCGTTGGCGGTTGGAGGCCCCTCGAAAAACACAAACGGACCCTTCGGCGCGTCCTTTTCGAGTGTTTTCTTAAAAATGTTCCGTTCTTCCCAATAAGCAAGCGTTTCTTCTTCACGTTTGGAGAAATTCATACGACACAAAGCGTACAAAAAAAAGCCTTTTTTGTCATCTTAAATGTGCTAAGATATCTTCGTTATGAAAAAAACAACCATTTATATTGGCGCGGACCACGCCGGTTGGGAACTGAAAGAGACGCTTGAGGAGTATCTGAAAAATCAAAAGTACGATGTGGTCGATATGGGGAATCAAAATCTCGTGGAAGGGGACGACTATCCAGATTTCGGTTACGCGGTCGCCAAGCGAGTGGTGACGGATGAGGGATCACACGGAATTGTGATTTGTGGAAATGCGCAAGGCATCTGCATTGTGGCAAACAAGGTGCGTGGTGCTCGTGCGGCGACAGGATTCGATACAGAGGTCGCGAAGTCGGCGCGCGAAGACGATAACTCAAACATTCTTTGTCTGCCCGGACGACACATTGACGCCGAACATGCCAAAAAAATTGTCGACACCTGGCTCTCCACGGCCTTCTCCGGTTCCGAGCGCCATGTCAGACGACTGCGTCGCGTGGAAGAAATTGAAACACAGGAATTTGGCGTATGACACAAATCGTCCCCGCACTCCTCGTGCAATCAAGAGAAGAATTTGAACGAAATCTGCGTGCGGTCGAACACGACTGCTCGCTCATTCAGGTAGACGTGCTTGATGGAACGCTCTTCCCGAACACAACCTGGTGGGATCCCTCCGCGATCGGAGCCATGCGCACAGCGGTCGAAATGGAAGTGCACCTCATGGTGGAAAATCCGATTCCAATTATCGAACAGTTAAAGGAATGTGTTCCAACCTTTACACGCGCGATTGTAAGCGCAGAGATGCACCGACCACTCGGAGCCGTGGTCGGACACATTCGCGACATCTTAGGGATCAAAGTCGGAGTCGCCATCAACCCGGAAACACCTCTCCATGAGGTAGAAGAAATCCTTCACGAAATCGACCAACTGACGATTATGGGAGTTCATCCCGGTTTTCAAGGACAAACGTTTGGTGACAATTTGCACATGGGTGATCCTGCCGTCATCTTTGAAAAAATCAAACAGGCACGCAACCATCAGAACGGTTTGGCGATAGAACTTGATGGGGGTGTGACAGACGAACTGATCGAACCACTCAAAAAAACCGGGCTCAACCGCCTGTGTATCGGCTCGCTCATTTTCCGCGCGGAAAATCCGCAATTAAAATTGAAAGAATTGAATCAACTGATCTCAGTATGAAAAAATTATCTCTTTTTATTCTAGGTCTCTTTCTCTTGTCCCCTGTTGCGGCCTCTGCCGCAACCGTTTCTGTTGGCTCGATCCAGTCAGGCGATCTGATTCGTGGCGCGACGTTCTCCGCCGTCTATTATTATGGCGCGGACGGGCTTCGCTACGTATTTCCCAACGATAAGACCTACTTCACCTGGTACAAAAACTTTGACAACGTAAAGTGGCTCTCTGACAAAGATCTCGCGACTATTCAGATTGGCGGCAACGTGACGTACAAACCAGGGGTAAAAATGCTGAAAATCAACAGTGATCCCCAGGTGTATGCCGTCTCAACCGGCGGTACATTGCGCCCCATCCCTTCCGAAACCATTGCGGCGTCCCTCTATGGAAGCGATTGGAATAAAAAGATCGATGATGTCCCGGATGGTTTCTTCCCCAACTACACAATTGGAAAATCCATCGAGAGCGCGGCCGGATTCAGCGTAACTGCCGAAACAGCGGAAGCGGTAAGCATCAACATGGATAAAGACCTCAAACCGGCGACACAAGTGACCATTACAAGTTCGGGATACAGCCCGTCGACTGTCACCATCTCCGCAGGAACTGCTGTCCGATTCACAAACAACGACTCAGCAAAACACAGTGCAAGCGGCGATGACAAGTCCTGGGGAACCGGAACATTGGCCTCGGGCAAGCACTTCTCTCGCTACTTCAAAGAAGCGGGGACCTACACCTATACGGATGCGTACGGAACCGCAAAAGGAACGATCATCGTCCAATAGACGACCATAAAACAGGCGGGGTCAAAAGACCCCGCCTTTATGTTACAATAATTGCACTATGCCGAATCTTACTGTGGGACCCAAAGTGCGAAAACCTCTCCACTTGCACGATCGTGAATTGAAAAAGTTGGAAGCGCGTGCGCTTGCCATCCGAAAGGATTTGATCAGCATGCTGGTCGAGGCTGGCTCCGGACATAGCGCTGGCCCCCTTGGTATGGCGGATATTTTTACGGCTCTTTATTTCCACGTCATGGTACACGATCCCAAAAAGCCGAACTGGGAAGGACGTGATCGATTGATTCTTTCAAACGGACACATTTGCCCCATCCGATATGCGGCAATGGCGCATGCCGGGTATTTTCCCAAAACACTTCTCAAAACACTACGCACGTTCGGTTCACCGCTGCAAGGTCATCCCGAACGGGAAAAACTGCCGGGAGTCGAAACCACTTCCGGCCCGCTAGGTTCCGGATCGTCGCAGGCGGTTGGAATGGCCTATACGGGACTCTTAGATCGTCGGCCGTGGCGTGTCTATTGCGTGATGAGTGATGGCGAGCTTGAAGCCGGCCAAACGTGGGAGGCGATGCTCTTTGCCGGACGCAACAAATTATACAATTGCACATTTATCATCGACCGCAACAACATCCAAATCGACGGCCCAACCGAAGAAATCATGCCGCTTGAGCCTCTTGCGGAAAAATTTGAAGCCTTCAATTTAAACGTGATTCGTTGCGCGGGAAATTCGATCCGTGATTTTGTCAGTGCGGTGGAACATGCACATGGGATCAGCGAAAAGCCGACCGTGATTATCGCCGATACGATTCCCGGATATGGTGTTGATTTTATGGAATATGATTTTGCTTGGCATGGAAAACCGCCGACGTTTACGGAAGGGAAACAAGCGCTCACGTGGCTGAGAACGCTTGGCGGAAAAATAAAAAGCGAGCACGAATAGGTCTTATCTGACCTATACGACCTATGAAAAATACAAAAAAAACCGGCATCAATCGCGAAGCGTATCTTGTCCGACATCTCTTTGATCCCGACAAACTTAAACAAATTCCTACACGGAATGGCTATGGCGATGGTCTGGTTGAGGCCGGAAAAAAAGACAAACAGGTGATGGTGCTTTGCGCGGATCTGACCGAATCGACACGTTCGCTTCTATTTAAAGAGGCGTTTCCGGATCGATTTGTCCAGCTTGGAGTTTCCGAACAATCCATGGCATCGATCGCGGCAGGTATGGCCATCTCCGGTAAAGTACCGTTTATTTCAAGTTACGCCTGTTTTTCTCCGGGACGAAATTGGGAACAAATCCGCACAACCGTGGCACTCCAAAATTCAAATGTGAAAATCGCGGGAGCGCATGCGGGAGTTTCTGTTGGGCCTGACGGGGCGACCCATCAAATGATCGAGGACATTGCGATCATGCGTGTTGTTCCAAACATGTGCGTGATCGTTCCGTGTGACAGTCTTGAAACAAAAAAGGCGACCCTCGCGGCTGCAGCCTACAAAGGTCCGTGTTACCTGCGATTCGCCCGAGAAAAATCCCCTCTTTTTACAACCGAAAAAACCCCGTTCAGACTCGGACGCGCGGAAACGTATCGTTTCGGAACGGATGTGACGATCATTGCCGCAGGACCGCTGATGTATGAAGCGTTGCTCGCCGCACAAGTTCTTGCCGTTGATCATCAAATTGAAGTGCGTGTGCTTAACATGCACACGATCAAGCCTCTTGATACAAAAGCGGTCGTAAGTGCCGCAAAAGAAACGGGTGCGATCGTCACGGTTGAAGAAGCACAGGCTGCCGGTGGACTTGGGGGTGCCATCGCGGAAACAGTCTGTCAATACACACCGGTTCCGCTGGAACGCATCGGCGTCCAGGACCGTTTTGGTGAATCCGGCGAACCGCGCGAAATCCAAGATGCACTTGGTCTGACCGCGCCAAATATCATTCAAGCTGTCTTGAACATTTTGAAGCGAAAATAAGGTATGTTTGACATTATCACCATTGGCGATATTAAGCTCGATGCATTTCTCTCGCTGGATCGCTGCAAAGATAAATGCGATCTGCGAAAAATGAAAATCGAGTTTGCATTTGGAGAAAAGATTTCCGTGGATTTGTTGGCACAACAAATCGCAGGAAGCGCACCAAACGTTGCGACCGCTCTCTCACGCATGAAAAAGCGAAGTGCGGTCATCAGCCACATGGGCGATGACCAGACGTACGTCTTAGCTCAACACACACTAAAAAAAGAAAACGTCGACGCCGGTTTCATTAAATCCTACAAAAAGACGGCAAGCGCGTACTCTGCGGTTTTATCTCTTCAAGGAGAAAAAACGATTCTCGCTTCCTACCTCCACAAGCCTCTTGCGCTTCCTCGCCCGTTTCCCGAAACCAAATGGGTCTATTTGTGCGAAATGGGAAACTCCTACGAACAGACATATCACATCCTTTTGCGTGAACTGAGGAAGGATCATGTACTGCTCGGGTTCAACCCGGGAAATGAGCAAATCCGTGATCGCAAACAGGAGCTGTTTGAGATGATTGCGCGAACGAATGTTCTGTTTGTGAATGTGGAAGAAGCGCGGAGTATTGTGGGGAATGCCAGGTTAAAAATGAAACATCTCGCAGAAGCGCTATTTCGCATGGGCCCCTCGGAAGTTGTGATCACGGATGGACGTCGTGGATCATACGGATATAACGGAACCCGCCTTTTTTTCTGTCCGATATTTCCCGGCGAACGGATCGAATCTACGGGCGCAGGAGATTCATTTGCCGCGGCGTATATCGGCGCGAAAATGAACGGCGCGTCCATGGAAGAAGCACTCAAATGGGGTTCTGTGAATTCCGCATCCGTGGTGCATGAAATTGGTCCGACGAAAGGTTTATTGACGCAAACACAAATTCGCGAGAGATTGAAATCAATAAAAGATTTTGATGTCAAAACGCTTTGATATGCTCACCTCTCTTTCTTCTGTCCTCACCAAAGCCCAGCGCGGATGCTATGCGATCGGTGCATTTAACATTAACAACCTGGAAACCTTGCAGGCAATCATCGACGCAGCGGAAACTGAGCGAGCACCGGTGATTATTCAGACGTCAGAAGGTGCACTTGATTATGCCGGAATGGAAGAACTCGCTGCACTCGTTCATCTTGCAGCCAAACGAACAAAATTGCCTATCGTCTTCCACTTAGATCACGGAAAAAATTATGATTTGGTCGTGAAGGCCATCAAAAGCGGATTTTATACGAGCGTCATGTTCGACGGCTCTTCTCTTCCCTATAAAGAGAACGTCAAAAAAACAAGAACGATCGTTCAGATGGCACACAAAAAAGGCATCAGCGTAGAAGCGGAACTTGGGCTCATTGCTGGAAAAGAAGATTTCGTTTCTGTGTCAGAGCACGAAGCAGCCATGACACAACCTGAGCAAGCAGCCGACTTTGTGAATCAAACGGGATGCGACGCACTTGCGGTTGCGATCGGCACACGTCACGGCGCATTTAAAATGAAAAAAGAATCATCACTCGATTTTCAACGGTTAAAATTGATCGCGGAGGCTGTTCCCGTCCCACTTGTTCTCCACGGAGCGTCTGGTGTGCCGGACGCGATCAAGAAACTATGCACGGAGTATGGCTGCGAGATTTCGTCGGCAAAAGGCATTCCGGATGCACAAATCAAAAAGGCGGTATCGCTTGGAATTTGTAAGGTAAATATTGATACGGATCTGCGCATTGCGTTCGATGCGGGGATCCGTAAATTTTTGAAAGAAAAGCCGGAGGTGATCGATCCACGGGAGATTTTGAAACCTGCCAAAGAGCTGATGACGCGCGTCGCGCGCAGTAAGATGAAGCTATTTGGATGCTCTAAGAAAGGTTGAGGTGAACCGATGTTTGGTGGACAATAAAACTCTGTCTGCGTGCTCTCGACAGAGTTTTATTGTCTGTCAGGATGAGGTTGGTGCTATAATCCTTTCTTTAATCGCGCTTATAAACTCTTCCGTCGTTACTAGCGCGACGGCTGGGGTTGAGGTGATCGCAGCGAGGTCGCCGGTCATGACACCGGATTCGATCGTCGAAACCACGGCCTGCTCTAAACGATTCCCAAACGCGACGACATCTGGTGTTCCGTCCAGCTCGCCGCGTTTTTTGATGGCGCCGGTCCAGGCGAAAATACTAGCAGTCGAATTGGTTGACGTCGACTCCCCTTTCAAATGTTTATAGTAATGTTTCTGAACGGTTCCATGCGCCGCCTCAAATTCAAATGCCCCGGACGGACTGACCAAAACAGACGTCATAAGCCCAAGCGATCCGAAACCGGAAGCAAGCATATCACTCATCACGTCCCCGTCGTAATTCATACAGGCCCACAAAAACCCACCCTCGCTTCGCATCACACGCGCGACCGCGTCGTCGATGAGCGTGTAAAAGTAATCAACGCCACCCGCCGTATCAACTTCTTCTTGAAACAAATCTCGAAAACGTGCGTGATAGGTCTTTGAAATCGTATCTTTCGTCGAAAACCAGAGTGGAATATTTTCGGACTTTGCGTAGGCAACACACGCGCGCGCAAATGAAATAATCGATGCATCCGTATTGTGGATCGCCTGCACAACCCCCGGTCCTTTAAACTCGTGAACCAGTTTTTTGTTTTGCCCAACGGAAAGCTCCGCCGTCTCTCCTGCCTCTGCCGCAAGCTCCACATTTTTATACACGTCCCCATATGCATGGCGTGCAATCACGATTGGTTTTTTCCATGATCGCACTTGCGGAGGAATGTTTGAAACAATGATCGGCTTGCGAAACACGGTTCCATCCAGGCGTGCGCGAAGCGTGCCGTTGGGCGAAGGCCATTCTTGCTTGAGTCCATATTCTGCAACACGATCCGCGTTAGGTGTAATCGTCGCACATTTCACCCCAACCCCGTGTTCTTTGATCCTGTCCGCCGCCTCGATCGTTACGCGATCGTCCGTTGCATCACGATTTTTTATCCCCAAATCATAGTATTTGAGATCGATCTCAAGGTGTGGCAGGATGAGTTCGTCTTTAATCATCCGCCAAATCACCCGCGTCATCTCGTCTCCATCCATCTCTACGATCGGATTTTTTACAACGATTTTCATATGCAAGAAATCATAACCGAATCGGGCAAATATCGGTATCCACAGCTTGGGGATGTTTCCCATCTTCCCTACTCCATCCGAATTTTAGTCGAGAATCTTCTACGCAATGGAAAGGATGAACGGGCAGAACTCATCAGAACACATTGGGGGGATGCGAGCTTACACGAACAGGAAATTCCTTTTTCGCCCGCACGGGTGCTTCTTCAAGACTTCACCGGTGTGCCAGCGATCGTTGATCTTGCGGCCATGCGCGACGCGGTTCATGCGCTTGGAGGCGATCCAAAACGTATCAATCCGCAAGTGCCCGTTGATCTTGTAATTGATCACTCAGTGCAAGTGGATGCGTTTGGTTCTGAAGAAGCACTTGCGATCAATATGGATCGTGAATTTGAACGCAATAAAGAACGGTATGAATTTTTGCGTTGGGGACAAAAGGCTTTTGATCAATTTCGAGTTGTCCCGCCAGGCACCGGGATCGTCCATCAAGTGAATCTCGAGTATTTGGCGAGTGTGGTGAGTACGGGAGACGGTTGGATTTTTCCTGACACACTCGTCGGCACAGATTCACACACAACCATGATCAATGGACTCGGAGTACTCGGATGGGGGGTGGGTGGCATTGAAGCCGAAGCCGCGATGCTCGGTCAGCCTGTCTCGATTTTGATTCCACGTGTTGTCGGAGTTCGATTGAAAGGCATATTAAAAGAAGGTGTGACCGCGACTGATCTCGTGCTCACAATCACACACGTATTGCGAGAACATGGAGTCGTCGAACAATTTGTCGAATTCTTCGGGCCTGCGGTCGCGCAACTTTCGCTTGCAGATCGAGCCACTATCGCAAACATGGCGCCGGAATACGGCGCAACGGTCGGTTTTTTTCCTGCGGATGCAGAGACGATTCGGTATTTGGTCAACACCGGACGAGACATTGAACACGTGCATCTGGTGGAAAGGTATCTGAGGAAGCAGGACTTGTTTGTTTCAAAGACGGGGTCGGGGGACCCTGACTACCGTGAGGTGGTTGACATCGATCTTTCTTTGATTGAACCGTCTGTTGCTGGACCAACACGACCACAAGATCGGATAGGGCTTAAAGATGTCAAGAAAGTATTTGCGGG
Organism: uncultured Gammaproteobacteria bacterium; assembly: GCA_964388785.1. Lineage (GTDB taxonomy): Bacteria > Patescibacteriota > Patescibacteriia > UBA9934 > GWF2-40-263 > VGKU01. The sequence goes on from CAYMBX010000021.1 coordinate 14,975, forward strand.
CATGATCCCTTCGGCAAACTCAGGGAACATCGGCCCACTGAAACACGGCTCCATCCTCATCGCGGCCATAACTTCTTGCACAAATACGTCAAACCCAAGCGTGATGCTCGCAGCGGGACTACTCGCAAGAAACGCAATCAAGCGCGGCTTGAGCGTCCCCTTGTATGTAAAAACATCGCTCGCGCCTGGCTCAAAAGTAGTGAAAACTTATTTGGAAAATGCAGGACTTCTCACCGATCTTGAATCGCTCGGGTTCAATATTGTCGGATACGGCTGCACGACCTGTATCGGCAACTCCGGACCCATTGATGAATCGTTCGTGCAGATTGTTGAGGAAAACAAACTCGTCACCGCGTCCGTTCTTTCGGGAAATCGCAATTTTGAAGGTCGCGTCCATCCGCTCACACGTGCAAACTTTCTCGCCTCCCCTCCTCTTGTGGTCGCCTATGCACTTGCAGGTCGTGTCGACATCGACCTGACCACCGAACCTCTGGGACAGGATCAAAATGGGATACCCGTCCTCCTACGAGACATCTGGCCAACCGCACAAGAAGTGCAATCTGTTGTCAATGAGGTATTAAAGCCTGAACTTTACCGCGCGCAGTACGCAGACGTATTCAATGGAAATCGAATTTGGAATGAACTTCCTGTCTCTGCAGGAAATCGTTACACCTGGAAACAAGATTCAACGTATATTCGCCGACCGACATTTTTAGAGAACATTAGGCACGAACCCTCGTCCATTTCTCCCATTGAAAACGCACGTGCTCTCGCGGTTCTGGGTGATTCCATCACAACGGACCACATTTCTCCTGCCGGAAATATTGCGAGGATCGGTCCAGCAGCGGATTATTTGCGCATGCACAAAGTGAATCCCAAAGATTTCAATTCCTACGGTGCACGACGGGGCAACCATGAAGTCATGATGCGTGGAACATTTGCAAATGTCCGTCTAAAAAATCTCCTCGCACCGGAGACAGAAGGCGGGGTGACTTTGCATCTTCCCAGCGGTGAACAGATGAGTATTTTTGACGCTGCACAGCGATATCAGAAAGAAGGAGTGCCGCTTCTTGTGATTGCAGGTAAAGATTATGGCATGGGTTCATCACGGGATTGGGCCGGAAAAGGTCCCGCTCTCCTTGGAATCCGTGCGGTTATTTTTGAAACGGTTGAACGGATCCACCGAAGTAATCTCATTGGTATGGGAATTCTCCCCTTGCAGTTCTTGTACGGGGAAAACACGAAAACACTCGGACTTTCGGGACACGAAACCTTCACGATTCCTTTGGATGAAGCAATGAGTCCCGGTGCGCACTTGCGCGTGAAAGCAGATGACAAAACGTTTGAAGTGATTTGTCGCATTGACTCCCCTGTTGAACTCGATTATTTCCGCAACGGCGGCATTCTCCCGTTCGTTCTGCGTCAGCTCCTCGTATCGTGACTCCACGTCTCCTCGACTTTGCCCTATACTATGACTATATGTTCGATGTCATCACCATTGGTTCCGCGGTACGAGACGTGATTCTAGTCTCGGACAAATTCGTTGCCCTTAAGTCGAAAAAATTCCCGTCGGGACTTGGCGAATGTGTCGCACTCGGCAGCAAAGTTGAGATTGACGAACTCGTCTTCTCAACGGGAGGAGGCGCCACAAACAGTGCCGCCACGTTCGGTTCATTAGGATTCCACACAGCAACCATGACGCGCATTGGTGACGACTCCTCCGGAAAAGATGTCGTTGAAGAGCTAAGTGGCTTTGGGGTAAGCACGCATTTTATCCGTGTGGTGAAACGTGGACAAACAGGATTTTCCGTTTTGCTCACGATGAAAGATGGGGAGCGCACCGCGCTCGTTTATCGCGGCGTCTCTTCCCAATTTGAGACCAAAGACATTCACTGGAGTGGTTGCGAACAGACGAAGTGGATCTATCTCACTTCGCTTGGCGGCAATATTACACTTTCAAAAAAAATCATCTCGTATGCACAGGCGCATGGCGTAAAGATCATGTGGAATCCAGGCAAAGGTGAGTTAAAGGATGGAATAAAAACGATCGAGCCCGTTCTTCCATACGTCGATATCCTGAACATGAACATGGAAGAAGCAAAACTCCTCACGGGAAAAAAGACACTCAGTACTTTGTTCAAAGCTCTGCACAGCGAAGGAAAAATCCGCCTGATCACCGACGGGACGAACGGTTCATACGTTTGGCGAGACAACCGGATCGCGCACGCAGGCACCACGGGAGCCAAAGCGACCTCGCGCACGGGTGCCGGTGATGCGTTTGGGTCCGGATTCTTGTGCGGATACATGAAAACAGAGGACCTGAATTATGCGCTTGCACTTGGAACCCTCAACGCAGAATCGGTCATCCAAAAGCATGGCGCGAAAAACGGCATCTTGCAAAACTGGCCTTCCGCACTGGCGATCAAAAAAATCAAAATAACAACCGTATGACCTTTCATGTGTTTGCCACGCGTGACATTCCGGATGAGGGACTAAAAATGCTGCGCGCCAATAAAAAAGTTTCCCTCGAAATTTACGAAAAAGATCGACAGATTCCGCGTAAAGAACTATTAAAACGAGTGAAGGGCAAAGAC